>NZ_LT559262.1:1317431-1646789 GCF_900083545.1 Alistipes provencensis | reverse complement strand
CTCTGTACCCAACCGTGGGCCGACACGACCCGCGTGGGCGTCACGGGCGCCTCGGGCGGCGGCACGCAGACGATGGTGATCGCCGCGCTCGACGACCGCATCACGCTGAGCGTCCCGGTGGTCATGCTCTCGTCGCACTTCTTCGGCGGATGCCCCTGCGAAAGCGGGCTTCCGATCCACATCCTGCCCGGCGAACTGATGACCAACAACGCCGAGCTGGGAGCCCTCGCGGCCCCGCATCCGCAGTTGGTGATCTCCGACGGACACGACTGGACGGTGACCGTGCCGCAGATCGAATACCCCTATCTGCAAAAGGTCTATGCCCTTTTCGGAGCCAGCGACAAGATTCGCAACGTCCACCTCGCCGCCGAACAGCACGACTACGGCATGAACAAACGCCGCGCGATGTACGATTTCGTGGCCGAACAGTTCAACCTGCGGACCGAAGGGCTGCGCAAAGCCGACGGCACCTACCGCGAAGAGACCGTAACGGTAGAACACGCCCCGGAAATGTATGTTTTCGGAGCGGAGCGCCAGCTTCCGGCCCATGCCGTCAAAGGCAGCACCAACCTGCGCAAACTGCTCCGGGAATACCGAATCGAACAATAAACCATAAAGATAACCTGCGATGAAACGAATTTTACCCATTCTTGCGGCACTGCTTCTCTGCGGTCCGATCTCCGCACAGATCAGCACGGCGGATTTCGAAGCCCTGCGGGCTCTCTACGAGGCCACGGGCGGCGCCGATTGGAAAAATAACTCCGGCTGGGATTTCAAAAACGCCACGGCCGACGACGTGAAAGTCTACAACGCTCAGGAAGGCACCGGCTGGTTCGGCATCAACGAAATCCGCAAAGGCCGCGTCAGCAAGCTCGAGCTGCCCGACAACGGCCTCACGGGCGAGCTTCCCGAAGCGATCTATGCCCTGAACGGCATGCGCACGCTCAACCTCTCGGGCAACGGCCTCACGGGAAGTCTCTCGCCTCAGATCGGCGGTCTGAAACTGATCTCCTCGCTCAACCTTTCGAACAACCGGCTTTCGGGCGAAATCCCCGGCGAACTGATCCTTCTGGGCGCCGAAGCCAAGACCTCGAAACCCCGCGAAGACGGCAAGGGCGGCAACGAGATCAAGGTACTGCTCAACAAAAACCAACTGACGGGTTCGATCCCGGCGGCGATCGGCGACATGGCCCTGCTGGCCAAACCCGCCAAATCGATCTCATTCGACATAAGCTATAACCAGTTGACGGGCGAAATTCCCGCTTCGGTGGCCAAGCTCACCGAACTGACGTCGTTCAAGGCCGCCGGCAACCGTCTCTCGGGCGCCGTACCCGCGGCGCTGGAATCGCTGCCCCGGCTCAAATACCTGCGGCTGGAGAAGAATGCCTTCACGGGTGCCGTACCCCGCAAATAATCCCGAAACAACCAAAAAAATATAACCTGACATGAAAAAACTGATCCTCTTATCACTTGCCGCGCTGGCTCTGACGGCCTGCGGCGACTCGGATTGGCTGGGAGACGGCAACGTCTACTACAAGCCGAAAGAGCTCACCTTGTCGAAAAGTTCGCTCAGCGAACTCATCATCGGCGAAACCCGCCGACTCTACGCCTCGTTCGACCCGGCGGAAACCACCGACGGCGAAATCAGTTGGAGCTCCAGCAACGACGCCGTAGCCACGGTCGACGAAAACGGCGCCGTGCGCGCCACCGGTCTGGGCGACGCCGTCATCACGGCCCGCAGCACGGCCTATCCCGAGATCGAAGCCACCTGCGCCGTCTCGGTAACCGTCGAAGCGGGCATCCGTGTCTACGACCTGCTGCTCAACGAACCCGTCGACGGCCGGATCACCTTCGTCCGCAACTCCACGGGCAACCGCGACTACTTTTTCGAAATCTTCGTACACGACACCTTCGACAAGAGTGTGACGTTCGAAACGACGAACGGAGAGGTCGTGGACGTCGAGGAGAAGGAACTCGACGGCCGCACGGGCTTCACGCTCGTCCCGGGACAAGAACTGGGCGACGCGACGATCACCATTCAGTCGACGCGCAACGACGACGTGCGCGCGGAAATCCCCGTCAGCCTGAAGACCATCAAGGTCACGGGCGTTGCGCTGTCGCTCAACGAGGACGGCAGCGAGGCCAGCGACGCACTCGCCGGAAGCCTCACCGTCAGTCATACCAAAGCTATTCGCGTGGTCTTCTCCACGGATGACGAGGAGATCAAGATCCCCGAGAACAGTCTCGTCCACGTCGAAAGCAGCAACACCGCCGTCGCAACGGTCGACGCCGAGGGTACGCAGGACCCCGCCACGCAGACCGTTTCGTTCAACGTCTATATGATCGACGATCCGGCCAACGCCCCTGCCGGGAACTCGACGATCACCGTCAAGGAAGATTTCGCGTTCGACCCGGCCAACTGCGAAGCTACGGAAATACTCATCACAGCCACCTCCGACGACGCCAGCGCCGCCGCAGCCTCGTGCAAACTGCGCCCGTATCAATATGTTCCCGCCACCGGCGTCATGGTGACCGACCAGTGGGGCAACCGCATGCGCGGCACCAGTTCGACAAACTCAACCATTTCGTCTCCCAATGATAATTACGCCTGCATCGTATATTGCTCCGGAGGAGGAACTGCTAAAAAGACTCAATTCAATGATACTCAGAGTTGGGCTGTCGCATCGCCTGCTGTCGATGGAATTGACAAAGTAGGTTCAGTAGCCATTTACCTAACGGCAACACCCTATCCCTACGAATACCCCACTATCGCCGATCCCGACCAGCCGTTCTACTGGGCTTGTCTCTCCACATCGCGTTTTGCAATTGCCGGAGCCGGATATGAAGAAGGCAACCAGTCAGAAGGCTGGGCGGCATGCAAAAAAGACGACGGTAAGATCAAATGCTTCCTCGGCCATACCTGCAAATTCTGGACAGGTCACAAGACAACGACGAAAGATGCACCCTTCATCCGCATCTGGCGCTATACAGAAGGTCAGGCAAACGACGGAAATTACAATAAGACCGACGACCTGCTTTTCCGTTTCCTGGTCAACACGTCACAAGGTTCGGGTGATTCCAAACTCGGCATACCGTCACTCAAAAACGACGACGGCACGGCCCGTGTCTTCGACTTCCTCAACACGGGAGGTATCACCCAGCCTTTCGACGACCCCTGTCCGGTGCCTTGGACGGGTCCGATGCCGCGCCCGGTCGGTTACTACACGCTTGACGACAGCGGGGCTCCCGCCCAGTTGAAAACATGGGGCGACATCCCCGTACCGACAAAACTGACGGAGATCAAATAACACTGAAAATCGGTTCATGGTGCTTTCCCGGCACCATGAACCTTTTCCGACCCTGACAAATGAAGAAGATACTCTCCCTGCTGTTAATCTTCACGGCCTTCACCCTGCATGCGCAGAAGCCCATGCAGTACCGCATCGTCCCGGTGGGTTCGTCCCAGTGGATGAATCCCAAACTCAGCGATGAGGTCCGCGAACAGATCGACCGCATCGCCGCCGACGGCTACAACGTCATCTCCATCGGCACGTTCACCTTCCTGCCGATGCACATCGTCGATTACGCCGATTCGCCCTACCCCGAAGCCGCGGAATACACGCCTGCCAAGGTCGCCCAAAACCTCGCGACCCTGCGGGAGAATATCTCCTATGCCAAGTCGCGCGGCATCCGCTACGTCGTGACGCGCTCCTATTCGCACTATGCACCCTACAAATTCTGGTGCGCCCACCAGCAGGAGCTCAACCCCGACGGGGTCTTCGACCAACTGCTGCGCAAAGCCCACCAGAACGACATGTTCCAGAAAGCGCTGGCTGGCAAGTCGCCCAACTGCGTCCCCCAACAGCAGTGGACCAACGATTTGTTCCGCGATTTTTTCCTCTGGTCGACCTCCCGGGCGCTGGACCTGCTGCCCGAGCTGGACGGCTTCCTCAACGCCTATGCCGAGGCAGCGTGGACCTACGATGTCGAAAAGGTGCGCCCCAACACATGGAAATCGTGGAAAGAGTGCGTGGACTACGACAAGACGGACAGTTGTTTCGTCGACTACTCCAACCGTCTGGCGCACATGCTGCGCGAGAAACGGGGCGACGATTACTTTTTCGGCATGCGCGACTGGTATGTGAAGCCCGAGGTGATGCAGCAGCTCGACATTCCGCGCGAGAAGCTGGTCCTCTCGGTGAAATACGCCGGCTACGACCAGCCGCTGGTCAACTATCCGCTCTGGGGCAAGGAGATGCTCGACGAGGGTTACGGCGTGGTACTGGACATGCACGTCTACGATGCCGAATACCCGCACCCGGTCTACTGGTACGACAACAAGATCGTGAACCGTATCTTCGACAACGTCCGTGCGGGCCGTTTCACGGGCATCGTCTATCAGGACTACACGCTGCGCGGCGAGGATTCGGCCGACAATCCCGTGCGGCGTCTGACGCAGCTCACCGTGGCCGGGGCCATGAACAATAAGCCATGGTCAGACGCCGATGCCGAGAAATACCTGACCAAAACCTACCGCAAGGCCGCGCCCCACGTTTTGCAATCGCTCAAGGCCGTAGCACATGCACAGGAGCAGTTCATCAAACTGATGCCCGCGTGGTTCTGGCGCGGCGACGGCCTCTCGGTCGGGGGTTTGCAGCCGTTGAAATTCTGGCAGATGTTCGACAACCCCGAGGCTCCGGCCGGCATGGCCTTCGTCCGGCAGGAAGTGGTCGGCGTACCGGAGTATTGCACGGCATGGCGCACCGGAGACCGCTCGGACGAAGCGCTCACGGCGAAATATCATGCCGAAAAACGGCTGACCCCATTGGACGTACTGCGTGAAATGGCCGAATGTGCTGACCGGGCCGTCGCCGAAGCCGAGAAAGCCCGCGCCGCGGGACCTGCAAACGCCCCTTATCTCAACGATATCATCGCCAGCGCCTACCTCAACCGTACGCTCTGCCAGCGCAACACCGCACTCGTTGAAGCCGCGCTGCTCTTCTACAAGAGCGGTTACGTCTACAACGACAAGTACGAACTCTCCCGCGAACGCACCTACACCGACGGACCGGAGTACGGCGCCGAATGCATCGCGGCGCTCGAACGCTATATCCAGCGCGACTACCTGATGCGCCGCATCATGCTCGACTACTCCCCGCGCCGCCGCACGCTGCGCCATGCCAACACCTACTCCGCCGAGAAGAAGGTCGCCGGGGTGCTGAAACGCAAGATCGACACCGAAGACCACACCGAGGCCGAGTTCGAAGCCCTGCGCCGCACGATCGAGGGAAAATAGGCATTTTTCACCACCTATCCCGGTATTTATTGCACATTGCATTCGCCCGGAAGCCGTAATTTTGTTCCGAACGAAAACCCGAAACACAACCGATGAAAAGACTCATTCTGACCTGCTGTCTGCTCGCCGCCACGGCGGCGGCACATGCCGATACCCGGCTGATCACACGCCTCGACGTACTCGACGTCTGGCAGTTCAACTACAACATCTCGCACTGGCTCGAGCAGGGCAACTTGCGCACGGGCGTATCGATGTACGGCGAAGAACCCGTCGCCGTCACCGCCCTGTCGCCCGAGCTGGAGGGCGCCGACTGGATCCAGCCGGCCTACGGATCGAAGCGCTTCGACCGCGGCGACATCGCCTATTTCGACGTGAAAGCTGACGCCGAGGTCCTCGTGGCCCACAACGACGCCATTGCCGAGAAACCCGTCTGGCTCGACACGTTCGTCCGCACCTCCCTGTATATCACCAACGACCGCGGCGAGCGCTTCACCTGCTACCGCCGTCCCTACCGCCGGGGCGAGTGCGTCGCGCTGGGCGAGAACGGCAGCAGTGCGCATAACATGTACCTCGTGGCGGTACGCCCGCTGGGCGAATGGCCCGAGACGGTGCGTCCCGCAGGCTTCGTCATCGACATCGCCGAGGCCGGAGCCGTCGGCGACGGCGCGACGGTCAACACCGCCGTCCTGCAGGCCGCCATCGACAAGTGCAGCGCCCGCAAGGGCGGCGGCACGGTCTGGGTCCGCGACGGGGTCTACGTCACCGGAACGCTGCAACTCAAATCCGACGTTACGCTGCGCGTCGAGGCGGGCGCCATCCTGCGCGGCTCGGTCAACCACGACGATTTCCCGCCCCTGCGCTGCTCCCTTCCGTCGTTTCGCGGCAAGGAGGACTTCCAGATGATCTATGCCGAAAAAGCCTCGAACATCACGATCTGCGGCGGCGGCATCCTCGACGGCTACTCGCTCTTCGAGGGATATCCCTGGCGGGGCCGCAACAACGAGCACGAACGCCCGCGCCTGATCCGTATGGTCGAATGCAAGAACGTTGCGATCGACGGCGTCACGCTGGCCCGCAGCGCCAACTGGACCCAGTATTACGAAGCCTGCCGGAACCTGCGCGTCGAAAACGTCACCGTGCGCTGCTACACCGGCACCAACAATCAGGACGGCATCGACCTGAGCGGTTGCAGCGATGTGGTGGTCCGCAATTTCCTTTGCAGTTGCGGCGACGACGCCGTCTGCCTCAAAGCGCTGTCGCTCACTCCGGCCGAGAATATCTTCGTCGAAGACGTGCGCGCACGTTACGCCAACTGCAACCTCGTGAAGATCGGCACCGAGACCCACGGCGAAATCCGCAACGTTCACGTCCGCAACGCCGAAGGGTGGACCCGCTATTCAATTGCCATCGAGGCGGTCGACGGCTCGGTGATCGACGGCGTGACCTACGAGGACATCCGCATGAGCAACTGCGCGGCTCCGTTCGTCGTGCGGCTTGGCAACCGCGGCCGGACCTTCGAGGGCGGTCCGAACCCCGCACCTGTCGGCGCCATCCGCAACGTCACGCTGCGCAATATCCGCAACACCGGCATCGGCTGGGTCGAGGTCAAGGGCGGTCCGGGCGTCGGCACGGCCGTCGGCGGTCTGAAAGGCCATCCGATCGAGAATGTGCTGATCGAGGACTGCGACCTGCTGCTCTTCGGCTCCGTCAACGAACCGCAGATGATCTACCGCGACGTCCCCGAAAACGAGAAGAAATATCCCGAATTCGACTGCTACGGCACCTGTCCCGCCTATGGAATCTATTTCCGCCATGTCGACGGACTGCAGGTCCGCAACATGCGGCTGCGGCTGGCCAACAACGACGTCCGCCCGGCGATCGTGATGGACGACGTGAAGAATTACGCGCTCGAGGGTATCGACTACGAAAGCTGTTCGCGCACGGAGCCTTATGGTCTGTGGCACCAGCAGGACGGCGAGATCTGCGACGCGAAAAAGTAACGGTTGTTACCGATAATAGATTAGGTTTTATTGTGTGGAGGGCCGGGCTGGTACCCGGCCCTCCGATTTTAAAGATCAACCCATGAAAAAACTGCTGTACACCCTGCTGCTGCTCCCCGCAGCACTCGCCGCCCGGGAATTCTCGCCCCGCGAGGTTCTGACCCTCGACCTCGGCACCCCCGTCAAACAATGCCGGCTGACGCCGCTCGACCTCGGAAACGGCGAACGGGGATTCGTCACGGTCTTCTCCGCCGAGAAGAGCATCGACCCCTATGAAGGCAGTTTCACCTTCCCGAAGGATACGCCGAAGATCGCCGTCTTCGACGCCGCAGGCCGCGAATTATGGCGGCGCGAACTGCCTCATACCATTCCGGGCGTGTGGTTCATGCCGCTGCTGCCGATGGACATGGACGGCGACGGATGCGACGAGATCTATTACGTCGTCAACACTTGTGAACGTCCCTTCGATTACGACGGATACCGCCTCGAACGCGCCGACGCCCGCACGGGCCGTGTGACCGGCTCGTGGCAGTGGCCCGCCCCGGCCCACAACCAAGCCAACAGCTACAAATGGCGGTTCCTGCTCATCGGCGGCCACGCCGACGACGGCAGTCCGGTGCTGGTGACCGTACAGGGCACCTACAAGGAGATACAGATGCAGGGGTGGAACGGCGACATGAGCCGCCGCTGGAAGGTCAAGATACCCGACGACGGCCACGGCGCGCGCGGCAGCCACTCGACCCCGATCTTCGACCTCCGCCGCGACGGCCGCGAGCAGTTCATGTACGGCGAACGGTGCTTCTCGTTCGACACGGGCGAACAGCTCTTCATCCTCGACGGCGACGCTTGGAACGAACATTCCGATCTGGTGCAGCCTTGGTGGAACGCGGAATCGGAACGGTGGTGCTTCTTCACCACGCGCGAAAAGGGCGATGACGGCAAACAGCCGCGTGCCGTGATGTTCGACCAGACGGGACGCCGGCTCTGGGCGATCGCCGAGCGCAAAGGGCACTACCATCACGGCTGGGTGGGCAATTTCGGTCCCCGCGGCGAACGGATCGCCATGGCCGGACGCTACCCCTTCAAAGGTGAGGACGTCCCGCCCAAAGGGTGCGTCGCCAAGACCTACGACGCCCGCACGGGCGAGGAAGTGAAAATCGACTTTCCGATCAAAGGCACGGTCGTCGATTTCAACGGCGACGGCATCCACGAACTCTTCACGGACGGAGCTCTGTACGACCGCACGGGGCGTGTCGTGCTGAAAACCGGCAAAGGTACCCTCGTCGCCGCGAAAAAGGTGCTGCCGCTGGCGGGCGAACAGGTCGTCGTAGCCCATCCCGACGGCCGCATCGTCTTCTGGACCGACCGCAATGCCCGCGAAAACCAGACCCAGCAGGCCCGGTTCGACACCGACGTCTACCGCGACAACGTCCGCCTGTCGTCCGCAGGTTACGGACACCGTTATCCCGTACTCAATTTCTGACGTCATGAAACCTCTGCTGCTCATCACCCTGCTCATCCCGGCCCTGACCCATGCCGCCGAACCGCTCGAACTGGCCCGCCGCGTCGCCGACAAGGTGGTCGACAACACCCGGTTCGAACTGGAATACAAACTCCAAGGCGCCTCTTCCGACTTCGGCTGCGTCGATTTCGGCCGCTGCATGGATCGCCCGGGCGTGGCCTACGCCCTGACGACGCTCCGGTGCGAAGGCGACACCGAAGAGCTCTTCGAACTGGGATGCACGGGTCCCGTGCGGATCACGATCGACGACTCGGTGGTCTACGAACGCACCCTGCCGCACCCCTTCGCCGTGAAGTTCGGCGAGAAGGACTACCGCCTTCCGGAATCGTTCCGCCTGCGCCTGACGGCCGGGCCGCACAAACTGCTCGTCAAGACCGAATACCACGGCGGCGAACACCTTTTCCTGATGCAGTCGCGCAACTTCTCGCGCTATGCCGAACGGGGACGCAAGATTTTCTGCACACTCGAAACCTACGCCCCGAAACTCAAAGAGGCCCGCTGGCTGGTGCTCGGAACGTTTGAAGGCGATCTTGCGACACCGCTCGCCCCGGACAGCACCCTGCTTTTCCACACGCCTTACCGGGACTGCGACCGCACCGTCGCGTGGAATATCCCGCCCGTCGATATCGTTTCGGCACCGGCCGCCAACGGACGTTTCTTCGAATGGTATTACCATGTGGGATGCTTCGCTTGGGCCCTGCAACGACTCTCCGCCGCCTGCGGCGATCCGAAATACGCAGCCTATGCCGACGCATGGTGCGATTTCTCGCTCGAAACCTTCCCGCTGGCCGAACACCAGACACAACGGCTGCACGCCGTCCGGTCGTTCAACTTCGGCACCGCAGGACGTCCGATGCTCGACTATGTATCGGCCCCGGCCATGCCTTATATCACCCGCTGCGTCGAGAGCCCCGATCCTCCCGAGAGCTACCGCCGGCAGGCGGAACGGGTGCTGGACTACCTGTGCCACGAACAGTTCCGCACCGAAGGCGTCTTCGCCCGGGAATACACCCCCTATCCCTCGGTCTGGGCCGACGACATGTTCATGGGACTGCCTTATCTGATCTACGGTTACCGCCTGACGGATGACGAAAGCCTCCTGCACGACGCCGCCGACCAGCTCATCGGCTTTAACCGCCTGCTGTTCGATGCCGACGCAGGGCTCTACCGGCAGGCCTGCTACCCCTCTCATCCCGACATCCGCGTTCCGCACTGGTCGCGCGGCAACGGCTGGGCCCTGTGGGCAACCTGCGAGGTGCTCGACGCGCTTCCCCGCAGCGACCGGAATTACAAACGGATACTGGCCATCTACCGGGCCCACATCGAAGGAGTGCTGCGTCATCAGGATACGGAGGGTTATTGGCGCAACATCCTCGACCGGGAGGATTCCGCCCGCGAATCCTCCGGTGCCGCGATCTTCACCTACTGCCTCGCCCGCGGCATCAACCGCGGATGGCTTCCGCGCAAACAAGTCGAAGAACCGCTCCGCCGTGCTTGGCAGGCACTGACGACCTTTGTCAGCGAAGAGGACGATTTCAACGGCGTGAAAGGCGGCACCAATTTCAGTACCGATCCCGCGGACTACGAACGCATTCCCTTCATCCGCAGCGATACGCACGGACTGCTGCCGCTCCTGTTCGCCGCTCTGGAAATGGACAAATTGCAAAAGAGAAAATAAAGATCGGACACATACAGTATCTATTCCGGAAGATACGCTATAAAATAAACCCGTCCGCCAGAGATTTTGCATTCTGCGCGGAACGGGTTAATTTTGCACTCCGGAATCTTCACGCCCATGTGTACTTTGCGCACTTTGTGGATCGCTCCGATGCGTGGCGGCCGCAAAGGGAATCATGAATCCGGAGACTTTTTATGGACTGTGCCCAAGTCGGGGCGCTGAAATTTGGTGCGACGCCGTGAATCCGCTATCTTTACTCCATACTAACAACTACGACGATGCAGGACATGATAAACGGACGCTGCGGCTGGTGCGGAACCGACGAGCTGTATGTGAAATACCACGACGAGGAGTGGGGAAGACTGGTGACCGACGACAAGACGCTGTTCGAATTTCTTGTGCTGGAGAGCGCTCAGGCTGGACTGAGCTGGATAACCATTCTCAGAAAGCGCGAAGGATACCGCAAGGCTTTTTGTGATTTCGATGCCGAACGGGTGGCCCGGATGACCGACGAGGATATCGAACGGCTGATGCAGGCAGAGGGCATCGTGAAGAACCGGCTGAAAATCAAATCGACGATCTCGAATGCCCGGCTGTTCCTCGACCTGCAAAAGGAGTTCGGCAGTTTTTACAATTATACCCTGTCGTTCTTTCCCGACCGGAAACCGATTGTCAACACCTTCCGGTCGCTGAGCGAAATCCCGGTATCGTCGCCCGAATCCGACGCCATGAGCCGGGACATGAAAAAGCGGGGATTCAAATTTTTCGGCTCCACGATCTGTTACGCCCACCTGCAGGCTGCGGGGTTCGTCAACGATCACCTGACCGGCTGCATGTGCCGGAACGACGGCGCAGAACAGCGGTAATCGGACCGCCTACCGGAAATTCTTCCCGGTATCCCACCACAGACGGGTGCCCCCGTGGTCCGCGCCGTTCAGTGCGTCGATCAATGTCTCGTACTGCTCGGGGTCGGAGGTGGCCATCGTCGCCGGGAAAGGCAGCCGCCGGATCATCGTCTCGGTGTCGATACTCTGCCCCTTGCTGTGGTTGAAGCGCACCGGAAACAGCCGCGGATAACCCGTGCGGCGTTGTTCAGCCCACGCCTCGCATCCCTCGGGATACATGGCGATCCATTTCTGGGTGATGATCCGCTCGAGTTTCAGCTCGTTCGAATCCCCCTCTTCCCAGCGGGGCGTCACCCGGCACTGGGCGGCGATGTCGTTCTGCGGATCGACGGGGTCGTGGTAGTCCGCCGCCGTCGCATCGCTTTGCAGATAACGTTCGAGTCCCGTCGCCTGCCATTGGGTGAACGACAGGCCCACACCCTGCTCGTAACAGAACTCCGGGTTCTCGTCGGTCCAGCCCCGCAGGGCTGCTTCGGCGCGCAGGAACCAGACCTCGGCGGCCGTCATCAGGACGGCATCGGTCGTCTGTTCGATCGTCAGGCGCGAAAACGCCGCATAATAGTTATGCGAGAAGGCCGTTCCCTGCCGGATTCCGTGGAACTCCCCCTTGAGTGCGATCGCCGCGGTGCCTCCGCCCTCTTCCGTAACGGTCAGATCGTTGCGGCAGGGCTCGAAGAACTTTTCGATGCGCGGGTCCCCGAATCCCTTGAGGATCGACTCCATCGAGGCGTTCATGACCGCCTCGTTCCAACTGCGGTTGATCGCCCCCAGCGGGTTCAGGAAGACGCCCGAAGCGTCTACGGCGACATTTCCCACATTCGACTCGATCACGCCGTGGGGTGCGTTCACCCCCTTCCGAAACTCCTCGGCAGCCTGCTCCGGGGCCACGGAAGCGATACGCACGGCCAGCCGCACGCGCAGCGAGTTGGCGAAACGCAGCCACGACGTGTAACTGCCGTCGAGCAGCAGGTCGAACTGCGCGAACTCGTTGGCCTCGGGATGCTCCCCGACATAATCCGAAAGGATTTCCACAGCCTCGTCCAGATCGGCGAAGAAGTGCCCGTAGGCTTCCTCCTGACTGTCGGGCACATATTCGACGCCGTGGGTCCCGAAATGGGAGTAGATCACCGGCCCGTAAAAATCGCTCACGCGGTGCATGACCATGACTTTCAGAATCTTCGTAATGGCATAGAACGGCGGCATCAGCTCTTCGGCCGTCTGTTCCAGCCGGTAGATCTCGGGCATGATGTAGGAGTAGGTGAACTGCCACATGGCGCTGTTCCAGCCGTCCTGAAGGTTGTAATCCGAATTGTGGCTCCCGCCCTGCAGCGGCTTGGGATCGTGCATGTAGCCCGAAAACATATCCGCATTGAGGTTCTGCGTGAGCTGGAAAGGCCAGTTCTTGCCCTTGCCGTAGTCGTAGTTGAAATAGATACCCTGCTGGACGATCTTCAGCCGGTAGCCCAGACCGTTGTTGTCGGCTTCGAGCTCCTTGTCGGTCGTGCCCGACTGGTCGTCGTTGATATCCCGGAAATTACCCGTGCATGCCCCGAGGCAAAGCGCACAGCATCCGGCGAAAATGTATGTATGCCAGCGTTTCATATCCTCAGAATTCCAATTTGATGTTAAATCCGACACTCCGCACGGTCGGCATGCCGTAGACGTCGATACCCTGATTGTCGTTGCCCGTCGAGAGCACGAGGTCGGGGTCGAACGGCGACGCGTTGTAGATAAAGAAGAGGTTGCGGGCCACCAGCGACACGCTCACGGCGCTGAACACCCGTGTGCGCCGCACCAGTTGTCTGGGCAGCGCATAGGAGAGCGACATCTCCCGCAGGCGGATGTTCGTCGCGTCGTACATGTAATATTCCGTCACGCCGGCGCGTCCTCCGACCAGTTTGTAGAATCCCTTCACGTCCTCGATCCGCCGCCCTTCGAGCGTCACATAACCGCGGTCGCGGGCATCGGCCGTCGCCTTCGTGACGCCGTAGGAATCCAAGTCGGCCATCGTCTGCGACAGCAGCCGTCCCCCGTAGCGGCAGTCCACCAGCAGCGACAGCGACAGCCCCTTGTAGGAGACCGTGTTGCTCCACGACAGCGAGAAGCGGGGATTGGCGTTGCCGACCTTCACGGTGTTTCCGTCGCCGACGGTGCGGGGAAGCCCCGCGTAGTCGCCCTCGGTCTCGTAGATGATCCGCCCCTGTTCGTCGCGGTCGAAAGCCCGGCCGTAGATGTCACCGATCGAACCGCCCTCGACGAGCTTCATGGCGTAGGATGACGAGAAGCTCGAAGGCCCGTAGACGTACTCGCGCAACTCGTCGTGGAGGCGGACCACCCGATTGCGGTTGTGCGAAAAATTCGCGCCCGTATACCATGTGACCTGCTTCCCATAGACCGGATAGGCGCTCAGCGCGATCTCGATACCCTCGTTCTCGATGTTTCCGGCATTCTCGTAGCGGAAGGCATAAGCCTCGCCCGAAAGGGCCGGGAGTTTGAAGAACTGGTTGTGAGTATTGGTTTTGTAATAGGTGGCGTTGACGTTCAGCCGGTCGCCGAAGAAACGCCACTCGACACCCGCCTCGAGGGCATTGGTCATCTCGGGTTTGAGGTTCGTCCCGGGAGCCGCATCGGCGGCGCTGACGCCTCCGCCGGCCGAGATGTGCGCCTTGGGGTTGGTGATGAACATCGGGATGTCGTTGCCCACCCGGCTCCAAGTCAGACGCACCTTGCCCATCGAGACCCACTCGGGCAGTTTGAATAGCTTGCCGATCACCCACGACGCCCCGACCGAATAGTAGAAGAACCCGCTGTTCTCGTGGTCGGTGTAGGCCAGCGTCGAAGCCCAGTCGTTACGCCCCGTGACCTCGAAATTGAGGCTCTCGGCATACTTGAACGAGGCCGTTGCGAACAGCGACTGAATCTGGCGCCGGGCGTCGATCTGCTCGTCGATATACGCCGAACTGTTCATGACGATGTTGGCGACGTTGAAGATGTTGGGATAGTAGAGCGACGCGGTTTTCGAGTCGATCCGCAGCGAATTGACCGTGCGGTCGTTGAGCCCCGTACCGAGCGTCGCGCTGAATTTCCAGTCGTCGGAGAGGCTTTTGTCGAACAGAGCCAGCACCTCGCCGTTGAAAAGCGTCTCCGCGAAACTGCTCTCCACATAACGCCCGTTGGCTCCGGCCAGCGCGGGCGCCGTCGAAGCCCAGAACTTCTGGCGCACCTTGTCGCTGAAATGGTCGACGTTGGCGCGGGCCTTGATATGCAGCCACCCGGTCACCCGCCAGTCCGCCGACAGCGAAGCCATGACGCGGTTGCGCAGGCTCTTGCTGCGGATGCGGTTGACGATCCAGTAGGGATTCTGCTCGAAATCGTCGCTCGGGGCGATCCAGTTCTGCACGGAGAGTTTCCGGTCGGGGTCGTAGACCTCAAAACCCTCGCGGTAAGGGGTGATGTCCACGCCGCGCGGAAAGCGGTACAGCCCCACCAGCGGATTCATGTAGAAACCGCCCGGCACGGGTTTGTCGTTCACCGTCTGGCGCATGAAATTGACGTTGCCGTCGAGTTTCACCCGCTTGCGGAGAATGTCCGACGTGGCGCGCAGGTTGAAGTTGTGGCGCATCAGCCGGTTCTTTCCGGTGATGCCCCGCTCGGCGGTATTGGCGTAGGAAAAATAGCTCTGGATCGACTCCGACCCCGTGGAGACCGAGACGCCGTTGACCGCCGTTACGCCCGTCCGGAAGAACTCCCCGGCGTTGTCGTATGCCGTCACGCCGCCCCGGGCGCCCCAGCTCTCGACCCCACCGCTCACGCCGTAGCGATTCTGGAATTCGGGCAGGCAGAAAGGACGCTGGAAAGTCAGGTTCGACGAGAAAGTCACCTGCTGCTTCTCGGCGCTGCCGCGCTTGGTCGTAATCAGGATGACGCCGTTGGCGGCCTGACTGCCGTACAGCGCGGCCGCAGGGGCTCCCTTGAGGATCGACACGCTCTCAATATCCTCGGCATTGAGGTTCGAAATGCCGTCGCCGCCGTCGCGGTTGCCGGCGTCGGCGATGCCGCCGATGGCCGAATAGGACTGCTCGGGCGAGGAGTTCAGCATCGGCATGCCGTCGACGACATACAGCGGCTGGTTGTCGCTGGCCACCGAACGGACGCCGCGGATGCTCACCTTGGCCGAAGCGCCCGCTCCCGAGGAGCTCGCGTTGACCTGCACGCCGGCCGACTTGCCGGCCAGCGCCAGAATCATGTTGGGGGATTTGACGGCCGACAGTTCCGTACCTTTGATCTTGTCGGCGGCATAGGTCAGGTCGGCATAGTTGCGCTCGAGGCCGAGGGCCGTCACGATCACTTCCGCGATGGCCTTCACATCCTCCTTCAGCACCACCTCCAACGCGGTACGGGTGCCCGGCTCGATCTGCTGCGAGGCATAGCCGAGGTAGGAGAAATCGAGGATTCCTCCGGTCGTGACCATTATCGAAAACCGTCCGTCGGAGAGCGTCGCCGTACCGTTCGGAGTACCCCGTTCCACGACGGTGACCCCGACCAGCGGAGTACCCGCCTCATCGGTAACACGGCCTTTGACCTCCGTCTTACGAACGCCGGTCCGGGCGTAAACAGTAGTTTGGGTAGCCAAGCACAACCATGCAGTGAGGAGTGCGACAAACACCAATCCCACAGTTGGTCCCGGCCGCAATTTAAAAAAAGAATGCATAAGGGGCGTCACTTATTACAATAATCAACCGCAAATGTATAAAACTTTGTCGGATACAACACGAAAATAGCATATTAAAACCACAAAAACGGCCAAAACAGACGATTTAGCGATAAAATACTCACTCTCCGTCGGCAAAAAACCGCCGAACGGTCCCGAAAACCCGCCGGAGAATATCCTTCGGTCCGGCATTCCGCCGCCGCGAATCACTGAGAATCCGCGCATTCGGCCGTCCGGCACACGCCGTTCTGGTACGCAAATTGCTCGGGAAGCGGTAAATCCATATACCATGAAGAATTTTTCCACACTGATCGAAAATTCGAAGCAGGCCGTCCGTTACTGGTGGCTGCTGCTGATCGTCGGCATCGCGCTGTTCGCAGTCGGCGTGCTGACCTTCGTTTTCCCGGCCCAGAGTTATCTGGGCATGTCGCTCGTCTTCGGCTGGCTGATGCTGATTTCGGGCATCCTCGAAGTGGTGCTCTCGTCGGCCAACCGCCATTTCATCACCGGCCGCGGCTGGATGATGGCCGGGGGCATCATCGAGATCATCCTCGGCATCATCCTGATCTTCAACGTCGCGCTGTCGGCCGCCACGCTGCCCATATTTCTGGGTTTCTGGCTGATGATGCGCGGATTCAGCTCCATCGGACTGGGCGGCGACATGAGCGCCATGGAGATTCCCGGCGCAGGCTGGACCGTCTTCACGGGCGTCCTGCTCCTGCTGTGTTCACTATGGATCCTGTTCCAGCCGCTGGTATTCGGCACCACGGCTGTCGTCGTCTGGGTCGGCATCACGCTGCTTTTCGCAGGCGTCGCGGCCTTCTCACTGGCCCTCCAGCTCCACAATGCCCACCGTTGCCTCGGCGGCGGCCGCTGAGACCTGTTTCCTCCGAAAAGCGGGGCGTTAGCGGATAACGTCCCGCTTTCCCATTTCCCAACGTTGCACGGGGAGCGGAAATTACCTATCTTTGAATCTGCAAATCAAGCGTATCCATGAAACGAATTCTGATCCTGACACTGGCGGCCGCCGCTTTGGCCGCCTGCGGAGGCCCGGGCCGCAAAGCCGCAAAAACCGAAGAAAGCAAAGAAAGAGTAGTGATGACCGGCGGTTACACCGAGCAGCGTCCGCTCAGCGAGCAGGAACAAGCGCTGTTCCATCAGGTCACGCAGGGCCTTACGGGCGTGGCATACACCCCCGAAAGCGTCGCCACGCAGGTCGTAGCGGGCATCAACTACCGCTTTGTCTGCAAGGCGCGCACCGTGACGCTCGACCCCGAAACCTATCAGGCCGAGGTGACCGTCTACCAGCCGCTCCCGGGACAGGGCGAGGCCCGGATCACCTCCATCAAACGGCTTTGACACCCTCCGCGGCATGCTGCAGGTACTCCTGCAGGATGAGCGCATGGTTCTCGGCGGCATTCTTCGAGGCATAGAGCAGCGTCACGGTTTCCGTGTCCGCAATCTCACGGATAAAATCCCGCACGGCCTGCGAGCCGCGCAACTCCTCCGTATAACGGCGGCGGAACTCCTGCCACCGCCCGGCAGGGTCGGCGTGATACCACGCGCGCAGTCCGGCCGAGGGCGTAATGTCCTTGGCCCAGATATCGTATGGCAGGTCCCCCTTGCGGACGCCCCGCGGCCAAAGTCTGTCGACCAGCACGCGGCAGCCGTCGTCCGGTGCCGGCGTTTCGTAAACCCGTTTGATCCGTATTCGTGTCATAGGATTATTTCAAAGGGGTGAAAAGTTCGATCAGATTCTCTTCCGGATCTCTCAAATGGACAACCCGCATTCCCCAGCCGGGCATATCGACCGGGCGATTGACAAACTCGACACCCTTTGCGGCAAGGGCTTCAAAGGCTTCATCAACGTTTCCGACCTCGAATGACACCATCATCTTTTCCCGGCCGCCGACCGGCTGGGCTTCATCCGCATTGCCCACGACCGGAGCCATCAAATCGGAAGTGAATATGGCCAATCCTTCGATGCCTTCGGCCACCCTGAAACTTCCATAACAGCCTTCGATATCAAAAACCGGCTCCAGACCAAGTTTTTCGGTATAAAACCGGAAGCACTTGTCATAGTCCTTGACCAATAATCTTACATTGCTGAATTTCATCATCATCTGATTTTAGCGTGAGTCGTGCAAAAAACGAGAACGCACGAAGGTACATGAAGGGCGCCTCCCGGCGCCCTTCCCCATCAAAAATTAACCCTTAAAAATTATCTCCGCTTCGGAAGACCTCCGAGAGGTAATGATGCAAATAACACAAATCCGCATCACCTTGTATCACCTCCCGCATCATTAAGTCTTCGTCCTCAGAGATGCCGTTGTCTGAAACCTCATTTTTGTCAATCTCCTCCATAGGCCTTACTGGTTTTAGCTTGCTTTCATCCATATAACGCAGCCCTTCGGGAGATTATTGTGCGGCGTCAGCTCAGAATCAGATTTTTTTCCTTGATCATCCTCCGCAGGTTGATCAGCGCATAGCGCATGCGTCCCAGCGCGGTGTTGATGCTCACGTTGGTCTGCTCGGCGATGTCCTTGAAGCTCAGCCCCGAGAAATAGCGCATGATCACCACCTCGCGCTGCTCGGCGGGCAGCAGCTCGACCAGCGCGCGCACGTCGCGCTCGATCTGGTCGCAGACCATCGCATCCTCGACGGTGCGTTCGGCCAATTTCAGCGTGCCCAGCACGTCGTAACCCGCCTCGGACTCGCTGACCGACTTGTTCTGCCGCTGTGCGCGGAAATGGTCGATCACCTGATTGTGGGCGATGCGCAGTATCCACGACAGGAACTTGCCGTTATCGGTATAACGGCCTTCGTCGATCACACGGACGGCTTTGATGAATGTCTCCTGAAAAATATCATCGGCCACGTCGCGGTCCTTGACCATCATGTTGATGTAGTCCCGCACGCGTCTGCTATGGCGTTCGATGAGTTTGGATATGGCACTCCGGTCACCTGAAAGGTAGTGATTAAGCAATACCTGGTCACTTAATACTTGCACGTTCATACTCTTGTCTCAATTAGTTACTAAGAGTAGATTTCTTTCCCGATAGGCAATCCTTTTAGAGTTACAGATGTCGTTAATAATCATTGTTCGGGCCTTGTGAAACGTCGGAGTTTCCGGAGGCTTTACGATGGCAAGATAAGCACATTTTCCGAAAAAACCAAATATTTTTCTACTCCGCCGGAAATTTGCCGGCACAATTTTTCAGCCTGAAGCCAACAAAATCCGTGCCGAAAATAACCTGCGGAGGGATAAAATGCAAAAACGCGCTTTGGGCGAAACGGCAGAACACGCGGGTAAAATGCGGTTCCGACTGCGGCGCAAATAACAACAGGGAGGGCTACTTTATCGGCTCGACATGGATGGCGATCATCGTCCCCTCGCCGAAACGCGCCCGCAGGCGTCGTTCGATGGCGACCGTCAGCGCATGGGAACAGGCGACGGTCATCGCCCCGTCGACGCGGACATGGACCTCGATGGCGATGGCGGCGCCGATACGCCGTGTCCGGAGGTTGTGCGGCTCCCGGACGGCGGGATCGGCCGTCACGATACGCAGAATCTCCTGCTCCGTCTCCTCGGGAAGCGATTTTTCGAGCAGTTCACCCAATCCCGTGCGGATCAGGTCGAAGGCGATCTTGAAGATGAACACCGCCACGATCAGCGCGGCGATCGGGTCCGCAATGCGCCACCTCTCGCCCAGAAAATAGGCGCAGCCGATGCCGACGAGCGTTCCGAGCGACGAAAGGGCGTCGCTGCGGTGATGCCAAGCGTTAGCCACGACGCTGGGACTGTCGATCGCACGTCCCTCGCGCACGGTATAACGGTAGAGTATCTCCTTGGCCGCGATCGAGAGGACCGCCGCCACGAGAGCGATCAGTCCGGGCCGGGGCAGCAGCCCGCCGTCGATCACCACCCGGATGGCCCGGATGCTGTCGGCGAGTATCCCGACGCCCACGATACCCAGCGCAATGCTGATGAGGATCGTGGCGAGCGTCTCGTACTTGCCGTGACCGTAATCGTGCCCGTCGTCCCGGGGCTTGGCCGAGATCCGCGCGAAGACGATCACGACGATGTCGGTGGCCAGATCGGAGAACGAATGCACGGCATCGGCGATCATCGCACCGCTTCGCCCGAAGACACCGGCGACGAGCTTCAGAAGCGACAGCACGAGATTGACCGCGAAACCGACGAAGGTCACGCGGTAGATGCGGCGTATCCGTATTTCCGAGGTGTCAGACATACTTAAAATATGGGGTAAAAGTACGAAAAAAATTTAGAGTATCACTCCCTCGGAATGCGTTGTTTCTGCTCTCGGAGGAGTATATTTTATGAAGTGCAGTCCGGCGTGTTTTCGATTTCAGGCGGATATTTCCGCACATCCCTCGAACGGGACGGATGGATAGTACCTGAGTACTGCCCATTCACATCCAGATAGAGTTGTAACTTAAAAAGTTATGACTCTATTTGCATATAGCAGGTAATGGTTAGGAAACGGTTGTATGCATTTGTTCGCATCTGCTTTCCTTCATGTCAAACAACTCCTGTTATTGAATACAAATTTAGATAATTTTTCGATTCTGACAAATCCATAATTTAAGGCCATCGTTGACCGTATTCCATAAGGTGGTTGTGCCCCCTCTATAGTAGCAACATTATGCTTGTGAGTAGCACTGTAGTAATATTGTAAATAATTGAAAATGATCGATATTATAAGAAAACTACATAAAAGTACACAGTATATTTTCCTGACCAGTTTAATTCTTTTGGCGTCATGCTTTTTATAGAAGAGCAATCATAAAAGCGAAAATTGCTGCATTCTAGTATTTTTGAGAAAAGCCTATCTCATTGTGTATTCTGGGTGAATAAGAACCTTTATAAAAGAAGCCAGCGGACCGTGTATTGTCGGTCCGCTGGCTTTTTGTGATGCGGAATATCAGAACAAGTAAAGTTCCGAGACGTTGGTGCCGTAGTAATCGGCCAACGTCGCTGTTACCGTAAATTTGAAATACCGTCCGCTGACATAACTGCTCAGATAGACGTAGTTTTTGACGGTGACGCCGGCGCCCGGAATCACATAAGTTCCAGCGTCGGTCCATGTGTTGTTGTCGTCGCTGACCTGAAGGTTTACAATCCGCGGATTGCCGCGGTTGTACGGGCTTTCGAGGTTGGTCGCCGAGGCTGTTCGTCCGTCTACTTCAAGTCCGTGGATTTCCTTTTTCACTTTCATGTCGACGACGAGGATGTGGGGCGGCCCCGGCTGGTTGCCGGTGGCATAAGAGGTATGCCAGAATGTGGTAAGGTCGCCGTCGAAGATGTTCGCAGCCTTATAAGTCGTGGTGTTGTGCTGCGAAGAGACACTGAGTAGTTCCCATTCCGTCCGGTCGAAATTGGTATAGGGGTTGCTTTCGTGCCGTCCTTCGATCTGCAGATACACCGTGCGCATCGAACCGTTGACGGGCAACTCGGGGCTGACCGAAGCGATCGAGACAGGCAGGATATAAGGTCCTACGCCGCGGAACTGCGAGGGATGGATTGTAACACCGGCCTGCGAGGAGTAGAGCTTGCCCTTGGCGATGACGGTCTGTGCATCGCTGATCGTGTAGGCGTCGGTGAGGAGTGCTGGGTAAAGCGTCTGGTTGTCCTCGTTGAAGCTGTTCACCAATGTGGGATCGGCGCCGAACGTGACTGTAATGTTTTCCTGCGGTACGTCCAGCCCTCCGTAATTGGCGTTCAGCCGGAACGTCGTGTCGCGGTCCATGGATATCGTACAGGCGACGGGATAATCCCGGGCCTGTACGGTATAGATGTTGCGGTATCGGACGGTGTCGAAATCGTATTCCTCACCGGGTTTGTTGCAAGCTGCTGCCAGCAGGGCGGCGGCAACGATGAAATATGCGGTTGTTTTCATGCTGTTCAAATTTTACCATCCTGGGTTCTGGACGAGGTTGCTGTTTTTTACCACTTCCGACTGTGGTATGGGGAAAAGGTAGTAATTGCTCCGGAACACGCGGGTCTCGAATACCGTACGGGCATAGAACGCATCGTCCTTGTACGAGTTCCCGGCCATCATGTTCATTCCGTAGAAGGGGCCTCCGTCGGTCTGTTCGGCGATCAGCCAGCGGCGCGTGTCGAAGTAGCGGAGGTTCTCGAAACAGAGTTCCACCCGGCGTTCATGGCGTATCTTCTGCTGCATCACTTCTTGTGAAAGATTCTCCTCCACGGCCGGCAGTCCTGCCCGTTCGCGGATCAGGTTCAGGTAGTAGGCGATGTCGCCGTTGCCCGGATCGTATTCGTTCAGCGCCTCGATGTAGTTGAGCAATACCTCTGTGTAACGATACAGAATGGCGGGGCGCGTCAGGTAGACGCCGCTCTTGCAGTTGGTGTCGGGCGGCACGTTCTTGATGGCTATGTAACCCGAACGGGGATAGTTGTCGGTCGTTTTCGAGCGGCCCGAAGCTCCGGTGTAGTAGAGGGCGATCCGCGTGGCGTTATCGCCCACCCAGTACGAACCGTTGAAGCAGATGTTGGCATAGAACCGCGGTTCACGACCGTAATACATCATCCGGCTGCCGGCCGGGCAGTAGACGAATCCCGATTTCGAATCCTTGTAGTCTGCGCCCGAATAGCCCTCCTCTACATAGCCGCTGCCGTCTTCGAAGATGCCCTTTCCGTTGGCCATCTCGAACTCATCGATGAGCTGCTGTGTGGCCGCCATGCTCTGGTATCCCCCGGTTTGCAGTGGCGATGCCGCCTGGTCCCAGTAGCGCAGCCAGTTGTTGATCCGGAAAACAATGTATTCGCAGTTGAAATTGTCGAAATAGACGTTGCGGACCGAGAGGTAGGGGTTGATGCTCTGGTCGCTGTTGCGCACTTTGTATAGGTCGAAGATACCGAGGTCGATGATATCCTTGGCTGCGTCGGCCGCCTTCTTCCACTTCTCGCGGTCGTAGGTCTGACTGATAAGCGGAGTTCCGTCGGGATTTTTGAAATTGGCGTACATGGGATTTCCGTTGAATTGCGGACTCGCGGCATAGAGCAGCATCCGCGACTTGACGGCCATGCACATCGCCTTCGTGGCCCGGCCGTAGTCGGTCTTTTTCTGCTCCGCGAAATGCAAGGGCAGATCGTTCGCCGCCAGGTCGAGTTCCCGTTCGATGTAGGCCACGCACTCGTCGTAGGTGCTGCGGGGCTTGTTCATCGCGGGATCGTCGCTGGGCAAGTCGCCCGGAATGGCATCGTCACCCAGGATGATGAAGGGGCCGTACTGCCGCAGGATGTTGAAATAGTAGAATGCACGCAGGAATCGGGCTTCGGCCTTGTACTGGTCGATCAGGTCCTGACCGGCCTCGGCGAGGATCTCTTCATTGCCGTCGATGTTGTTCATGAAGAAGGTTGCGGAACGGATTCCCTGATAGTAGTCTTTCCAGAAATTGTAGTAATTCGACGAGGCGTTCCATTTACCCAAATTCATTTTGTAGGTGGGATAGTCGTTGCCGCGGTCGTACGTCTGGTCGAAGTCGTCCGAACAGGGGTCCCACGGAACGTCGGAGGTGCGGTGCCACTCCTCCTTGACATAGTCATAGACGCCTGCCAGATACTCTTCGGAGTATTTCTTGGAGTTGAATATCTGCTCGACCGTGAGCACGTCGTTGGGTACCTGGTCGAAGAAATCGCCGTTGCACGATGCCGTCAGGATTGCGGCAAGTGAGAGGGTCAGGTAATATATGCTTTTTTTCATAGTCGTAAGTTTTTGCGTCAGAAGCTGAAATTGACTCCTATAGAGTAAGACCTCAGGTTGGGATAGGCGCCGCCCCTTCCGTCTCCGAGCTCCACGTCCCAGAATTTGAAGTCACTGAACGTAAGCAGGTTGACGCCTTGAATGAACACCGTTCCGCTTTTGAGTCGTATTTTTTCCATCCACTTTTTCGGCAGGTTATACGAAATCTGGAGGTTCTTCAGCCGCAGGTAGTTGGCGTTTTTCAGCCACCAGGTACTGTTTTCGTAGTTCATGTTGACCGATCCGATGGCCAAACGCGGGTAGAACGCATCCTGCCGGGGATTCTCTTCGGTCCAGCGGTCATCTATGTTGCTGAGCAGGTTGCCGCGTCCCCGACCCTGGATGAAGGGCATGAACCCTTCGCCGCTCATCATGATGTCGACGTTGGCCGCGCCTTGGAACAGTGCCGAAAGGCTGAGGTTCTTGTAGCCAACCGTGAAGCCGAATCCGTACATGATCTCGGGTATGGAGCCCCAGCCGATGGGAACCTTGTCGAAGTCGTCGATTACGCCGTCGCCGTTCATGTCCTTGTATTTGATGTCACCGGCTTGGGTGGTCCCGGCCTGATAAGCCGACATGGCCACTTCCTCGTCACTTTCGAAGAGTCCCAGAGCAATGTAACCGGTGCGCTGTCCGACCTTTTGCCCGATGGTCGACTGCCACGGATAGGTATAGCGCTTGTCATCCTCGATGATCTTGTTGCGGTTGAACGAGAAATTACCCAGCAGGCTGAGGTGCCAGTCCTGCCACGAATTGTTGTAGTTGACCGACAGGTCGAAGCCCTTGTTCTCCACCTCGCCGATGTTACCGAAGGGGTTTTTGATGATTCCCGCATATTCGGGGATACTCTGGCGGCGGAGCAGTATGTTTCTGCGGTTGTCCTTGAAGAAATCGATCTGGATGTTGAGGTTGTTGTTGAGCGTGTTCAGATCGAGTCCGATGTTGGCCTTGACGGATTCCTCCCATACGACGTCGACGCCGTATTCGTCGATGTACTTTTTGTCATAAGTCTGCTTCATGTCCTCGCCGAAGGTGTAGGGCTTATAGCTCGAGTTCGCAATCGTATTCATGTAGGCAAAACGTCGTCCGTCGAGGTTGCTGTTACCCGAGGAACCATAAGTGGCTCGGATTTTCAGAAACTGAATGTAGCGTTTCACGGGTTCAAAGAAGGACTCTTCCGAAACCACCCATCCTATGCCCACGGAGGGAAAGAAGCCATATCGGTTTTTGGGCGTGAAGTTCTCCGCACCGTTATATCCGAAGTTGAATTCGAAGAAGTAACGCATGCCGTAGGAGTAGGTTGCGCGGCCTGCGAAGCCCCGGAACCGGTAGGGCAGTGCATCGATCAGCGTCTGTCCGTTCTCCGTCCGCACCTCATCGCTCTGGTTGTAGAGTAACATGGCGCCCACGCTGTGCCGGCCGAAGGTCCGTGCGTAATTCAGGGCCGCCTCGAGGTAGATGGTGCGGTTGCCGTTTTGGTTGTGGCTGTACTTGAGTTCGTCGATGTTGGCATCGGAGGAGTTGGTCTGGCGGTAAGTGAGGTTGCCCTCGTCGTCATAGCCGCTAGCCAGCCACGTCTTCGGGTTTTTGATGAATCGGTTGCTCGAATAGCTGTACGAGTCGAACGAGAACATGCCCGAAACGGAGAGCCCTTCGGTGATGAACGGAAGCTGCTGGGTGATTTTCAGGTTTGAGAAGACCTGACTTCTCCACTGACTGATGTAGCCCGTGTGGTTGAGCGCCGCATAAGGGCTGTAATGTCCTTCGATGTCGGCGATCTTTCCGTCAGGATATCGGGTCGGGATGGTGATCGGGGTCATGTAGAAGGCGTTCCGGAAGATCGTCGAGGTAGCTGTTCCCGGATAGTTCGCATTGGCCAGGTAGCCCTGTACGCCCAACTTGATCTCGGTGGTGAAGGTGGGTTTGAGCGTGATGTTCGAGGTAACGTTGTAACGACGATAGTAGGTGTCGGCATTATAGTTCTGAACTCCTTCGTTCTTGTAGAGGCCGTCCTCGTCGTAATAGCCCAGGCCGATATAATAGATGGCGCTTTCCGAGCCGCCGCTGATGTTGGCGTTTGCCGAACGGTTACGGCCGAAATCCTTGAATATCTCGTCAAACCAGTCGACATTAGGATACATGTAGGGATCGGTTCCGTCGGCGGTCCATTGGATTTCATCGTCCGAATAAGGTTTCTGGTCGAAGGCTCCACCGCGGGTGAGGAACGCCTCGTTGGCCATGCGCATATAGGTCGGGCCATTGGCGAATTCCGGAAGCCGGGTCAATTGGGTGAGACCTTCGGAGTAGCGGATGTTGAATTTCGGTTTTCCGGCCGTACCGCCTTTCGTGGTTATCAGAATGACGCCGTTGGCACCGCGGACACCGTATACGGCCGTTGCCGAGGCATCTTTAAGGATGGTGAAACTCTCGATGTCTTCGGGGTCTACGTCCGAGAAGCTCCGGGGAACGCCGTCCACCAGCGTCAACGGGGCGCTCATGCTGGCTGTTAGCGTAGAGATGCCGCGGATGTAGATGGTTGCATCGTCGAATCCGGGTTCGCCCTTGCGTTGCACCGAAACCAGTCCGGCGATACGTCCTCCGAGCGACGTGGTGAGATTGCGCACGGGATTTTTGATTTCCGTGGCCTTGATCGATTGCTGGGAGCCGATGACGCTGACCTTTTTCTGCACGCCGAAACCGACGATCGTAACCTCTTCGAGTTCTTCAGTTTCGGGTTCCAGCTTGACGTTCAGCGTGGTGCGGTTGTTCACCGGTATCTCGGTTTCTTTGTAGCCGATGTAGGAGAGAATCAGCGTTTCATCGGGAGCTACGTTGAGGATGAAACGTCCGTTGCGATCGGTGCCCGTACCGAATCCGGGACGGCTTTTCGCACGCACGGTGACACCGATGAGCGGGCTTCCGTTGGCGGCGTCGGTCACCAGTCCTGCGACGGGGATTTTACCGTCGTTCTGGGCCGCGGCCGGGACAATGGAAACGAAGACCGCCGCCAGACATGCACAGCACAATACTGCGAGTTGCCGTATCCGGATACTGGCACCCGCAAACGGAGAGGTTGTTGTCGATGGATTTTTCATGGGTTGGTGTTTTAGGTTGATTCGTTTGGAGTCGTTTTAAGGCCGGTCGAACAGCGAAGCCACTGCTTCGGGCGTTGTTTCCTGCCGCGGGTCGAAATCCGCGCTGTTCATGTAGCGGAGAAGGGAGTTGCACAGCTGCCGCGCCCCCGGACGCTGCTGCTGGTCGGTGAGCAGGTCCGCGCCGCTGATGACGATCTTTCCGGCACCTACCCTGAATTCCGCGATCATCCCCAGCGACCGGGCGCTGAACCAGTCGTCGATGATGCGCACGATGGGTTCGGCTCCCTTGGCAAGCCGGTGCAGGGGCAGGGCATTGCAGCGCGACATGGCGTCGTACCATTGGTAGTCGCTGTGATACTGCGTCGGGAAGCCGGCCAGCGCAGGATGTGTGGGATCACAGAGAATGCCCATCGTATGCGGCGGGCCCCCGTTCATCCATAGGGTGTTCCAGAAGATCGTCGAGAATCCGACGGCGCAGGAATCAGCACCCCGGTTGGCCAGTGTCCCGAATTCGGGCGAAAGGAGTACGCTGCCGCCTTCCCGGAGAAATTTGCGGCTTGTATCGTCGAAAACTTTGGTGACGAGCACTTTTCCGGCTGGCGTATTCTCGGTGGGATAGACCCAGATGTCCCAGTCATTGGCATATTGGTCCATCGTGACGGTCAGCCGGTACTGCACGGGACGGTCCGTTCGGAGCGTGCGGACGATAGTGCCCACACGGGTCAGGGTCCCGGTCGGGAGCAAGTCTGCACGGAAGGTTCCGGAGTCTGCGACGCGACCCTTTTGGTCGCTAAGTACCCACCGGACCTCCTTGTTCCCGATATCTGCGGCGGAGTATTGGGCAATTTCGATGTCCGCGCGGAGTTCGTCGCCGCTGTCGAGGACGAGTTTTTCGATGCGTGCGAGCGGTACGATGGTGTTGCAGAACCGGCGGAACCGGTCGGCTGCAATGTATCCCTTGTTTTCCCAGAAGGGGTTGAGGATGCCGACCGGAGCCGTCCCTTGTCCCGGAAAGTCGTGCAGGTCGAGGAGCTGGAACCCGCCGAAGCCCTTGGTGCGCAGCGCCGCTTCGATGTCGGCTTTGTAACACAACGCTTGGAGTTTCCCCGATGCCATCAGGAAATCCTCTGCCAAATGCAACAAGCCGCTCTCCCGGAGCCGGTCTTCGAAAACGTCGAAATTGACGGCCTTCATTACTCCGGTGTAACGGGCACGCTCCTTGAGGTCAGGGTAGACACACCATTGTCCGGCCTCGTGGCTGATGACGGGACGTGTGCGGCGTGCGATCGAGTCGCTCCAGTCGTAGGCGGCACTGGGCTGCCTGCCGTTGATGATGCTCTTCAGACCCCGGCGCGTGCGTTGGATGCGTGCGTCCGGCGTGCTCAGCCACTGGTTCTCGGCGATCTCCGGCCATCCTGAGGCGCTGCCTGTGAGGAAGCGGCTGTCCCTTGCTTTCCAGTGGTTGACGAATCCGCGCAGATACTCCCTATAACGGGGACCTGCGGGTTCGTTGCCGTAGGCGAAAAGCACGAACGAAGGGTGGTTGCCGTATTCGCGGACGATGCGTTCGCTCTCGTCGTAGATAAATCGGTCGATGGGCATTCCGGAACCGAGGTTCTTGGACCAACTGCCGCATTCGACATGCAGGTAGAAGCCCATACGGTCCGCCACGTCGAAAGCGGCTTTCGGAGGACACCATGAGTGGAACCGCAGGTGGTTGAGCCCGTATTCGCGGCATGTGGACATAATCCGTTCCCATTCGGGCTCGTCGGTCGGCGGAAATCCCGTCTCGGGGAATATACAGCATTCGAGCGTTCCGCGAAGGAAGACCGGACGGCCGTTTACCGTCACCTGAGAATCCTTTACACCGACTTCCCGCATGCCGAAGGTCGAAACGGCGGAGTCTTCTCCTGAAGAGCTGCTTATGCGGGTTTCCAACATATAGAGATTGGGGTTAAATTCATCCCAGAGCCGGATATCGTCGCCCATGGCGTATTCGATTCGGACGATGTTCGTACCCTTCGTCAGTTTTTGGCTGCGGCTCATCGGCGGCGGCGTTGCGCCGCAGTTCCCCTCCGCAGGACGGGCCTGCATCGAGACGGTGGCGTTCGCTGTTCCGGCCGCGTTGTCCACGGTCAGCTCCGCAATGACGCGCTTTGCCGCCACGTCGGGCGTCAGTTTTACCGAACAGATCTGCACTGGAGGGCTTTTCACGAGCGACAGCTCGCCGATCACACCGTTCCAGTTACCCTGCGTATGGTCCGATATGCTGTGGGCATCGATTCCGGGGTCGATCTCTTTCACCCGGTTGTCGATGCGCAGGGTCAGCGTGTGGCGTCCCGGGCTGAGCTCGCCGAGGCGGTAACGGTGCGGGACGCTGAGGCTGTTCTCCGAGCCCTGCTTTTTGCCGTCGATCCAGAGCGTCGTTTCCCAATGGCAGCGTTCGAGGCCGAGGACGACCCCGCCTTCCCGGCCCCACTCCTGCGGGACCTCGATCTCCTTCTGGTACCAGGCCGCTCCGTTGTAACAAACCTCGGGTGTGAGCCAGAAGACGATGCGGGGATCGTTCCGGGAGTTCCATTTCGGGTCGTCGTTCACGTTGAACCATTTCCGGTCGGTGGCGATGGTCCCGACCCACGGAAAATCGAATGTTGAGGCGTCACCGATGCCGTTGGTCGTCATCGATCCCGGCAGCCAGATCGTCCCTTCGAGGGTCTGGTCATACCACCGCTCTTGTTCCCCAATGTCGTTGCGGTCGATACGGAACCGCCACTCACCGCTGAGGTCCAGCCGGTCCCGCTGTGCGTGTGCGCCCGGGAACAGCAGCAGAGCTGAAACAAGCGTCAAAAGTTTTTTCATCGTTATTTTGTTTTGAGTTCGGTTGCGGTTCGGAAATTTTCCGGCAGTGGGAATCTGTTCATGCCCCGGAGGATGTAGGAGGCCGGATGGCAGGCGTCTGCGGCGACTGCTTCGCCCAAGTATTTCAGGGCGTTCGCACGGTCCCCGAGGCCGAAATAGCCCAGTCCCATAACGTAGCTGCAGTGTATCCGGTTGCGGACGTCGAGGTCCTCCTCCCAGATGGCGAGGTCGGGCATCGAGACGGCGAAGTAGTCGATACGACACATGTCGAACAGGTGTTGCCGACCGTGGTCGATCAGCTTGTTGAAACACCCGCGGGCCTTTTCACCGTCGCCCAGCGCGGCCCATGCAAGTCCCTGATAGAAAATTTTGTCAGGTTGCTGATCGTTGTAATAGAATGCCTGCTGGGGTTCCGACGATCCTTGTGTCGCTTTTCGCAGATACTCGGCGGCGCGGTCCGTGTCGCCGAGCCCGGCGTAGGCAAGCCCCTTGAAGTAGTCGATGTCGTTCTCCTCGGCGGTGGCGAGTTTGCCTTCGCCCAGGTTGTCCGGATAACGGTCGGTTTCGTGCAGCAGTCGCAGCGCCTCCCGAAAATCGGATTTCATAAGGGCCTCTTTGGCCAGTTCCGTGCGGCAGAGCGTATATTGCCCGGTGACTTTACCTTCGCCACCCTCCCAAGGATGGAACTTATGCGAGGCGATCAGCTCCATGGCCTTACAGTGGTTTCCGGTCAGGTTATAGAGCGTTGCCAGCTCCACCAGCATGTCGTCGCGTTGCCGGACGAGCTCCATGTGAGCTTCGAGCATTTCCAGACGTCCGGCGGGTGCGACTCCCGTCTTTTTGTAGAGCTGGTCGAGTTCCATGAAAACCCGGGCATCCGAGGGATCGAGGGCAAAGGCCCGTTCCATAAATACCAACGCTCTTTTCCGGTCGCTGAGTTTGTTGTAGTAGGCCAGTGCGAGATTACGCTGTACGGTGGGAAACCTGTCATCTAGTGTATAGGATCTCTCCCAGTTTGCCACGGCGTCGGCGTACTGGCGGGCTGCATAGTAGAAATTTCCCAAATAATAGGGTGCCCGTGCATCCGAAGGGTTGTGCTCCATGGCGTTGCGCAGGATGTTCACCTCCTCGATGCGGTTCGGAAAACACCGGTCGGGGCTTTGTGCGGCAGCCTGTTCGTAATACAATGTTGCTCGGGCAGTTTCTCCCTGCATGGCGGCATAGTAACCCAATGCGTAGTAGACCATCGGGTAGGTACCTTTTTCCTGTACAGCCTGTTCGAGCATCTGCGCGGCTTCGTCGTACAAGCCTGCGGCGGCAAAATCGAGCGAATATTCGATGTAGGAGTGATGCATGCCGTGCATCATCCGGTTCATCGTATCCAGTTTTTCCCGGTCATCGGTCAGCAGGTACTCTTCGAAACGGCAGCCCATGTTGAAAAGATCGTTGGTAAGTGCTTCCTGTATCGTTTGCAGAGCCTGTTCCTTACGGCCGAGCTTCCGGAGTACGGACGCACGGAGCTGCAGGGCTTTGTGATTGCGGGCATTGAAAACCAAACTGCGGTCGATCTTCTCCAACGCCGTTGCCCATTCTCCACGCGCCGAATCGATGGCCGCCAACCAGTAGTAAGCCGGAGCTTGCCACGCGGCGTTCCATGCCGATTTGAAAAAAGCGTCATAGGCGCCGTCACGGTCGCCCTGCATCAGCAGGCTCGTGCCCAGGTTGTAATAGGGCTCGCTGTCGTAAGGGTTCGGATTCCGTTCGGTGAGCGTCTCGACGGCCCGGCGGAAATAGGGTTCCGCTTTGGAAAACTGTCCCTTACGCAGAAGTAGCAGTCCCATAGCATTGTTGCACCGCACGTCCCCTGGTTCGCGGGTGAGCGCCTCGCGGTAGTAATCCGCCGGGTCATAGGTGGCGTGACGGTATTGTTCAAGGTGCAGTCCTGTGAGGAAAAGCTGTTCGATGGACGCAATTTCCCGGGGTTGCAGGGCCGCTTTGGCCGGGTCCGGAGCCGGCTTTATCACCGGAGGATCGGCCCGGTATGCGAGCATGAGCCCGCCTTCCGGCGAAAAGAGTTCGAAGGTAAGCTCTTCGGGTTTCAGTTCGCCAGTTTCGACGCGGACGGTGAACACCTGTGCCGGGGAGACGGCGATACCGTTCTGTTCGAACAACACCTGTTCGCCGTTACGGAGTACGATCCGCAGGTTTTCGAATGGCGAGGTCGTGTAAAGAACGATCTCCGTTTCCCGGTCGCGGACTTCGACGTTGACTATGGCGTCCCGGGTGGCGTTCTTGACATAGCCCGCCCGGCTGTAAGGCATGAAATACTGGACCCACGATTTCTCTTCATAGGGCTGCAGCCATGTGAAATCGGGCTGGTTGTCAGTATAAACCCCCGTCATTAGTTCGATATAGGGTCCGTCCTCATCGGTGAGGTTGCGGTCCCAGGCTTTTCCGAAGTCGCCGCAGCCCCAGGTCCATTGTTTCTTTCCGGGGGAGATGTGGTGGTCGGCTACATGAAGCAGACCTGCCTGCATGTCCTGTTCGTATCCCCCGACAAAGTCGTATTTCGAGCAGATAGCCATGTACGACGTCGGTACCGGAATGTTTTTGTATCTGGAAATATCCACACCCGCCGAATAATCCTGTTTGTAATAGATACCCGTAGCGATCGGAAAGTTCGATACGGCCCGTTTCCCGTGATCGAATACGGCGTGTACATCGGGCGGGAAAACCGAATGGTAGCCGTCGTTGACCGGGACGGCCGGATTGGCCCACCACAGGAAGGTCTGCGGAAAGGCAGTGCGGTTGAAGACCTTCACCCTTATTTCGATGTACGCCTTCGACGGGCAAAGCGTGAAGCCCTGCATGCCTTTGGTACGGAACATGCGCTCCACCTCGCTGCACCAGACCGTGATGCTGCCGTCGGGATGCTCTTCGATCGAGTAGTCGGTAGGCAGGTAAGTGCTCGGACGATGGTGCTGGGGCCAGTTGAACTCGATGCCTCCCGAGATCCACGGTCCCGTAAGTCCGACGAGCGCTGGTTTTATCACTTGGTTGTAGTAGACGAAATGGCGTTCCCGGATCTTGTCGTAAGCCATTTGTATCCGTCCGCCCAATTCGGGCAGAATCATGATTTTCAAGTATTCGTTTTCGAGGAACAGCGCCTTCCAGCGACGGGGACGCTTCTCGTCGCATATCTTCTCCACGACGGGATAGGGATATACGACTCCCGAACTGCCCTGATAAACCCTTTTTTCAAGGAACATGGGGTTCTTTTCCTCTTCGCCGATGCCGTAGGTCGGGAGTATCACCTCCTCTTCCCAGGCCCGGACCTCTCCTTTGCCCGTGACGGTCGGGCGGATCAGGTGTTTCGTTATCTCTTCCATTGCTTATAAATTGTTGATGCTTATTTCGTAAACTCCCTTTCGATCTCTTCGAGGCTCTTTCCTTTGGTCTCGGGCAGGTTTTTCCAGAGGTAGGCGAACCCGAACAGACAGATGATACCGTAGAGCCAGAAGGTGCCGTAGGGCCCCAGGCTGCTGTTGAGTACGGGGAATGTATATGTCAGGATGAAACAGGCTGTCCATAGGGCGAATGTGGCGATGGCCATGGCGGCTCCCCGCACCCTGTTCGGAAATATTTCCGAGATGACGACCCAGGTTACCGGAGCCAGCGTCATGGCGTATGCCGCAATGGCCGTCACGACGAGGATGAGCACTGCAAATCCCGATACCTCGAAATAGTAGCAGGCACCCAGCACGGCGTAGATCGCCGCGAGGCCGGCTGCACCGAACAGCAACAGGGCCCGTCGGCCCAGCCTGTCGACGGTGTAGATACCGACGAAGGTGAAAACGACGTTCGTTACACCGGTGACGACGATGTTGAAAAGGATGTCGGAGACGCCGTAGCCCGAGGCATGGAAAATCTCTTGGGCATAGTTGAACACGACGTTCAGCCCGCACCACTGCTGGAACACGGCGATCACGATGCCGGTGAGCAGTATCTTTCCCAACCGTCCCCGGAAGAGCATCCGGTAACCGCTCTTTCCACTGTTTTCCGCCGATACGCTTTTCAGCGCCTCGATCTGCCTGTCGGCATATTCCTGTCCGCCGATGCGGGTAAAGATACGCCGGGACTGCTCATATTTCAATCGTGTCCCCAGCCAGCGGGGACTTTCCGGGACGAAAAAGATGAGGATAAAGAACAATACGGCTGGGACGAGTTCGGCCCAGAACATGATCCGCCATCCTGTCTGTCCGTTCCACGAGGCGAGAATGTCGCTGCCGGGAAGCGTCTGGTCGGCAATCAGCCAGTTGGCGATCTGGGCGCTCAGGATGCCCAGCACGATGGTCAGCTGGTTCACCGAGACGAATCGTCCCCGCACCTCGGCGGGCGAGACTTCGGCGATGTACATCGGCGAAAGGTTCGAGGCGATTCCGATACCGATGCCGCCGAACAGCCGGTAGAAGATAAACCACGGCAGGGTGTTGCAGGCTCCGGTGCCGACGGCCGATACGATGAAGATGACCGAGGCGATTGCTAGCAGCGGCTTGCGGCCGTATTTGTCGGCCAGCCACCCCGTCGCCGTCACGCCCAGCAGACAACCCAGAATCGAGCTCGCCATGACGAATCCCTGGACGGCCGGAGCCTGCTGGATGCCGAAGAATGCTTCGTAAAATGGTTTTGCACCGCCGATTACGACCCAGTCGTATCCGAACAGCAGCCCGCCCAAGGCGCTGATAAATGTAATAAGGACCAGATAGGCTTTGCTGCCTTGTTTGTCACTCATGCTGTCAGTAGTTTTGGTATATGCAAATGTAAGGAGTCGAAAAAGAAAAAAAATGTATGTATTTTTTAAAAACATGTAAAATATTGCTATTTTAGCACTTTCAACCACTATACAATCCTATTATGAGCAGCGGAATGAGCGAGCGGGAGACGATCGCCGAAGGTTTCAAAGGCGAAAAAGCGATCGTGACACCTTACAGTACGAGACGCTGGCAGGCTGCCAATCCGGTGACCCGGGGGCTTTACGTCACCCATATCGGTTATTATCCTCATGCCCGGTTCCATTACCGGAAGCGCATGAACGGAGCCAATGAATACATCCTCATCCTCTGCAGCAACGGAAAAGGGTGGGTGGAGTACGGCGGTGAGAGATACAGCCTGTCGGAAAACATGTTTTTCATTATCCCGGCCCGCGATGCGCATGTCTACGGGGCCGACCTGAGGAATCCGTGGAGTATCTATTGGCTGCACTTTCAGGGTGAGAACGTTGGGATGTTCGAGCCGATCATGCGACGGCCCCTGTCACTGGAAGAGAGCGACAACAGCCGCCATGCGGCCCGGTTCGAACTGTTCGAGAATATTTACCGGAATCTCGAGATGGGTTATAGTCCGGAAAATCTGGAGTATATCAGTCTTTGTCTGGGATATTTTCTGGCGTCGCTCAAATATGTCTCGCAGTTCCGGATCACGAACAACGTGAGGATTGAGGACGTGGTGGAGCGGAGCATCCTATATATGAAAGACAATCTCGAGAACAAGACCACCCTGAAGGATATCGCCGATGCCGTGGGCTATTCGGCTTCGCACCTCACGGCGCTGTTCATCCGTAAGACGACCTATTCACCCATTCTGTATTTCAACCAACTACGGATTCAGCGGGCCTGCTCCTACCTGCAGTTCTCAGAGCTGAAGATCAAGGAGATCGCCTTTAAACTATGCTATTACGATCCGTTCCATTTCTCCAAAGCCTTCATCAAGGAGATGGATATAACGCCCCGGGAATACCGCAGGCGTTATAATGAAAAGTATAAAACAGTGGATGTCTAGTAGGGCCGGTTACGGCTGGATGTGTTTGACGGCTGTGGAATAATCGTCCGGGGCAGTGAATTCCGTCTGTTCGTAGATGTTGCCCCACTGATCGGTCGCTACGACCTTCACGGCGGCATCCGGATTATTCAGTTTCCCGTAGTATAGGTGCTTGTTGTTTTTCGTGTAGAGGTCCCGGTTGCCTCCGGTATGGCCTTTTCCCAGCATGCCGATATGGTATCCCAGGGTCCACATGTCGTCTTTGACGGCAGCGATGCGTGTCATGCGCCCCCGGTTCACCCCGTCTTCATACAGCTCGACTTTCCAGTATTCGGTGTCGGCATTGAAAACGTTGGCAATGACGGTCGAAGCATCCGAACCCACGCCGAGTGTCGCATAGGTGAACGTTTCATAAGTGCCTTCGCAGACATCGCAGCCGCGGTGGAGCCGCATCTGGAATTCGACCGAATGGTGTGTTCCCTTGAAATAGCCGTTGGCCAGCTTCGCGCCGTCGATGTCGTAGACATAGTAACAGTTCGGAGCCCCGCAGCCATTCAGATCCGAGAACCACCACATCCCGCAGGAGGCTCCGTGAATGTGTTCGTAGAGATTGTTACGTCGCGTGTCGATATAATTCTCCGTGTAATGAGTGTGTCCTGCCATGAGATGGGCTTCGCGGAACGGTTCCAGCATGTCCAAAACCTTGGCCATGTTGCCCAAGGAGGCTCCGCGCATCGGGATATGGTAAAACAGAACGACCATCTTCGAACGGGGAACGAAGCTGAGATCCTGCCGGAGCCACTCGACCTGTTCGTCGGTGAATCCAGCGGTGTATGCGGTGGAGGAGCTGAAACGGATATTATCCATGCAGACGAAATGGACGTCGCCCCGGTTGAACGAGTAGTCGAGGGGGCCGTATATCGCAGAAAATCGTTTCCCGTCGGGGGCCTTGCCACTGGCGGAGACCGATTTGTCGTGGTTGCCGATGGTGACGAAGGTTTTCAGTGCAGGTAGTGCCGAAATTTCTGCACGCATAGGGGAGAAGGCATCGGGTGTATCTGCCGATATGTCGCCCAAAACGATCCCGTAACAGGCTTCCGCCGAGGCTTCGACCGTTTCCCGGATGTCGGACATCGTCTCTTCGCGGAAGCGCCTGATATCGCCCATCGAGACCTGCGGATCGCCGATGGCGATGAGCCGGAAGCGTGTTTCGGCTATGCCCGTCTTCTTTAGGGTGAAATCTTTCCGGAATTTGTGTGCCGCTTTGTTAATAGGGGCGTAGAATACGGGGTAGTTTTCTGTCGATACCGCTATTTCGCAGTCGGCCGGTATCGAGTAGAAGACATATTCGGCCTCCGGGGCATAGGCCATCTGGTAAAGGCCCCGGGCATCGGTTTTGGCGCATGTGAAGCCGTCCGAGACGATTACATCCTGTATGGGGGCTCCCGTCTGGTCGGAAATCACACCGTAGAGGTTGTTCTGCGGGGCGATAACGAGCGTACCGTCTCCGTTGTCGCCGGTATTGTCTCCGCCGTCGGATTTTCCGCAGGCGAAAAACGTCGCCGCAGCGAGGATTGACAGGATGATATGCCGGGCCTTCATCGTATAGGGGCGGAAAAGTTTTGCTTCCGGGACAAATTTACAGTTAATTCATCCCCTGTGCAATGTAAAATAGAATGAAAAGAATGTAAAATTTTATGTTTTGTAATTCTCTTGGAGCATTGTTTATCATAATTATTGTTCTTCCGAGATATCCTCTTTTCCTTGAAAAATAAGCTTCTGCTCTCCTGCCACAAATTGCATGAAGAGTATTATGACACGACGAGTATAGTTATTTTAACGTTATTGTTTTGGCCATTATCGTTCAGGCTGCCATTCAATCAATTCGGATTTTATCCTCATATCTGTCTTTCACCACTCCATTCAGTCGCAGTCCGGTAACTGACTGACTTATGGTTTACCTCAACATGCTACACTCCCTGTTCGGTTTTCCTTGCAGATAAGTCGGTTGGTGATAGGTCATTCTCAAAGAATACGGACCTAATAACTTGTCATCGCTATATTTATTACATCACCTTGACGGGCGCACAGTTGTTACCCAGCTTTTGGAATTGGAAATAAAAGTCATTCAGCCGTGCGATAAACTGTCCCTTTGACGGGTCGCGTTTGATGACCTCGAAGCGTTCCGTGAAGATACGTTTGACAATAAAACGGCTCCGGTTATGTTCCAGTCCGGCTTCCGAAAGCATCTTTTTAAACCGGATATTTTCCTCCGTCGTAAGTTTAAAATTGTACCGATGGATACGGGGATCGGTAGCTGTAGGGCGTCCGGTTCTCTTTTTAGCGGTTGTCATAGTATTGGTAGTTAAAGTGGCGTGACTTGGGAACGCCACCCCGTCTCGCAGAGCGAGGACCTTTGTCGGACAAAACGCAGTTTGTCGGACAAAGGTACACCTCGCTGTTGTCTGGCGACAACAAAAATCCGCGCCGGAAATTTTTTTGTGAAAACTTTGAAAAACCTTCGAAGCGGCGTCCGAGGACGGGCCTTTCCCGGTTGCAATATTACAACCGTCGGGCACAGAAAAAAAACCCGGTGAACGGACTGGAGCGGTCGTGAGCGGACATTAGTTCGGAAGCGTTTTACCCTGTTGCATATTGCGGCAGAAAGGAATTTTTCATTATTCGGATACTTGAATTTATAGCTCTCTGGCAATTTCTCCAACTTTATCACCAGTGATAAATCCGGGGATGTACAGAAATAGAAAAATATAGATTTCCAGAAATCTGAATCGGAATATAAATATCTATAGATATGGAAATTATCCTTTCTGCAAAACAATAAAAACCTCTAAATATCCAAAAATGATGGAATCAGCAAGCATTTCAATCTGCAATCAGAAAGGCGGCATCGGTTGCTAATTACCATCATGGAACTTTGGAACACGATGTCCCGGTCACGGAATGCGACTATCGGGTTTCCGGGATGCGTGTTGTAAAGCCGGGCCGCAGAATATCGCCTTTTCCGACGGTAGCGTCCAGCAAAACGCCGGGAATGGAAATACGCAAGGCTCGCCTGCGGGCGATTCGCAAGGCCTTGTGGATTCTCATCTCCGGCGTTTAATTCCCTGCCGGCGGGAAAAGAGCCGGATTGAATCTCCGTATGGAATTTATCCGACCGCTTCTTTTTTCAGAGTCGGAAATTGGAACTGTTCGCCAATTTGGTCCTCTATTCGGCTTATCGCATTACCTATCATTTGGTTGGTCACCTTGGCATAGATTTGAGTCGTGGTCGTATATTTGTGCCCCAGCATTTTTGATACCGTTTCCAGCGGAATGCCGTTCATCAAGGTAACCGTCGTGGCGAAGGTATGCCGCGCTATGTGGAATTTCAGATTCTTCGCAATCCCGCATTGTCGGGCGATCTGTTTCAGGCTGGCATCCGAAGATTTCAGCGACGCTACCGGAAAGACCTTTCCCGGATTCTCGGAAAACAGCGGATTATGCCGATTCTTCTCTATTCGGTACTTTTCAAGGATTGCGTTTGCGACCGGAAGTAATTTTACCGTGAACGGTACTTTCGTCTTCTGACGGGTACTGCTAATCCACCATGTTCCGTCCGGTGTTTGTTTCAACTCCTCATAACTCAGTTTCGCCAGATCGGCATAGGACAATCCCGTGAAACAGCAGAACAGAAACATATCCCGTGTCCGATCCTGACGCTGCTGCTTGACTTTGCCGATAATTAGTTTATTGATTTCTTCTTCGGTGAGATATTCAATTTCCGGCTGATCGGCAACATAATAGTAATAGGCGAACGGATTCTTGTCTATTTGCCCGTCGTTAAAGGCTTTCTTGATAATATGCTTCAGCGATTTGATCTCAACGCTGATCGTCGTATCGGCAAGGCCTCTGACATATTTCAGATAGACAGTAAACTTTTCCGCAAAAGACTGATCCAGTTCCGCAAGGGGGACATCCCTGACTTTATAGTTCCGGCAGACGAAGAGACTCAAATCACGTCTTAAGGTTTGATAACGAAGTAAGGAGTGGATGGTACGGTCGACGTCTACACGGGTCTTGTAATCCTTACAGAATTCATCGCATAACTCCAGTAACAGTTTATACTTTCTGCCGAAACCCAGATAAGCATTTTTTACCTTATCGGCGGAAACATATTCGTCATGGTCGCAGATAGACTGATAGTGTTTACCTATCTGGATACGGATATTATCCAGATGGCGGTTGATACGGTCGGCTTCAAAGCTTTTGCCCTTGGCTCTTCCGCCCTTCACTTCCCACAGATGGGGAGGTACGTTGAGTTTGGCGCTGAACTGGGAGATCGTACCGTTGACGGTAATACGGCCCATGACAGGAACTACCGGCTGAGGTTTGTGTTTGTCCTTTTTGAGGTAGAACAGAACCTTGAATGTGCTGCGCATACTCCGAGGAAATTTAGGGGTTAAAACTAATTTCTTCAGAGTTGTCTGTCAAGATGAAACGCGATGCAAGAAATTGCAAATGAATATCTTATATAAGATACAGCAAAACAGACGAGGTAACGATCTGGAAACCGTAACCTCGTCTGGAATTACCTTTTTATGCCGGTCCTTCCCAAAAAGAGAAAACTCTTGCAAATATTAAATCATTGAAAACTCAATATTTACACCATTTTTCACCTCACGGAAAACGAAGGGATAGTACCTGAGTACATTCCATTCGCCCCGCTCGAGGGATGTGCGGAAATAGCCGCCTGAAATCGAAAACTAATAGCTGCGGGCGAACAATACGCGGCGGTGCGACGGCTTTCCGGAGAAGACGCAAACGCCCTCCTCGTCCGGCGCATCCACCGGAATACAGCGGATCGTGGCCTTCGTGGCATCCTTGATCGCCACCTCGGTCTCCACCGTGCCGTCCCAGTGCGCCGAGATGAAACCGCCCTTCTCGTCGAGCACCCGCTTGAACTCCTCCCATGTGTCGACCTTCGTAATCATCGACTCGCGGTAATCGAGCGCCTTCTTGAAGATATTTTCCTGAATTTCGGTCATCAGGCCTTCGATGCGCTCCACAAGCCCCTCCTGCGAAACGGTCTCTTTCTCGAGCGTGTCGCGGCGCGCCAGCTCGATCGTGCCGTTCTCCATGTCGCGGGGACCCATCGCCAGACGCACGGGCACACCCTTCAATTCGTATTCGGCGAACTTGAAGCCCGAACGCACGTTGTCGCGGTCATCGATCTTGACCGAAATGCCTTTGGCCCTGAGCTGTGCGGCGATGGCCTCGAAGCGGGCCCGAATCTCGACAAGCTGCTCCTCGCCCTTGTAGATCGGGACCATCACCACCTGAATCGGCGCGAGCTTCGGCGGCAGCACCAGACCGTTGTTGTCCGAGTGGGCCATGATCAACGCCCCCATCAGGCGGGTCGAAACACCCCACGAAGTCGCCCAGACATACTCGAGCTTACCCTCCTTGTTGACGTACTGCACGTCGAACGCCTTGGCGAAGTTCTGCCCCAGAAAATGCGACGTACCGCTCTGCAGGGCTTTGCCGTCCTGCATCAGCGCCTCGATCGTGAGCGTGTCCTCGGCACCCGCGAAACGCTCGTTGGGCGACTTGTGTCCCACGACGACGGGCAGCGACATCCACTCCTCGGCAAACTTCTGGTAAACATGGATCATCTTCGTGGCCTCCTCGATGGCCTCCTCGCGCGTGGCGTGCGCCGTATGGCCCTCCTGCCACAGGAACTCGGCCGTGCGCAGGAACAGACGCGTGCGCATCTCCCAACGCACCACATTGGCCCACTGGTTACAGAGGATCGGCAGGTCGCGGTAGGACTGAATCCAGTTCTTATAGGTGTTCCAGATGATCGTCTCCGACGTCGGACGCACGATCAGTTCCTCCTCCAACTTGGCATCGGGATCGACCACGACGCCCTTGCCGTCGGGATCGTTTTTCAGGCGGTAGTGCGTCACTACGGCACACTCCTTGGCGAAACCCTCGACATGGTGGGCCTCCTTCGAGAAGAACGACTTGGGGATAAAGAGCGGGAAATAGGCGTTCTGATGCCCCGTATCCTTGAACATCTGGTCCAGCGCGGCCTGCATCTTCTCCCAGATGGCATAGCCGTAGGGTTTGATGACCATGCACCCGCGGACGGCCGAATTCTCAGCCAGCCCGGCCTTCACGACCAGCTCGTTGTACCACTGCGAATAGTTCTCGTCGGACTTCGTAAGGTCTTTCAGTTCCTTTGCCATATCTTTTTAATTTTTTACTTTTATTTCGAACTGCAAATATACGAAAAAATTAAAGGTCCGTCGCAACGACAGACCTTTAATTATTATGTATATGCCTTTAGAAGCGGAATCCGAGCGTCAGCGCCACGTTGTGACGGGTGATCTCGGTTTTGTAGAGACCGCTCGTGTGGATTTCATCGGGCTCGACCCCGGCCTCGTCGTACCGGTTGCCGTAGAACAGCATGTAAGGGGTCAGCTTGTTCCGTGCATAGCAGTATGCAAGGTCGATGTAGGCACGCTTGAAACTGATGCCCAGTCCGGCCGTATAATAATTCGTCTGGTAAACGACCGGAGAGGAGAGAATAATGTCCGAGTCCTTCAGCATCGAGCCGTTGTACCCGTAACCCGCACGCACCGCGAGCATCGGCAGCGGCCGGAACTCGGCACCGATCCGCAGGGTGTTCGAGCCTTTGTAAAAAGTCTTGAAATTCTGCTTGAAATCATACATCGTCATGCCGGAGGGCTGCTCGGGCATCTCCTTCATCCGAATCCCGTTGTACCAGTCGCGCTCGTAGTCGACCGACAGGACGGCCACCCGTCCGAAAGTGTACGAGGCGCCGAACAGCAGCCGCGAGGGCGTCACGAAACACCACGAGTATTCGTTCTCGTCGCGCCATTCCGGGGAATATTGTTCCGACGTGTACTCACGGGGCCGGAAATCGCTTTTGTCAGCATCCGTGGGCCCCAGCGAAATTGTCGACATGGCGACCTGATAGCGGCGATTGAGGGAGTAATAGGTCGGGGAGTGGAAAGCCACGCCCAGACGAAGCCCCGCAAAGGGACGATACGTCAACCCGAGTTTGAAATTCACACCCGAACCGTCGACGATCGAGGTCTGCGTCATACCCATCGACTGCATCACATTGGAAAGCGGGTCTCCGTTAGCGTATACGGCAGGATCCCCGGTTCCGTAACCATATCCGTAACCGTTACCGCCTCCGTAGGAGTAGGCCTCGCCGTAATAGAACTCCTTTTTCTGGTAGATGCGCTGAATGCCCAGCGTAAACCCGAAATAGAGTTTGTTGTCTATATTCCCGCCCATCGAAATATCGAACTCGCCGGCCGATCCGGTGCTGCGCAGCGACGTACCCGCGTCGATGACCGCATTGCTGCCGATCTCGGAAGGATACCACTCCCCGTCCCCGTTCATATCGAGCAGGTAAGACTTATAGCCTGCCACGCCGTTCCAATACATCGGGTCGATATCCCAGTTGGTGAATCCGCCCTGACTGATAGCACCGCTTTGGCTGATGCCGATATTCCCGGATTCCAACTGGACGGCCAATGCATCGGCGATCGAGGAGTTGCTACCCCCGTACTGGAACGAATAGTTGTAGTTATAGTCGGCCAGCCGGTTGTAGCCGATACCCAGATTGAAGCTGACCAACCGTCCGGACCCTTCGTAAACATTGAACACGGCGCCGATATTTCCCAGCGCGAAGCGGTTCCGTGAATTGCCCTGATACGGCGTCATCCCCTCGGTCGACGAGCGCGACAGGCTCAGCATCGGCGTTATCGCCACCTCGTTGTCGAGATACATGCCCAATCCCGCCGGGTTGATCGACATCGACGCCTGATCGGCGCCCAAGGAGGTGAATGCACCGCCCATACCCATCGAACGCGCGGTGCTGAAGTTGAACTGCACCTGCGAAAGGGAGAACAGATCGCCGGGGCTCATGGCATCGTTACCCAGCATCATGCCGCCGATCTCGTAGTTAAAATTACTCTGTGCTGCGGCCGGGCCCCACCCGACCAGCAGGGCGGCAGCCGCTATCCATACTTTTTTCATGGCTTCTCTTTTTACTTACACCTGATTATCCCCGGCTAACGTCCCCGCGAACTCGAACCCGTGGTTCCGCCGCCACCGCCGCGCGAACCTCCGCCACCGCCCGAAGGAGCCGAGTAGGAAGGCGACGAATAAGAGGGCGAATAGCTCGACGACGAGGACGATCCGCGGCGTCCGCTGTTCTGGCCCGTATTCGAACTGCCCGGATTGTAGGTATTGCGGTCCGAACGGGTGTTCGACGGACGGTAAACGCCTGACGAAGAACTCCGGCGGTTGCCCCGGTTCCCTCCTTGGTAAACGTCCGTCTTGAAGCCGCCGTTGCTTCCGGGACGACGATAGGTATTCACCGAATTGCCGGAACCCGAATACGGACGGGGACGGTTCACGATCGTCGAAGGACGGTATGACCCGTGCCCTCCGCCATGCCCCGGGCCCCAACCCGGACCGGGGTGATGATGGTGTCCGCCGTGCCACCCGGGCCCCCAGCCCCATCCGGGCCGGTACCAAGGATCGTACCACGAACTATACCACGGCCCCCACGGGCTGTACCAAGGATTGTTCCACGAATTCCACCCGAAGCTCCAGCCCCAACTGCCGATCGAAAAGCTGGGTCCCCACGGCCTGTTCCAGCCCCAGTACCACGGATCGCCGTAAACGACCGTACCCCACGTTCCGAACATCGACGTGACGTACTTGGGCTCGACCCATACCTGATCGCCCGAGATAACGATGTTGTAGAACGCCGGATCGTAGGCCGAAGCGTAATTGAACGCGCTGCTGTAACGCGCGTTGAGATAACTCGACGGCATTTTGTAGCTCGGCGACTCGAAGCCGCGCAGACGGCGCGCATAGGCGCTTTCGTAGTCGTCGGCCAGTACGCTCTCATAAGGATTCGCATCCGCAGCCTGATACTCGTAATAGTTATTCTCGGCAGCAGCGGCCTCGGCCTGTTTCTTGCGGGCGATCTGTGTCTTGTCATGCACGGCGTACAGGTCGTCGGAGGCGTACCCCGCCGAAGCATAATATGCCGACGTGCAGCCGACCATACCGGCGGACAGCAAGACGGTTCCGATTAAAATTTTCAACTTTTTCATAGCGCAGAAAGTGTTGTTTGCGTTACTCTTTATCTAAAAACGAAAACCATACCGCTTTTAGTATCATTTCATCCTTATAAACGGCCCCGCGCGGAAAATACTGCACGCGCGCAATGGGACTCTCGCCACCAAAGATAGGTATTATATCCGGAAAAACGTGAATCGGACGCCCCGGCATGGCTTTTTTTCAACCGATTGCAATTTTTTCCGCATGAAAATGTGCGAAAATAAAAAATATGTCTATATTTGCAGTCCCAAAACAACGGTTTTGGAGCCGGGAGGCCGGGACGCGGGTCCTTCTCCCGCGACCGAAAAAGGAGAGATGCCGGAGTGGTCGATCGGGCCGCACTCGAAATGCGGTGTACGGGCAACTGTACCGGGGGTTCGAATCCCTCTCTCTCCGCAACAAAGGGTGTAAATCAAGCGATTGCGAGATTTACACTTTTTTTACGCCCAATTTTAAAGGGTTGAAAATAAAAATTTATGCTGACTTGAAGAAGGTGAAAAACTTTTCTTTGGGTCAGCATTTTTTGCTCCCCGCCATAACAAATATTTAAGTCAATTCCGCAATGTATGTCACTGAAATTTGATACCTTTACACGCAAATCTAAGTTATATAACTTTAATGAATAATAAAAAAGCAATTAGTCTATTTTGTTCATCAGGAATAGGAGATTTGGGGCTTAAGGCAAACGGAATAGATACTGTAGTCGCTTGCGAACTTCTTCGGGAAAGAATGGGTTTATTCTTAAATAACTATCCTGAAGCCAAAGGATTCTGTGGAGATATTTGGGAACTAAAAGAGCAAATTATAGATTACTACAAATCGACATATAAAGAATCTCCGTTTATTTTAATTGCCACTCCTCCCTGTCAAGGAATGTCATCAAATGGAATGGGTACGATTCTAAACAACCTCAAAAAAGGAATTCGACCTCAATTTGATCCTCGGAATAAGTTGATAATACCAGCCGTAGAGATCGTAAAAGCGTTAAAACCCGAGTGGGTGATATTTGAAAATGTCCCCAATATGATAAACACCATTATTGAAGACGGTGAAAATGTAATCAATATCATTGAATATATAAAAAAAGAACTTTTTGACGAATATGTAGGTAAGCCAGTGGTTGTGGACGTTGCAGATTATGGAGTGCCACAACATAGAAATAGACTGATAACTATACTTACACGAAATGAAAAAGGAATAAAAGAATTTTCAGATAAAGGTCAGCTAATTCCAATGCCGACTCATTCGGAACACGGCTCTCCTTTTGTAAGTAAATGGCTTACATTAAGAGATGTCATAGGTAAACTTGCCCCAATTAGTTCGCGTGCCGGGGATAATGTCGACCCCAACAATCCTTTGCACAAAGTTCCTATTTTAGATGACGCTAAGCTGACATGGGTAAAACATACTCCTGAAAGACAAACAGCAATGAATAATCAATGTATTAATCCTTCTTGTCTATATCAAGGTAACAGATTACATGGTACGAAACACAATTCCGAAGGTGTAAATAAAGCAAACACCGATACACCTCTTTATTGTGAAAAATGTGGTTCTTTACTACCTCGTCCATATACTGTTGATAAGAAAACGGGAGAAAAACGCATAATGAAAGCTTTCACTAGTGCATATAAGAGAATGGCATGGGATGTTCCCGCCAGTACGCTAACACAAAATTTTCAATATGCCTGTTCGGATAATAAACTACACCCGACACAAGATAGAGTTTTATCTTTATATGAAGGATTAGTTATACAGACCATAGCTGATTATCCATATTCTTTTGTTATCAATGGAAAAATGGTCAATGATGGTTTAATCCGTGATACGATTGGAGAAAGTGTTCCGCCAAGATTGACGGATGTTATTGTAAAGCATATAATAGAGATTTCACAGTAAACTGCTATAATATACCATAAACAATGAGGCTGACCAAATTTGGTCAGCCTCATTGAGTTTAAACAAGATTCCTGTCAACTCTATATCCTATCCATTTTTGCTTAGCCAATAAGTCAATATACAGCCTGTCATTGATAACGGCAACCCAGTTATTGCACATTTTTTTAATTCCAACAGAGTTCATAATAGATACACTTGTAGTTCTACCTCCGTCTTCTTTTGGTTGCACGATTTTGCCCCAATCGCCAATCTCTAAGCTATCTTGGTAAAAAGCAGCAACATATGTAGGCAGGCCGTCAATAAAATCCCAAAGTATGGCAAGTAAATGATTTGTTGTTCTATGATGGGCTTTCCAATCAAAGCCATTGACAAGAGTTACTCGTTGCTCTCCAATTAGGGGTTTCGGTACTTTGTCTGCAGAAGGCGTGCTTCCACAGGTTGCCTTTACTTCAATACCTCCATACTTAAACGGGCTAAAATGTTCCTTGTCAATCGGATATTTTCGTCCATCTTTTATGGAATATAATTTTTCAAAATATGCTTTTTTCTCAGGTGTATCAACTAACAGTAGATCCGGGTAGCCATCCTGATGTAAATTTGATTCTAATTTCCCATCAGACAATTTCATGACACTTCTCGCAAAATATTCTCCAATCATACCACTGAGATTGCGCATTCCAAGAGTTTCGAAAATATTAATATCAAAACGCATCGTAGTATCACTCAGTTCTCTCAGTGCATTATTGGCGAAATTCATTGCAACTGCAACTTCGGCTGGTGTAAGAACTTCAATTCCTTCATATGCTATGCTAGCATCGGGATTTAAAATATACTCTTTGTCCATAGATGATATTCTTAGAATCCAAAAAGCCTCTTTCGGTAAAGAGAGAGGGCATGGAGTGATTATCGGTATCAAGGCCCAGCACCGCCCTCCAGACAACAACTTTTATCCTCGCCCTCAAGTAGAAGCGTGAACACCCATTGATCTGGCTGAACTGGAGTTTATGAAGTGTTAGTTCTGATACTCAGTTGAGCAAGGATATTCAGACTTATTTCAAAACTTATTTGCCTTCTGATGTTTTAATTTAATTATCATACATCCGATTTAGCCACAAATATATAGCTTATACAAAGCTACTACAATATTTCTTATATAAAGCCATTATTTGAGAGATTTTATCGTCTCGGGAGATTGTTTAACTCTATTTTTTACATGAACAGGCTAAATATATCACAATTCAATGGCTGACTAACGGGTTTTCCATCGAACTCATCTCTTCAACCCATAGCCCTCTTGTCCATCCATGTCAGGATGATGGGCAATATCGGAAGCGGTTCTGCCAGCTCTCTCTGCTTCGTGTTCGGGAAGTTCCCCGATCTTAGAAGCCGAGGGCCAACCATTTTCCCCCGATATGGGAGCTTGACCCTTGGAGTGGTGCCTGATGGCTTCCTCTGTCTCATCAAAGTGTGGGCTTTTAACATCATTATAGTTTAGTCATAATCACAATATATTCTTCGGTCATAGTATTAACATTAGCCCCTTTCTTATTGGAGGGGCTGGTTTTGCTTGGCATTCTTTTATTGGGAATGGAACGAACATATGTAATTTCGTGCTTGAAGCCGTTCTTCTCAAACATTTCAGCAGTAAAATAATCCAATGGAATTTGCACTTCTTTTACTGTTCTATTTCCAACAACATAACAAACTCTACCTCCCTTTCTAACAACACTAGCTACATTCTTAATAGACTGAGAATACTCGTCTAAAAATGTAACAACCTCGTAATATCGTTTTATATCAGATTGTTTTATCAACGCTAATTCCATTGCTAAAGTGTCTGTATTTATGGCATCTATTTTCTTAGGAACTCCCCCCATAAGGGTACGGTCTATATTTTTTGCATTAGGAAATTTAAACCACTCGCTGGCCCATCTTGAAAATTGTCCATAAGCAACGGTTGTACGACTGTCTCCATAAGGAGGGGAAGTTACCACCATATCAACACTATCTTTTGCTAATAATGAATTAGGTATCTTATACACACTATTGCAGTCGGATATATTTACCGTAAACTCCAAAGCATCTTTTAAAAAATCGTTTAGACCATCCAAATTTCGTCTTACTTTATCAGCGATTAAGACGAATGGATTGGGATTATAGGTCGGTATTTTCTCGGCATCAATTCGATAGCGTTTAAACTCTCCGTTTCGAGTAAATGAAACATCTCTTATGATTTCTGCCAATGCAAGATTGAAAAAAGGTTTGGTTGCGGCGAATTCTATACCATTGATTACTGATGATAAGTATTTCAATTTTATTAAATTCTCTTTACTGTACCAATAATCATGCTTAGTTATGTGTTCAAAATCTGTTTCAACATATTCCCAAGCGTTCATATCAAAACTATCTATCTTCCTCAATATATATTTGAATGATTCTTCAACCTCACTGATATCAAATCTAGTTGTCTTGACCTCTGCAATAAAACGAGCCAACGGGTTAATATCTATTCCGACTGAATCAATCCCTTTTATTGCTGCTTCAACAAGAGTTGTTCCTGACCCCATATACGGGTCTAAAATCATTTTTACTGAACCTTCAGGTGCGAAATCGCAAATTAACCTCCTTGCAATTTGCGGAATCATCATTGCAGGGTAATTATGATAACAATGTGTATATTCTTTGGTGTTTGAATCTCTAAAATCCCAATCTGACGTATATTCTCTTCTGTACATAGTTCCAGATATTTTTGCAAAGATAACAAATCACTCTCAATATGAGAGTGGATAAGGTTTTTTTATTTTCGAATTTTGCTCTCAAAATGAGTGCAAGATTATGGAGATAAAGAAAACAGACTATCAACTAAAGATTATAAATATCTTAAAGGAGTTGAGACAGAACCAAAATATGACACAAGCTCTTGTTAGTGACCTTTTGGGGATAAATAGCTATGGCCAGATTGGCAATATCGAAAGTCCAAAATTCCCGCATAAGTACACTCTCAAACAAATAAGTGTCCTGTGCCGAGAATTTAATTATCCTATTGAATCCGTGTTCCTCAATGAAGAGGAACTTAAACTGGATAAAAATGAACTTGTAAGGTGTTTAATTGAAAAATTAGTAGAATATGATGGATAAGAAACTGATTGTTAATGAATTTAACAGAATTAAGGCTTTGGGGTATCTCAAAAGCCGTAGAATTCATAATACAGGTATAGGAAAAACATTTGAGGATTATCTTGGTGTTGATGAGAATAATAACAAAGCTCCAGATTTTGCCGGATTTGAAGTTAAAAGCAAAAGAGCCGAGACATCATCGTACTTAACTTTATTTACCAAAAGCCCCTCTCAGCCACCTAAAGTAAATACTTATTTAAGGGATACATACGGGGAAAGCTACAAAGATAATCCAAACCTAAAGAGGTTGCACACTTCGATATTCTCCAATAAATGCAATACTTATAGAGGGATTTATGGCTTTATCATAATAAACGATAAAGTCAATAAAAGAGTGGTTATAGAAATTAAGAATCTTCAATCTAACGAAGTTGACAGGTCTGCTTACTGGACTTACGAAGAACTTGACACATGTCTAAATTCTAAACTTAAGGCGCTATTTTTTGTATATGCAGATTCAAAAATAGAAAACGGAGAAGAGTATTTTCACTATACAAAGGCGGAGATTTACTTAAAACCATCAATCAGCAAGCTATTACAATTAATTGACGATGGTAAACTAATGATAGATATTCGCATTGGATCGTATAAAAGTGGTAAAAACAAAGGCAAGCCACATGACCATGGAACAGGTTTTAGAATAAAGCCAGCAGATTTATATTCTCTCTATGAAGAAAAAATAGAGATCCGGTAATCTTATACTATATAGCCGAGAGGAGATACTGAAATCAGTACTTCCTCTTTTTTTGCGACTTACCGCGCAAACAGCTTATTACAAATAGTTTACACAGGTTTTAACAACTGATTCCCTCACCAATGGTGAGCGTTTGGTGAGCGTTTTTCATGGCATAGCATATCTGCCCGTTAAAAGTGTGTCTTTCTTCTTACGCGGATATCCCCTTCTCTTTCAGCACATCGGCGGAGAGCAGAGCAACGGGCTGCTCCGACCTCAGGGAGCTTCCGGCAGATTGAGATTTGCGAAACAATAGGCGTGTTTCTGCACGGTTCCGTCCTCCAGTTTGACCGAATAGGCGCGGCGCAGGGGTTTCCCCAGCGAGAACTCGACCGGAATCCGGAACATCCCGCCCGCATAGCAGAACGTGTGAAACTCGCCGTTCTCGCCGCAGGGGTCGACGCCCTCCGGAAGTTCCGCCACAAAGTCACGGTCGTACTCGCGGCCTACGAAACGTTCGTCGAGCAGCACAGCATTGGTCGTCACGACGACGGTCCGCAGCCCCGAGGCAAAAAACTCCTCGGCAACAGCCTTCGTGTCACACCCCCACAGCGGTTCGACGACCGTAATGCCGCAGGGAGCCAACTGGCGTTCACGGTAGGCGCGCACCTCTTCGAGACAGATGTCGCCGAAGATAAAGTGCCGGACTCCGAGTTTCCTGAACCGGTCGACGGCCCCGGACATGGCCGTTTCGTACTCCTCCGTCGAGCCGTTGGTGGGGAGTTCGACCACCTCCAGCGGCAGCCCGATGCTCCCGGCCTGCCGGCGCAGCAGCCAGACCGGAATGCCGTGCATCGAGGAACGGCGGGTGTCCCGGTTGACCGTCGTCAGCAGCGAAACTACCTCATAAACACCCTCCTGCAGGACGCGGTACAGGGCCAGTGCGGAGTCTTTTCCGCCGCTCCAGTTGAAAACGGCCGGGATTTTCGGATTCATGGGCAATGAGGTTTTGAAAAGACAAAAATAAGAAATAATATTGTACCATGAATAAAGGCCACCTCCACACTTACACCGGAAACGACAAGGGCAAGACCACCGCCGCTTTCGGGCTGACCGTCCGGACGCTGTGCGCAATACACGAACTGCACCCGGTGATGTTCGCCGGCACGGGCAGCGACGTGGGCAAGAGCCTGCTCGCCGCGGCCTTCTGCCGTATTCTCCGACAGGACGGGTACGACCCCGCACCGTTCAAGGCCCAGAACATGGCCCTGAACTCCTTCGTGACGGCCGACGGCGGCGAGATGGGCCGGGCGCAGGTCGTGCAGGCCGAGGCCGCGGGCGTGGAGTGTCACACGGACATGAATCCCCTGCTGCTGAAACCCAACACCGACAAGGTCTGTCAGGTGATCCTCAACGGCCGGGCCGTCGGGAACAGCTCCGCCGCCGAATTTTTCCACGCCGGACCCGAACGGGAAGCTCTGCGGCGCGAGGTCTGTGCGGCCTACGACCGGCTGGCGGCCCGCTGCAACCCCGTCGTGCTCGAAGGCGCCGGGAGCATCAGCGAACTGAACCTGCGCGACACGGACCTCGTGAACATGCCGATGGCGGCCCACGCCGGAGCGGACGTGTTTCTGGTGGCCGACATCGACCGCGGAGGCGTATTCGCCTCGGTGTATGGGACGATGCAACTGCTCGAAGAGTGGGAGCGGTGTCTGGTCAAAGGTATCTTCATCAATAAGTTCCGCGGCGACATCAGCCTTTTCGACGAGGGCCGCCGGATGTTGGAAACGCTTTGCGGCATCCCGGTGCTGGGGGTCATCCCCTACCTGCGCGACGTGCATATCGAAGCCGAAGACTCCGTGGCTCTCGACCGGCGCCATCGCCGGGCCGAACCCGGAAAGGTCAACATCGCGGTCGTACTGCTGAGCCACCTCTCGAATTTCACCGATTTCGATACGCTGGAACGCCTCCCCGGCGTCTGCCTCTACTACACCGATTCGCCCGACGCGCTCGACGAGGCCGACATCGTCTTCCTGCCCGGCTCCAAAAGCGTGATGCCCGACCTCGCGGAACTCCGCCGCAAAGGGCTGGCCGACAAGATTGTCCGGCTGGCCGAAGCGGGACGCACCGTGGCGGGCATCTGCGGCGGCTACCAGATGATGGGCCGCACCATCCGCGACCCGCACCACGTCGAAAGCGACACCGCGACGATGCCGGGATTGGGGCTGCTGCCCGTCGAGACCGTGCTGACCGGCGAAAAGGTTACCCGGCAAATCCGATTCACCCTCCCCGGCGACGACCGCACGGGATCGGCCTATGAGATTCACATGGGGCGCACCGCCCCGCTCCCCGGACACGCGGCGGAACCGCTCACCGATCTCACCGACGGAACCAGCGACGGCTGCGTGGCCGGAAACTGCATGGGAACCTACCTGCACGGAATTGCCGACAACCCCCTTTTCATCGACCGCCTGCTGCGGCCCTTCGCCGACCGGCTCCCCCGGACCGAATCCGTCGATGCACGCACCTACAAGGAACAGCAGTACGACCTGCTGGCCGACCATGTGCGCCGGAATACCGACATGGAGCAGTTTTATCGAATCATAAGCGCCTCTGAATAGATTCGCACGCCGAACTACTCCCACTGCCCCCCCCCGTAAAACGCGAACGGAAAAGACCGTAAATGTCCTGAATGAGACCGTTTATCCGGGCCTGCGCGTTTGCGTAATCGCCCGATTTTTAGTAATTTGCGGCCGGATAAATTCGTCCCTTCGCGCCCTGCGAGCCAATAAACAATTAGATTTCAATGGCTTGCCTTTTGCAGCGGACGAAGTTGTCCGTTTTGCAAATGCTCAAAAAGATCGTAAAATATACACTCCGGACGCTGCTCGTCGTCCTGCTGCTGGTGTTGCTGATCCCCGCGCTGCTCTACATCCCGGCCGTGCAGGATTTCATCCGCGGCAAGGCGGTCGGCTATGCCTCCGAAGCGCTCGGCATGGAGCTCTCGGTCGGCCGCATCCGCCTCGCCTTTCCGCTCCGCCTGACGGTCGAGGAGACGCTGCTGGTCGACCGGGCCGACACGCTCGTCGACTGCGGCAAACTGTCGGTGGACGTAGCCCTGTGGCCCCTGATCCGGAAAGAGGTCGTCGTCCGCAGTTTCGAACTGGACCGGGTCGCGGCCCACTACAGGGACTCCACGGGAGGTCTGGATATGCGCATCGCCGCCGGACAACTGGCGCTCGAAGAGGCCCGGGCCGACCTGCGGGCCCAGACGGCCGGCATCGCCCGGATCGCGCTTTCCGACGGCGACATCTTCCTCGACCTCGCGGAATCGGCCCCTGCGGAGAAAGCCGACAGCACCGCTCCGTTGGCGTGGTCGTTCGACATCCGGCAAATATCGATCGGGAACACCGCCTTCGGGATGCGGACCGCACCCGCGGCGACCGAACTCTCCGTGCGCCTCGCCGACGGGGAGATCGAGGCGTGCCGCGTCGGTCTGGGCAGCCAGCAGGTCGACGTGAAGAGCGTCCTGCTGGACCGGGGCGCCTACTCCTACCTGACCGCCCCGGCCGACCCCGAACAGGAACCGGCAGCCGAACCCGCATCCCCCGACGATGCGACGCCCTCCCTGCCGTGGACCGTGCGGGTGGGCAGCGTCGCGCTGACGGATAACCGAGCCGAATACGGCACGCTGGGCCACCGCCCCGCCGCGGGATTCGACCCGGCGTTCATCGCCCTTTCGGCCCTCGACCTTACGATCGATTCGGTCTACAACCGGGGCGCCGACATCGCCCTGCAACTTCGCCGACTGGCGTTCATCGAACGCAGCGGCCTCGCCGTGCGCGACGCAAGCGGCCGGTTCGAAATGGACTCCACGGGCATCGCGCTCTCCGGATTCGAACTCGAAACACGTTATTCCCAACTCCGGGCCGAGCTGTCGGCCGGCCCCGGCATCCTGCGCATGGAGCCTGCCACACCCCTCTCGGCAGACCTCTCTGCGTCGGTGAACACGCAAGAGATCGCCGCCCTCTACCCGACGGCAATCCCACCGGCGCTGAACGACCGCACGGTCCGGATGAAACTGACCGCAGCGGGGACCTTGGCCGACATCGGCCGGATCGGGCTCGACGTCTCGTCGCCCGGACACCTCGATTTCACCGCCGACGGCCGGGCGCAGAACCTGCTCGACCCCGAACTGCTGAACGCCTCGGCCCGCTTCGAAGGCGATTTCCGCGACATGAATTTCCTCATGGAGCTGCTGCCCGATTCGGCCCTGCGCCGCCGCGTGGCCATCCCCGACCAGATCGGGCTCCACGGCTCGGCCGCAACCGACCGGGGCGCACTCTCGGTCGCTTCGACGCTCGCCGTCGATGCCGGACGAATTATCCTGAACGGCCGTCTCGATCCCCGAAAGGAGAGCTACGACGCCGAACTCCGGTGCGACAGCTTCCCGGTCAACCGGTTCCTGCCGGCGGACTCGCTGGGGATGCTCGCCCTCTCGCTGACGGCCCGGGGCGCCGGATTCGACCCGTTCCAGACGCAGACCCGGACAAGCCTCCGGGCGCAGATCGACCATGCGGAGTACCGCGGCTACGACTTCGGCGGCATCGGGCTGGAAGCCGACCTCGAAGAGCAGCATATTTCGGGTGCGCTCTCCGACCGGAACGAAGCCCTGCGGCTGTCGCTGCTGCTCTCCGGTATGCTGACCGAGGAGCAGCAGCAGGTGCGTATCGCGGGCAAAGTCGCCGATTTCGACCTCGCGCAGATGGGATTCACCCCGGAGCGGATCGGCGGATCGTTCCTGCTCGACGCCTCGGCCTCGGCCACCCGTCCGGGCAGCTATGCCGCCCGCATCGGACTGGACAGCATCGAAATCCGGAATGGCTACCGCACCGACCGCATCCGTCCCACGAGCGTCGCGTTCGCATCCGACACGGCCTCGACCCGCGCCGAGATATCGTCCGGCGACCTGTCGCTGCGGTTCTCCTCCCGCAGTCCGCTGGACTCGCTGATTGCGGCCCTGACCCGGAGCGCCGACACGCTGGCGCGGCAAATACGCCTCCAAAGCGTCGATATGGAGCAACTGCAACCCGTGCTTCCCGATTTCGACCTGCAGGCCACGGCCGGGCGGAACAACATCCTGAACAACCTGCTGAGAAGCCGGAAAGCCTCGTTCGACGCGCTGGAAATCCGGGGCGGCAACCACGACCTGCAGCCCGTCTCGCTCCGGATGCGCGTCGAAGGACTCGCCTCGGGCGGCATCGTGCTCGACACCGTGAAGCTCGGCATCACGCAGGAGGCCAGACAACTGGCCTATTACCTCCGCGTGGCGAACACCCCCGGCAACCTCGACCATGTGGCTCAGGCCGCCGTGTACGGCAGTCTCGCGGGCAACACGGGACAACTGAACCTCTGGCAGAAAGACCGGTCGGGCCGCGAGGGATTCCGCTTCGGATTCGACGTGGCATGGACCGACAGCCTGATCCGCGCGAGCGTCACGCCCCGCAATCCGCTGTTCGGCTTCGAACCTTGGGAGGTCAACCCCGGCAACTACCTCGTCTACCGCTTCGACAAGCGTGTCGAAGCCGACCTCGATATGACCCACGGCACCCAACGGTTCGCACTCCGGAGCGTTACGGCCCCCGGTTCGCCCGACGGCATCCGCCTCGACATCGCCGGACTGAACATCGGCTCAATGCTGGAACTGCTCCCCTCGGCGCCGCCCGTCGACGGCGTGCTGGGCGCGGACGTGACGCTGAACCTCGCGCCCGACAGCCTGTGTCTCCGGGGCGACGTCTCGGTGGCAGAACTCTCCTATGCCAAACAACGCTTCGGAAATATCGACTTCGGGCTCTTCTACGGCCAAGGCCGGGGACATCGGGCCGACGCCCGGCTCACGCTCGACGGCACCGAGGTGCTGGCCGTCGGGGGCGACTACCGCGCCGACCGCGAAAGCCCGCTCGACCTGACGGTCACGGTCCCGGGGCTTCCCCTGCAACCGGTCAACATCTTCCTGCTCGCAGACATGCTCCGCCTTTCGGGCGACCTCCAAGCCAAAGTACATGCGCAGGGCACCCCCGACCGCCTGAATCTCAACGGCGGCGTGCGCTTCGCCGGGACCGAGGTCCGCGTGCCGATGATCGGCACCTCGTTCCGGCTTTCGTCCGACACCATCCGCATCGCCGACAGCCGCGTCCGGTTCGACAACTATGCCGTCACAGCCCCGAACAAAAATCCGCTGACGATCCGGGGCAGCGTCGACCTCTCGGACTTCGCCCGGATGAAGGCCGACCTCGCACTGCGAGCCTCCGACTTCCAGTTCGTGAACGTCGCCCGCAAGGAGAAGGCCCCGGTCTACGGCAAGGCCTACCTCGACCTCGACGCCACGGCCCGGGGGCCGCTCGACGAACTCGTCGTCCGCGGCAGCCTCGCGCTGCTGGGCGGCACGGACATCAGCTATGTCATGCAGGATTCGCCGATGGACGTGAAGGAGCGCCCGCAGAACGTCGTGACGTTCGTCTCGTTCCGCGACCTCGACGCGCAGGAGCCCCCCGAAGCGGCCCCGGCGGTCAAGATCGGCGGCATGGACGTGCTGATGAACGTCGACATCAACAGCGACGTGAAAGCCGGCGTGGACCTCTCGGCCAACGGCGAGAACCGCATCGACCTGCAGGGCGGCGGCAACCTGACCTACACGATGAACCCGCTGGGCGACGTGAGCCTCTCGGGAAAATACGTCCTCTCGGGCGGCACCGTGCGCTACAACCCGCCGGTCATCTCCCAGAAAATCTTCCGAATCACGCCCGACGGCTATGTCGAATGGGTGGGCAACATCGCCGACCCGGCCTTCAACATCACGGCCGTCGAGACCGTCCGGGCCAACGTCTCCTCGGACGATCAGGACGCGCGGCCGGTGAACTTCAACATCTCGATCAACATCCGCAACACGCTCAACGACCTCGAGGTGAGCTTCGACCTCTCGGCCCCCGAAGACCTCACACTGCAAAACGAGCTGAACTCGCTCACGGCCGAACAGCGGGCCACGCAGGCGATGAACCTGCTGATCTACAACACCTACACGGGTCCCGGATCGACGGGCAAGGCCTCCTCCGAGAATCCGCTCAACTCGTTCATCCAGAAGGAGCTCAACCAGTGGGCGCAGAACAACCTGAAGGGCGTCGACCTCTCGTTCGGCATCAACTCCTACGGCGAGGACGACCCCAACGGCCAGCGTACCGACTACTCCTACCGCCTCTCGAAGAACCTCTTCAGCAACCGCGTGCGGGCCGTGATCGGGGGCAAGATCAGCACCGACGCCGACCCGTCGCAGAACCTCAAGGAGAACCTCATCGACGACATCTCGCTGGAATACATGCTCACCAAACGGGACAACATGTACCTGCGGCTGTTCCGCCACACGGGCTACGAGAGCATCCTCGAGGGCGAGATCACCGAGACGGGCGTGGGCTTCGTCATCCGCAAGAAGCTGCTGCGGCTGGGCGATCTGTTCCGGCTGACGAAGCGCAGCATCGAAAAACAGCAACGAAATGAGTCCGAAGAACATCCGAAATAGCGTCGTCCTGTTTGCCGCCGCCGTGCTGCTCGCGGCCTGCTCCACCACCCGGCGTCTGGGGGCGGACGAGGTCCTGTACACGGGTGTGAAGAAGATCCGCATCGAACCCGACTCGGGCGTCGTGCTCTCCGCAGCCGCCGAGTCGGCCGTGAAGGAACCCCTCTCCGTGGCCCCGAACAACCCGCTTTACAGCCCCTACCTGCGCACGCCGCTGCCCATCGGATTGTGGGCTTGGAACTACCTCTACTCGCCCAAGGAGAAGGGCTTCAAATACTGGTTCTTCAGGCGGCTGGCCAAACAACCCGTGCTGATCTCCAAGGTGCAGCCCGAACTGCGCACGCGGGTCGCCGAGCAGGTCCTCGAGAACTACGGTTATTTCGGTTCCCGGGCCTCGGACTCCCTGCTCTACCGCAAACACGGCCGCAAAGCCAAGGTGAATTACACGCTCCGGATCGCACCGCCGTTCCGCTATGCCGACATCTCCTACCCGACGGTCGAAGGCGGACTGAAACCCCTGATCGACAGCATGCGCACGACCTCGCTGCTCCGCACAGGGGCGCAGTACAACCTCGACACCCTCACGCTCGAACGGCAGCGCATCGCGCGGCTGCTGCGCAATCGGGGCTACTACTATTTCCGCCCGGAATATATGGAATACCTCGCCGACACGACGCTCGCCCCGCAGCGGGTCGACCTGCGGCTGAACCTCAAGCCGAACGTCCCCGAGGTGGCCCTCAAACCCTACCGCGTGGGCGACATCACCGTGCGTCTGAGCAATATCAAGCCCGGACCGACGGACACCCTCCGGCTGCGCAACGCCACGGTCATCGCCCAGCGGCCGATGAAGATACGTCCCAAAATCCTCGCCCGGGCCCTCGCCCTCGAACCCGGCCAGCTCTTCACCGTCGACGCCCAGAGCCAGACGCAGACCAGCCTCAACAAACTGGGCATCTTCCGCTCGGTCAACCTGAGCGTCACGCCGCTCGACTCCCTGCGGGGCGCCGACACGCTCGACGTTACGCTCGACGCGCAGTTCGACTACCCCCTCGAGGCGGCCCTCGAGACCGACGTAACCACCAAATCGAACAGTTTCATCGGCCCCGGCATCACCTTCAAGGTCAGCAACAACAACCTCTTCCGGGGCGGCGAGGTCCTCGCCCTGAAGCTCAACGGCTCCTACGAATGGCAGACGGGCAACCGCAACTCCGGCGGCCGCTCCTCGCGGCTGAACTCCTACGAACTGGGGCTGAACGCCAACCTCAACATCCCGCGCCTGCTGCTGCCGGAGTCCATGACACGCCGCCTGCGCTATGCGGGAAGCACCTCGTTCCAACTGGGCGTGGACCTGATGAACCGCCCCAGCTTCTTCCGGCTGATCGCCTTCAGCGGCTCGGCGGGCTACAATTTCCAGACCTCGCCCTACAGCCGCCACACGCTGACGGTCTTCAAGCTCACCTACAACAAACTGCTCCACACGACCGAGTCCTTCGATCAAACAATGGACGAAAATCCGGCCATCGCCATGAGCTTCCGCAACCAGTTCGTGCCGTCGATCGGCTACACCTACACGTTCGACAAGACCTACGGCGCCACGGGCAACCGCCGCCTCTATTGGCAGAACAGCGTCACTTCGGCAGGAAACCTCCTCTCGGGCATCCTGCGGGCCTTCGGCGAGCGGCAGCCCCAGCACCTCTTCGGCAACCGCTTCTCGCAGTTCGCCAAGGAGGTGAGCGAATTGAAATTCTACCACCGCCTCGGCCGCCGCAACAACTGGCTGGCGACGCGCCTGCTCGTCGGCGTGGGCTATGCCTACGGCAATTCGGAGGTGATGCCTTACAGCGAACAGTTCTACATCGGCGGCGCCAACAGCATCCGGGCCTTCACGGTGCGTTCGCTGGGCCCCGGCAGCTACCGCCCGCCCCGCGACGACCGCAACGGCTACCTCGACCAGACGGGTGATTTCAAACTGGAAGCCAACGTCGAATACCGCTTCGGGCTCCTCGGGAAGCTCGGCGGGGCCGTATTCCTCGACGCCGGCAACATCTGGCTGCTGAAGAACGACCCCAAGCGTCCGGGTGCGGAGCTGAAATGGAAGGGCCTGCTGAACGAGATCGCGCTGGGCACCGGATTCGGATTGCGTTACGACATCAGCTATCTGGTCATCCGCGCCGACCTCGGCATCGGCCTGCACACGCCCTACCCGAATCCGGACAAAAAGGGCTATTACAACATCTCCAGCTTCAGGGACGGACTGGGTTTCCATCTGGCCATCGGCTATCCTTTCTGACCCGTCGACCGGCGCCGCAGGCTTGAAAAACAGCCCGGTTCCCGATCTCGGAAGACCGCGCCGTAAGCGGTCCGAATTTGATTTTCACGCCCGAAATATACCTGTTACGCCATATTACATCTTTTATTATACAATAAGATTTTATAATTTAATCTTAACCATTAGGACAGGAGTTGCCCGTACGGTTTCTAAACCGGATTTTTGTTTTATGAACATAACAGGACCTGCACAACTACGGTATCCGGCGGGAGTTCCGACCGTGCCGTTACGATCTTAATCGATCCATAGTCGCTGTCGCCCCCTTCGTACATACATGGTAGTTTTTGCCGGCCGAAGTTTAACAACCCAAAAATTCGATCATCATGTACGATCCCAACCACCTGAAACTGCGCGTTGCCGTCGCACGGTCGCTCAAAACCTTCTATTACGAAGACGGAAATTCCAACCGCAACTACAAACGGATTTACAAGGCATACGGCAAATACCTCGGAGCGACCTACGACACCTTTCTCAACTACCTCAAGGAGGAGAAATACGATCTCTCGGGGATGAAGCTCCCTCCGCATATCGTGGTGACGACAGCACTGCTCGAACCGATCAAAACCGCCTGCGACCGTCTCTACGCCCGTCGGCCGAACGCCGTATGGACACTTCCCGAAATCGCCGCCGAGGTGCTCGCAGTCCTGCACAAAGAGGCTGAAGAGGAAAAACCGGTCCGGAAGATCCGCATTGAACGGCCTTAGAAGTCCCGCCGCCGCTCCACCCGTTCCGATGCATAAGAGATTCTGCAAAGGGCTTCCCGCAGAAAATTGGGGCTGTCATTTGCAGAATCAGGAAATATTGCGTACTTTTGGGGCACCTTTCGGAAAGATGCAGGAGTGGTTGAACTGGCCCGCCTGGAAAGCGAGTAAACCCCTAAAGGGTTTCAGGGGTTCGAATCCCCTTCTTTCCGCAAAACGGAAAATGCAAAAGAAAAGGGCTGTAACTCGGTTACAGCCCTTTTTGTTTTTCAGGACGAATCGAATTTATTCGAAATCGTTCTGAAAACGAAAAGTCAGCCGCCGAACAGCGGCTTTCTTTTGCATTCTCCGTCTTGCAGGGATGCCGCCGGCAGGCAGGGGAAAGACGAGCGCAGCGAAGTCAATTCCCAAAGAACGCGGAGTGAAGCGAGTCAATCCCAGCCGCCACGAAGCGAGTCAATTTCGGGCACCATGAGCGCAGCGCCGGCAATTCCTTTCTCGATCCTGCAACCCGGCTACTCCGCAATCACCGGAGTCGTGTATTCGGGATCGATCTCCATCAGGCGGCACTCCTGCCCGTCCCGGAACCGCACGTCGGAGATATACATCTCACGGGGATGGATCGCTTCCCGGCTTTTGTGGGCATGGAAGACGATCTTCAGCCGGCCTTCCTCATCGCAAAACAGCGCACTGTGCCCCACACCGACCAACTCGCCGGGATTCTGCAACAACGGATTATGGCCGTATTTCGTCCAAGGTCCCAGCGGCGAACCGGCCGTCGCACAGCCAATCCCATAGGACGGGCTTTCATAGCTGTTGGCCGAATAGACCATATAGTAGGTTCCGTTCCTTTTAATCACGAAACACCCCTCGTTCACGCGGGGCCACACCTCCTCCCAAGGCTGTGAAACATGAATACACGGCCGCATCGTCTCCTTTTTCATCGTCACATAGTCGTCCTCCATCTCGACGACCCAAATATTCAGCCCGTCGTTGAAGCGGTCGAAATACATATACGCCCGGCCGTCATCATCGATGAACAGCGTATTGTCGATACATTTCTCGTCAGCGATCATCGGCTTCTTCTCCTGCTGCACGAAAGGCCCCAGCGGCGAGTCGGAGACAGCAACGCAAATGTGCTCCTCGGCGGAGAAATACATGTAAAACCGCCCATTCAGCCGGTAGACCTCGGGAGCCCAGAACCATTTCTCGCCCCAGACATCCGAGCGATGCAGTGCCAACCCTTCGCGGGCGCCGCCCTGCGCCCGTTTCCAAGACATCAGGTCCCGGGAAGTCCACACCTCGATGCCGTTCACGGCACCCGTGCCGTAAGCGTAATATACCCCATCGTAAAGCAGGATGAACGGATCGGCCAGAGGCACCTTCCGAGAGCCGTCCGCAGGCCCCGACATCGCACCGGTCAGGACGAACAGCGCCGGGATCAATAAAAACAGACGTTTCATATCACAATCTGGGTTTGGGCCGGCAGTCCGTCGACGGACCGTGAACGACCAGTTTTCCTTCGGGGGTTATCTCCATGGGGTCGATAAAGACGACGCGCCGGTCCCCTGTCGCCGAGGTCCGTCCGTGGTACACGCAATAGCGGCCGCCGTCGGCGAGTGTAAGCACCATGTTGTGGCCCGTGCCGGTCACATCCCCGCCGCGGTCCGTATTCTTCTGCAGCACGGGATTGTCGGCCGATTTCACAAAGGGTCCGAGCGGCGAATCGGAGGTGGCATACCCCACGGCGTAGTGCTCCCCGCCGTAAAAATTGGCCGAATACATCATATAATACCGCCCGTCGTCCTTCAGAAGGAAAGAGCCCTCGGTCCAGCGGCGGTTCACCTCCCGGGAGGTGACCGAACGGCTCTCCCACTCCGCCTGAGGATCGTCCATCGTCGCCGGCGGCATCAGCAATGCCACCGGTTGGCCGATGATCCCGCTGAAATCGGGCTTCATCCGGACGCCGTAGACCCAGCTCTCCTCGATCTCGTCGTACAGTCCTTCGCGGCGCGCCCACTCCGAAACCCCGCTCTCCACACTGTGCTTGTAGCAGCAGCGGGAATAGTAGAGATAAACGCTTCCGTCGTCGTCCCAAAACACATTGGCGTCGATCACCGGATAGCCGGGGTCAAAAATCGGACGGTCGTACATATCGGTGAACGGTCCGGCCGGCGAATCGGACACGGCGACACCGATCCGGAACGTTTCGGCATCCCCGTTCGGATTCTCCCGCCAGTTGGCGCTGTAAAACAGGTAATAACGGCCGTCGCGCTCGTACACCTCGGGAGCCCAGAAGCAGTCGACGCCCCAACTCTCCTCACCGCGCTGATAGGCGACGCCGGCATCCCGCCATGTGACGAGATCGTCCGACACGCAGACCCGGAATCCGGCCGCGGCCCCGCCCGTACCGTACATATAGAAACGACCGTCGGAAGCCGCCAGCACGAACGGGTCGCCGAAAGCGACATCCAGCGGATTGTTGTAACTCCCGCCGCAGCCGGCAAGCAGGAGCGATAAAAGTAAAAAGAGGCTCTTCATGCGGATAGATTTTGCAGATAACACAAAGATAGGCATCCTACCCTGTGGAGAATGAAAAAATATTCCCACAAATTGTAACTATCTGACCAATCAGGCCCCTGCACGACCGAAAAAGGCCGTGATTGTTCACGGCCTTTCCATCTACAATATTTTTTATCAGCTCCCCCCGGAGACGACGATCAGCGCCAGTCCGACCACGAACAGCAGGAACATCAGCCCCAGCAGCCGTTTCACGGAACCGCCCGCCCCCTTGAACTCTTTCCAGACGAACACGCCCCAGAGCGCGGCGACCATCGGCGCACCCTGCCCCAGCGCATAGGAGACGGCGGCACCGGCCTTTCCGGCCGCGATGTAGCTGAACAACGTTCCCAACGCCCAGATGCAGCCGCCCAACACACCGACCAGATGGGTCGAGAGCCCTCCCTGAAAATACTGCCGGTAGGAGACCGGCGCCCCGACGAACGGGCGTTTCATGACCAGCGTGTTGAAAACGAAGTTACTCAGGAACACACCCACCGAGAAGATCACGAAGGCGCTGTACGGCGTGGCCATCCCGGCCCGCGGAGCGGTGAAATCCGTGAGGTCCATGGCCGCGGCCACGAAACGGTAGAAGAGCGACATCAGCACGCCCGCCAGCACGGCCAGCAGGATGCCCTTGCGGTTCGGCGACTCCTTTCCGCCACCTCCGCGTCCGGCGGCTATCCCGTTGCAGACGACCGCCACGACGATCAGCGCCACACCGATGAACAGCAGGACGGGATCGCCCTTGGGCGCCCCAATGTAGTTGACGACGACCCCCAGCACCAGTGCGATGCCGACCCCCAGCGGGAAAGCCACAGCCATGCCGGCGATGGAGACCGACGCCGACAGCAGGATATTCGAAGCGTTGAAGATCACGCCGCCCAGCAGGGCGCTGCACATCTTTCCGGTCTCGACCTGCGCGATGTCGGTGAGGAAACTGCGGCCCTCGCTGCCGAAGCTGCCCAGCGTGAAAGCCGCGAGCAACGAGAACAGCAGCATGCCGATCGTGTAGTCCCAATAAAAGAGTTCGTAGCGCCATGTACGGGCGGCCATCTTCTGGGTGTTGCCCCAAGAACCCCAGCAGAGCATCGTCACGATGCAGAAGAGAACGGCCAGCGGATAGTTGTTTACGATAAACATAGTCGGTCGGTTTTTAATTCGGATTATTTTCGGCGCGCCGCCCCGTACAGCTCTCCACCAGCCGGGCGGCAGCCCCCGGAATATCCTCCGGGGCAATGGTCATGTAGCGGTGACGGCCTGCGGGATCGGGCGTGAAACGGCTGTACCCGTCCTCGGCGATCGTGATCGTTCCGGGTTCGGAGACGCCCAGACAACTCCCTTCGGGCTCTATGGCATATAGCACCGACGTCAGGTCCCATGTAGGACGGTCGTAGGGCATCGGCTTGTAAATCTTGTAGGAGACGCACAGCGGCGCCGCCTCGCCCCCTTCGAAATCCCGGAGCACACTCGACGCCGGGTAGAGGATGCGGGTCCCGACCTCCGAACCGCTGGCCACGAGCGGCGTGGGCCACTCGGCGAAGAGCGTCCGCGACGCCCCGAGGTCCTGCATGACGTTCCACTCCGGGTTGTTGAAGACGTCGTCATTGTAGGTGCCGCCCATCACCGAGAGCAGCCGCACCTTGCGGGCCGCCAGTTCGCGGCCCGTCAGGGGACTGAACTCATCCCCGGGGGATTCCAGCAGCCGCGCTACGTTGGTGTAGGGCCCGACGGCGATGAATACCACCGACGAATCGGCCGCCTCGGCCAACAGCCGGCGGTAGAGTTTGTACCCCTCGGGAATGTCGTCGGCAATGCTCCGCGCAGGGGTGAGAATGGGTTTGCCGCCGATCAGCGTGTCGAGCGTCCCGGTCACATAGTCGCCCGCCTCGGGCAGGGGATTGGCCCCGTCGTAGACATAGCCCAGCGGGATGTCGTTCAGGCCGTTGTGACGGCAGTAGGCGTCGACGTACTCGATGGCCCGGGGATACATCTTGCCGATGCCGATGCCGCGCAGGTCGATCCGTCCCTCCTTGTGGTAGTTGAGAAGCATCTGCAATGCCAGCACGTCGTCGATGTCGTTGCCGGGGTCGGTGTCGAAAATCACCGGTATGGGCTCGGGAACTTCGGCCGGCTGCGAACAGCCGCCCGCCAGCAGGCACAGACAGCCCAGTAATGCGATGTGTTTCATGGTGCGTAGTTTTTAAAACCGCCCGGGCAGGACCCGCCCGCCCGGGAACGGCCGTTGGTTTAAGGCTGCGGCATGTCCTCCACCGCGATCATCTTGAATTCGAAATACTTGTCGCCGAGCGCCTGATAGTTCACGAAATCCGGGCGTCCGTCCGCTCCGCAGCAGTAGAACGAGTAGACGCCGATCTTCGTGCCGTTTTCGGTCACTGTCAGACAACTGCTCATCAGATCGGGCGACGGATTGGGATGGCTGTCCCAGAGGGCGAAGAAGTGTACGAAACGCACGTCGCCCGAGCTGTTCACATCCATGAACCAAGCGTCCCACGGGTCAGCGCCCATGGCTCCCGTGACGGGATCGACCGGGTTGTTGGGCCATGCGTTGCCCGTCCACTGCAGCACGCTGTGCGTGGCCACGTTGTAGAAGTTGTAGTACTCCAGCGCCGGTACGGGACCGTAACCGAAATAATACCCCTTGCGGAACATCTGTTTCTCGCTGCCGTCCCACGTCTCGACGTTGTAGGGCGCCGCAGGATTGTTCACGTCGGCGGCCACGACCTTCGTCAGGTCGTTCTTCAGGCAGATGACGTAGTCCTTGCCCTCGCGCCACTTGAACCAGTTGCCGTAATCGCTCTTGACGGCCGTCAGCGTGAACTGCGTGGTGTAGGTCGTACCCTCGTCGTAGGTCAGCGTATGCTTGATGAGCTTCGTACCGGCCGTTGCGACGGAGTAGTCCAGCCGCTCCGAGGTCGAGACCTCCTTGTTGTCGACCTGCCACGAATGGGTGCCGGTGATGCCGGTCAGCGTGGCCGACAGCCGGACCATCTCGCCGATACTGCGCTCGAACGTGCGCTTGTCGGTCGAGAACGTGATGCCGGGGTTGGCCCCCTGCGAAACCTCGACCGTGAAGGGATGACGGTCGGCGCCGTAGCCGTTCAGGGCCGAATAGACGACCTCGAAGGTCCCCGGATCGGCAAAGGCGTATTCCAGCCGTGCCTCCTGCCCGATGACCATGTCGCCGATCTTCCATTCGTGCTGCACGTTGTAGCCCTGTGTCACGGTGGCTTCGAGTACGAACGCGGCTCCGGTCAGGGCCTCGAACGAGGTCTTGTCCGACGAGAGGACCGCCTTGGGCGGTATGGTATGTCCGGGGATGTCCATGTCGTCATCGTCCGAACACGAAGTGACCGCCGGCGCGAGGAAAAGCAGCAGCGTCAGGTAAATGAACAGTTTGGAAGTTTTCATAATCCGTTTGGGTTTTAAAGTTTTTCAGTTCTTCGTTAAAAATTCTTCGACCTCCGCCCGCGTGGGGATGGAGGGCTGGGCGCCTTGGCGCGTAACGCTGATGGCCGATGCGGCGCTGGCAAAACGCAGGGCTTCGGCCGAGAGCTCCGCCCCGGCGGCAGCTACCGCCAGCGCGCCGCAAAAGACATCGCCCGCAGCCGTGGTATCCACGGCCTTCACCCGGAAAGCGGGCACCGTCAGCGAACCCGCCGCATTAAGCAGGTAGGAACCCCGGCTGCCCAGCGTGACCACGACGTTGCGCGGCCCGTCGGCCAACAGCCGCCCGGCCACCTCTTCCAAGGGATTTTCATCGGGCGACAGCCCGCTGATGCAGGCCGCCTCGGTCTGGTTCACGACCAGAATATCCACCGCGGCCATCAGTTCGGCGTCGATGCGGCAGGCCGGCGCGGGATTCAGCAGCACGGGAACCCCGAGCCGCCGAGCGGCGAACGCCGCCTCACGAACGGTGCGGTAGGGAATCTCGGCCTGCATGACCAGCATCCCGGCCCCGGCAAGCACCTCGTCCAGCGACCCGATGGCCTCGGGCGTCAGCGAGAAATTGGCGCCCGGAGCTACCGAGATCGCATTCTCGGCAGCCGCGTCCACGAGGATCAGCGCCGTTCCGGTGGCGTTTTCCGGATCGGTCACCAGACGCGAGGTGTCGATGCCCTCGGCGGCGAAATGCTCCCGCATCGCGCGTCCCGAAAGATCGTCCCCGAGTGCGGCGACCAGCACCACCTCGCCGCCCAGCCGGGCCGCGGCGACGGCCTGATTGGCCCCTTTGCCGCCGAAGGCCTGCATGAAACGGGCGTTTCCGACGGTCTCCCCGGGGCGGGGCATCCGCTCCGCGACCGAGATCAGGTCCATGTTGGAACTTCCTATGACAACTATTTTCATCTTTTCACATTTTTAAATTCGAACTCATGCTCCCCGGGGCCCAGATCGCGGGGCTCCTGCCCGGGCAGCGACAGCGTGGCCCGCGTGTTGGGCGGCACGACGAAGCGGTAGCGGGTCGTGCGGCGTCCGACCTCCCATTCCGAGACGATCACACCGCTCACCGAACGGTACGAACCCTTCATCCACCCGATACGGGCGTCGGGCCGGGGACGCAGCAGGATGTGCCGGTAACCGGGTCCTTCGGTATCGATGCCCAGCGCGTAACGGAACATCCATTCGGCCACCGACCCGAAGGCGTAGTGGCTGAAGGAGTTCATCCGGGCATTGTTGCCGCCGTCGCGGCCCCCGAACCCGTATTCGCGGGTGTAGCTGTCCCACCGCTCCCAGATCGAGGTCGCCCCGTTGAGGATCGAGTAGCCCCACCCGGGATACCCCGTCTGCAACAGCAACCCATATGCCACATCGTCATGGCCGTAGTGCGAAAGCGCCATCATCACATGTTTCGTCCCGAGGAATCCCGTGGAGAAGCGGCCTCCGTTCGCGTCGATCATCGCCGCCAGCCGGTCGGCCCCGGCCTGCGCCAGCGATTCCGGATACAGTCCGAAGCAGAGCGCCAGCGCATAGGCCGTCTGGCAGTCGTTGCCGGGGATCAGGCCGTCGGGCGCGATGTATCGGCGGGCGAAAGCCTCCCGGACACGGGACGCCAACGCAGCGTAACGGATCGAATCCTGCCGTTCGCCGACAGCCCCGGCCATTTCGGCCATCAGCGCGGCATCGTAGGCATAATAGGCGCTGGCGATGAAGTCGTCCGAAGCCGTGCGCCCCACGGCGAGCCAGTCCCCGAAGGTGGGCACCGCGGGCTGCAAATCCCCCTGCGCACCCTGTTCCAGAAAATCCATAAAACGCTTCATCCCCGGATAGGCCCTCCGCACGGCCCGCGTGTCGCCGTAAACCTGCCACAGCGTCCACGGCACGATCACTCCGGCATCCATCCATGCGGGAGCGTACTCCATCGGAATGGCATAGGGATAGGGCGCATAACTGGGATAGGCCCCGTAACTGCGCTGCGCATCGTCCAGATCGACCAACCATTTCGAGAGAAACGACGCCACGTCGGCGTTATAGGTCGCCGAACGGGCATAAATCTGGATGTCGCCGGTCCACCCCAGCCGCTCGTCGCGCTGGGGACAGTCGGTCGGTATCTCGAAGAAATTCGCCTGCTGGGTCGTCGTGATGTTGCGCCAGAGCAGGTTGACCAGCTCGCTGCCGCATTCGAACGACCCCGCCGGAGGCGTCGGCGAGGTAAGTACGATCCCCGTGAGCGTCTCCGCACCGGGCCGGTCCAACCCCGTGAGCTCCACATAGCGGAACCCGTGGTAGGTCATCCGCGGGGACCACTCCTGCTCCCCGTCGCGCAGCGTGTAGAAATCCGTCGCCCGGGCATGCCGCAGGTTCTCGGTCATCAGGCTGCCGTCCGCGTTGAGCATCTCGCCGTAGCGAAGCATCACCGTGCGGCCCGCCTCGCCCCTAACCTTCAGCAGTACGGTCCCGGCGAAGTTCCGGCCCATGTCGAAAATCCAGACACCCGGACTCCGCCGCACGACCGACACCGGCACGATCCGCTCCGCTTCGCGCACGGGGTCCGTCGGCGCGGCTTCGAGCGCCCCGTCGGGATTGACCGACAGTTCGGCCGCCTCCCACGCGCCGTCGTCGAAACCCGGAGCGTCCCAGCCGGGCTGTTCCCGCCGGGCGTCGTACACCTCGCCCATGAGCAGGTCGGCCTGCCGGACGGGGCCTTCGGAAGATTTCCAACCGGGGCCCGTCACCACCGACTGTGTCGTGCCGTCCGCGTATTCGATCTCGATCCGGCAGAAGAACGCCGGGTCGATGCCGTAGAACTCGCGCGAACGCTCCAGCCGTTCCAGTATCCCGAAACCGACATACCCGGCATACCAGCCGTCGGCCACGACAGCCCCGGCAGCATTCTCGCCCGGCCTCAACAGGTCGGTCACATCGTAGGTGTTGTAGTAGATGCGCTTGCGGTAGTCGGTCCAGCCGGGCGTGAAGTAGTCGCAGCCCGCCTGCCGCCCGTTCAGGCGCAGTTCGTAGATTCCCTTGGCGCTGGCATAGGCCACGGCGCGCCGCACGGGCTTGCCGACGGTGAACGCCGTGCGGAAATACCGCGCCGGCGGAAGCACCAGCCCTGCCGAGTCGGGGGCCGTCCGGATACGCCGCGCGATCCACCGCACGGGCTCCCGGTCGCGGTACTCCAGCAAGCCCATGCTCCACCGGGCCGGAGCACTCCACGGCGAAGGTTCCCCGTCGCCGTCCCACACCTGCACTTTCCAGTGGCACACCTGCCGCGAGCGCAGCGGGCGTCCGGCGTAGACGATGCCGCCGGTGGCGTCCGACGCGACCCGTCCCGAATCCCACAGGTCGCCTTCCCCGCGGGCGAGCGCCTCTTCGGACGAAGCCACGAGGATGCGGTAGGCACGCTGCACGCACGCCTCGCCGCCCTCCTGCGCCGTCAGTTCCCAGCTCAGGCGCGGCGACCGCTCGCCGATGCCCTCGGGTGCGGAGCGATACTCGCAGCGGAGATACCCCGCCGTCAGTCCCGCCGCCCCCACCGTCAGCGCCGGGAAGAGCATCATTGCCCAAAAAGCTATTTTCACAATCATTGTCTTTCAGGGTTTGGGCATGCCGGGGGCCGGGCGTGGCGTTTCTCCGACCCGGGCCCTCCGGCCTGCATGAACACTATCGGAACGTCACCGGATCGCCGTGCTGTTCGATGACGATCCCGGCCCGGGCGGCGTCGCGGACGGGCTCGCCGTTGAAGCGCAGGTTCTCGACGACAATCCCCCGGACGCGGTGTTCCGCATCGAGCCCCTTCACGAGCGACTTCGGCGCAGGCCCCGTCACCGAGATATTGCGGTAGGTCACCCCCTCGACATCGCCCGCCAACGCATCCTGCGCCCAGAGCATGTCCTTGTTGATGACCGCCTCGAAGAGCATCGGCACGAATCCCCCGGCATCCTCGTACACCTCCCCGCGGGAGGTCTGAAACACGGGCGAGGGCGTCTGCGGATCGATGTTCAGCCGAATATCCTCGTAGAGAATGTCGCGCACCGGAGCCCCGTCGCCGTGGAGGATCGACATCGCCACGAACGACGTGCGGACGATGTCTATCCCGCGGTAGACGACGTTGCGGATCGACGGCGCACAGGTCTCGGCGCCGATTTCGAGCGCATGGCCCCAGTCGCACCAGACCGTGCAGTTCTCGAACAGCACGTCCTCCACCGGGAGGTGGCTGATCCCGATCAGCTCCGGCTCCCCCAGATTGCGTTTCATGCCCTTGACCACCAGCGCGTCGTCGAACGAGCGCACGAAGCAGTTGCGGACCCGCACCCGGGAGCTGTTCACCACGTCGATGCCGTCCGAATTGTAACGCCACTGCCCGACGATCTTCACGTTGTCCACCTCCACCGAGTCGCACCCGAAAAAGGTGCAGCACCACATCGAGGCATCGCAGAGAATGACCCCCTCGACCCTCACGTTGCGGCATCCCGAGAATCCGACGATGCTGCCCGAACCGCGTTCGTAGCGGCTCTGGTCGATGACGCCGCGCCCCGAGATCGTGATGTCCCGGGCGTTGACGGCGTAAAAGCCTCCCGACACGACGGCCCCCGGGGCCACATAGACCCGGTCGCCGCTTTCGAGCCGGACGATGCCCGCCTCGTGGTAGCCGGGGCCGTAGTAGCGCACCCCGGACTCCCCGTCCCGGGGAACATCCGCCGAAGCCGGATTAGCGAAGAGGTGCAGGGCGCGGTGCGTGCCGTCGACCTCGACGGAGATATTGCGCGGAGCGTCGAGCGTAAAGCGGATGCGGCGCCCCGAGACGCGCGGTTCGATCCCGGCCGACGCCGGGGTCACCTTCACCGTCCCGACCTCGCGGTCGGCCGTGATCTCCACTTCGACCGGTCCCTGCGGCATCTCCCATGCGGCGAAATAAGCCGTATCGGTCTGATCCACGGGGCGCTGGTAGCCGGGCCACACCTGATTGATCGGCACGGCCGACACGCGGCAGTCCGTCACCCCGATCTCCCGACCGTCCACCTTCAGGCGGTAGGCCCCGGTCTGCGTCCCGCCGCAGGCCGCAAGGAGCAGCACGGCGAAAAGCGGTATGATACGAATGGTTTTCATACGCCCGTCGGTTTAGCGGAATTGCAGGTTCTGGACGTATTCGCCCACCTCGAGCGATGCCGACGCGGCGTCGGTGGCCTTCTCGCCGCCGATCACCAGATTGTCGATCACCACGCCGTCGATGCGGTGCACCGCCGAATTGCCCGTGAAATCCGACTCCGGACGCTTGTCGCCGTAAACCGTGACGTTCTTGTAGGTCACACGGTCCACCGTCCCCAGAGTCCCGTCGGGCAGCCAACCGTTGGGTGCGATCGAAATGCTCATCAGGCGCGGCACATACCCGCGGTCGGGATCGGCATAGATCTGTCCCTTTTCAGTCTGGAAGAGGGGTTCGGGCGTATGGTCGTCGATCCCGGCGCGGATGTTCTCGAACGTAATGTCTTTCACGGCGGCCTTGTTGCCGTGAAGGATGTCCATAAAGACGTCCGTCGTGCGGATGACGTCGATATCGCGGAAAGTGACATTACTGATCGACGGCGCAAAGGTCTCGGCGCCGATGACCATCCCGCGGCCCCAATCGCACCAGACGACGCAGCGCTCGAACGTCACGTCCTCGACCGGCCGGTCGCCGATGAAGACCGTCTCGGGCTCGCCGCTGTTCTGCGTCAGGCCCTTGACGACCAGCGCGTCGTCGAACGAGCGCACGAAGCAGTCTTTCACGCGGACCCGCGAACTGTTCACCACGTCGATGCCGTCGGCGTTGTAACGCCACAGCCCGACGATCTTCACGTTGTCGATCTCGACGTCCGTACATCCGAACAGGGCGCAGCACCACATCGCGGGATCGCGCAGCACGATGCCCTCGATCTTTATGTTGCTGCAGTTCGAAAATCCGAGTCCCGACCCCGAGCCGCGTTTGAGCTGGCTGCCGTCGATCGTTCCGCGGCCCCAGATGCGGATGTCCGAGGCGTTCACGGCGTAGAAGCTGCCGAACACCACGGCGTCGGGAGCCAGATAGACCCGGGCGCCGGACTGAAGTTTGATGCGTCCCGGACGGTGTATGCCGGGTCCGTAATAGTAGGTGACACTCCCCTCGGCCGGGACGTCCGCTTCCGGGGCGCAGGCGAAGAGATGCAGGGCGTTGTGCGGGCCGTTCACCTCGAGCGTGAGGTTCCGCGGCTCGGTGCCCGTCAGCGAAAACGAGACTTTCTGCCCCTCGACCCGGGGCTCCACCCCGGCCCACGAAGGATTGATCCGCACGGAGGTTATCGGCTGCCGGACGGTCACTTCGACCTCGGCAGGCCCGCTTTCGGGCTGGTCCCAAAGGGCCATATAGGCGATCTCGGTCTGGTCCACGGGACGCTGATACCCGTCCCACACTTGGTTGAAGGGAACGGCCGAAACCCGGCATGTGTAGGCCTTCACCGGCTCGCCGTTCACGCTGACGGCATATCCGCTCCCGTTGAAACGGTCCTTGCCGGGGTCCGGCGCATCGTCCTTGTCGCATGCCGTCAGGGGGCAGGCGAATACGAGGGCGCAAAGGGCTTTCAGGAGATTATTTTTCGTTCGAAACATAGTGTTTTGGCTTGTAGGTTTGGTAATCTGTCTGTTGTTGTCCCCACCGTCAATAACCGGGGTTCTGCCCGCGGTTGAATTCGCCGGTGGTCTGCTCCTGCCAACGGGGGTTGATGTCGATCCAGCTCTGGTCCATCGGGAAGAGGTAGTTTTTCGACGCATCGAACTTCATGGCATGCACGTTCTTTTCGACATACCGTCCGTTCTCGTAGCTGATGCCGCGCACCGGCAGGTTGAGCAGCCGCTCGGCCTCGCGCCAGCGGATCAGGTCCCAGTAGCGCTTGCCCTCGAAAGCCAGCTCGATGCGGCGTTCGGTGCGCACCACGTCACGCAGTTCCGCCTGCATGAAGGTGGTCTTTCCGTAGGTCTCCTCGAGCGAAGGCAGCCCGCCGCGCCGGCGTACCCGGTCGATGGCGTCCAGAACCGTGTCGTCGATCTCGTTCAGTTCGATCTTGGCCTCGGCATAGCTGAGCAGCACCTCGGCAAAGCGGAAGAACATGAAATTGTACCCCTCCTGCCCGAGGTTCAGCGGCTCGGAGATACCCTTGCGGCGGAAGTAACCCGTATAGAGATTCGACGCGGGGTCGTAGAGGTCGTTGATCTCGTAAACCTTGCCCGAGAAGGTGGACTTGTGGTAGATGATCGACTCATAGAAGCGCGGCTCGCGTCCGACGTAGGGATTCTGCGGATCGAAACTGCCGTCCTCGCCGGTCGGAAGGCCCGAAGCCATGCGGAACTCCTCGACAAGGTTCTGCGTGGGCTGCATGAAGCCCCAGCCGTTGTAAGCACCGATCGGGCCGAACAGCATCGAGCGCTGCGAAATCTTGTTACCCGGCACATGCTGGTAGGCGAAGATCGACTCCGCGCAGTTGTTGGCCTTCTCCGTAAAGAGCGCGTTGTACCCCTCCTTGTAGAGGTCGTATACGCCCAGTTGCATCACCTGCCAGTTGGTCGCCGCCGCCAGATCATAACGCTGTGCGAACAACTCGCACCACCCTTTGAGCGTCAGCGCCGCACCTTGCGTGGCGTGGCCCGCACCCACCTCGTTGGGCAGGTCCGCGGCGCATTCGCCCAGCTCGCGGGTAATGAACTCGAAGGTCTCCTCGGAGGTCGCACGCGGATAGAAAATGGCGTCGCCCTGCGTATTGCGGTCCAGCGGCACGGTGATGATCGGCAGACCGCCGTAAGCCATCCACGCCTGATGGTAGAAGTAGGCGCGCAGGAAACGGGCCTCGGCCACGCGTTTCTGAATCCAGTCCGCCGGGAAGTTGGCCTTGTGATCCTCCACCTGCTTGATGAAAACATTGCATTTGCGGATGTTCGCCATCATGCGCGGGTAGTAGAACGGGATGCTCGGATAGCCGTGGGCATAGAGAAACCCGGTGTTGTTGGGTCCGTAGTCGCGTGCGATGCCGATGTTCCAGCTCACGCACCAGTCGTAGCGGGCCACGGCGTTGTCGCCGAACATTTCGAAGGAGTCGTACCCGAAGCCGTCGGCATTGAGGGTCTCCTGATCGGGCAGGTTGTTGTAAATATCGCTCAGGAAGAGGTCGCCGCCCGAAGAGTCGGAAAATACCGCCTCGGAGTCGAGCTGGTCCTGCGGGACCACCGTCAGGAAATCCTCGCCGCACGATGCGGACAGGAACAGCATCGCCGCCAGCAAACCTTTCAGGAATATATTCGTTTTCATCATGGTCTTGGTTTTACGTTAGAAAGTGATGTTCAATCCCACGCTGACGATCTTGCGCTGGGGGCTGTACCATCCGCGGGTGTTGGCGTCGTCGCCCACCTGCCCCATCTCGGGGTCGTAGAAATCCTTCAGGTCGCTGACCGTCCAGAGGTTCTGCCCCGAAAGATAGAGGCGTATCGACTGCAGGGGCAGTTTCGGAAACATCGCCCGCGAGAAAGTGTATCCCAGCTCGATGTTCTTCAGGCGGAGGTAGTTGCCGCTGCGGCGAAACCAATCGTTGTTGCCGCGGCGGAAGTTGTTGCTGTTACCGCCGCCCGTGCCGTACAGCCGCGGATAGGTGGCGTCGGTATTCTCGGGCGTCCAGTAGTCCTTGGCTGCCCGGGGCGGGTTCTCGCCGCCGGCGAAGGGGAACGCCAGACCGCCGTCGATGAAGGTCGTGCTCTGCCCGGCGCCTTGGAACAGGGCGCTGAAATCCAGTCCCCGGAAGAGGGCCTTGAGCGTAAATCCGTAGATGATCTGCGGCAGTCTGGGATAGCCCAGCGCCGTTTCGTCGGCACCGTCGATCACCCCGTCACCGTTCAGATCGGCCCACTTGATGTCACCCGGGGCGACCTCTGAGAAGGTCGGCTGGGGCAGGTCGAGCCACAGGTTGCCGTACTCGTCGAAATCGGACTCCTGATAAAGCCGCTCGGCCTTCAGCCCGAAGGGAGTGTTCAGCGGACGCCCGGTGCGTGCGCGCAGCGGGTTGTCGCGCGTGAGGGGATTCTCGAAAATCTGGAGAATCTTGTTACGGGCGTAGGTGAAGTTGAAACTACCCTCCAGCCGCAGTCCCGAGGCGAAGGAGTAGTTGCCGCCGAGGGTGAATTCCACGCCGCTGTTCTCCATCACGCCGGCGTTCTCCTGCGCGATTCCGATGCCGTACTCGATCGGCACAACCGTTTGCGGGCTGACCAGCATATTATTGCGCCGCTCGTAGAAATAGTCGGCCTCGAGAGTCAGGCGGTTGTTCCACAGCCCGATGTCGATACCGACATTGGTCTTCCGGGCCTTCTCCCATGTGATGTTCACATTGGGCTCGAGACTCTCCGCCACGCCCTGATAGAGGTACCCGTCGAAGACATAGGCTCCGCCGTAGACGTTCATGGCCGAGGAGTACTGGAACGCCGAACCCGCCAGATTGCCCGACTCGCCCCACGAGGCGCGGAGCTTCAGGTTGTTCAGCCACGGAAGGTTATTTTTGATGAAAGGCTCCTCGCTCACGCGCCATCCCGCCGACACCGAGGGGAAGAAACCGAATTTCTTGCCCTTGGCGAAATAGTAGTTCCCGTCGTAGCGTCCGGCAGTCTCGAGCAGGTATTTGTGGTCGTACTCATAGGAGACGCGGTAGACGTAACCCACCTGCGTGGCCTTCGACGATCCGCCGCCGTTGCTCCAGTTCGAGGAGTTGGAGTTACCCATGCTCAGCTCGGGGATATTCAGGTCGAAATTCGTGCGCGAGGCGCTCAGGTTGCGGTAGTCCACCTGCCGGGCCTCGACGACGGCCAGCGCCGACACGGAGTGTTTTCCGCCGAAGGTGTTCGCATAGGTCAGCATGCCCTGAAAGGTGTAGGCCTTCGAGTTGGACTGACTCTCGGCCAGACTGGGCTTCTCGGACGACACCACCGGATTGTAGACGTAGGGCAGAACGTTGGTGTTGATGGTGTAATAGGTCATTTCGGGCTCGTGCCACGTCTTCTGGAAGACGCTCGTGGGGTCGAAACTGAATACGCCCTTCGCCTTGAGCCCCGGCAGGAACGGCAGTTCCTGCTCCACGGTGAGCTGGGTGAAGATGTTGGTGTCCTCGTACTGGCGTTTGCCGGTACGCGTCATACCATAGGGATTCTTGCCGTTCGAGGCGCCCATCAGTCCGTTCGTGTACCAGAAAGCGTCGACGGGCTTGTATTGCAGCACATAGGACATCACATGCGACTCGGTCGCCTCGGGGGCCTTGATCCGGCGCAGGTTGCCGTTGAACGAGAGCTTGATGGTCGTCGTACGGGTGGCCTTGGCCTCGAGGTTGAGCAGCATGTTGTACTTGTTCATGTGCGACGTGGACCACATGCCCTCCTGATAGAGGTAGCCCAGTCCCATGTAGTATTTCACGACGTCCGTACCGCCCGAGAGCCCGACATTGTGGCTGGTGATGACCGTGTTGTCGTTGTAAATTTCATCCCAAGCATTGCTGTCGGGATAGCGGTCGTAGTCGGCGTCCGCCGTGCGGCGGATGGTTTTCAGATACCCTTCGGGATTCGGATAGGGCAGCGTGGCCTTGGGGTCGGCATTCCGCACCGCCTCGTTCATCATCCGCGCATAGTCGTAGGAGTTCAGCAGTTTCGGCGTCACCGTCGGGTTCTGGAATCCGGTGTACCCGTTGTAGGTGAGCGTCGGACGCGATTTCGAACCGCTCTTGGTCGTGACGAGGATGACGCCGTTGGCGCCAGCCATGCCATAGGGAGCCACCGCTGCGGCGTCCTTCAGCACCGAGACCGACTCGATGACGTTGGCGTCGAGCATGCTCAGGTCACCGCGCTGCACGCCGTCCACGATAATCAGCGGACTGCTGTTGCCGAAGGTCGAGATACCGCGGATGTAGATTTCGGTCTTGTCCACGCCGACTTCGCCGGAGCTTTGGGCCGTGATGAGTCCGGCCATCTGCCCGACCAGCGCCGAACTGACGTCGGCGACGGGTTTCGAATAGATCTTGTCGTTCTTGATCATCCCCACCGACGCCGTCAGCGACGTTTTCTTCTGGGAACTGTAACTGACGACGACCTCCTCGATCTGGTTGGCGTCGGTCTCCATGGTCACGTTGATGCGCGTGCGGCTGCCGACCGTCACCTCTCGGGTCTGCATGCCCACGAACGAGAAGACCAGCACGGCGTCCTGCGTGAGGTTGCCGAGGGTGTATTCACCCTTTTCGTTGGTCACGGTCCCCGCTCCGGAGCCTTTCACGATGACCGTGGCACCGACCAGCGGTCCCGCCGAATCGGCCACCCGGCCCGACACGGAGAGGGTTGCGGCCTGCTGTCCGCCCTTTTTGGCGATCACGACGTACTTGCCCTTGACCTGATAGGTCAGGTCGGTGTTGCGCAGGGCTTTGTCGAGCACGCCCGCCACCGGTTCGTTCCGCACGGCGAGGTCGATGCGCACGCCCGGCAGGATCGAATCGTCGTAGGCGATGCGTTTGTCGGTCTGGGTTTCTATCTGCCTGAAAATTTCGGTCAGCGGGGCGTTTTTCAGGTCGAAGGTGACTTTATCGCCTCCTCCGGATTGGGCGCGGACGCCCGTGGGAAGGGATAAAGTGATTGCGTATGACGCAAATACGAGCACGAATTTGCGTAATAACGATTTTTTTCTCATATTCGCAATGAATTTTAATGAAGCGCAAAGTTTTTTAAAGTTCACTCAGGGGAGGGGTGGTCGCACACCGCTTCCCTTTTTCATTCGGATGAAAAGATGGTTTCTATCTCATAGGCAGGCGTTGGTTTTAAGCAGGGTCAGTGATTGTCTTTCAGGTTATTTGCGGCGCGTGATGACCAGCGTGTCGCCGCGCATCGAGCACTCCGCACCGAGGGCCGTTTCGATGATGTCGAGCAGGTTGTCGAGCCGCTCGCCCTCCATCAGGCGGACCGTGAATTTACTGTTTTCGAAGCGTGCCGGGTCGTAAACGACCTTCACGTCATACCATTTCTCGATCTTTTTGGCCAGCGAGGCGATGTCGTCGTCGGCGAACACCAGCCTATTGTCCTTCCAAGCGAGGACGACATCGCCGTTCAGCGGCGGATAGGTCACCTCGCCGGAGGCCTTGGCCAATGCGATCGAATGGCCGGGCGTCAGCCGGTAGACCCGGCCGTCGGAGCGGGCGGTGATGTCCACGCTGCCCTCCACGAGCGACGCCACGACCGACGGTTCGTCGTCATAGGCGTTGACGTTGAATTTAGTACCCGTCACCCGGACGTCGAGATAGGGCGTCGAGACGACGAACGGTTTTCCCTTGTTCTTCCGCACCTCGAAATAGGCCTCGCCGTCGAGTTCCAGCCGGCGGTCGCGGCGGTCGAAATCGGAGGTGTAGCTGATGCGCGACCCGGCATTGAGCAGCACCACACTGCCGTCGGGCAGCACCAGCCGGGCCTTCTCGCCCCAAGGCGCCTCGGCCGTGTAGGTCTTCACATCGCCGAAAGCGCCGAGTGCGAACAGCGACGCGGCCACCAGCAGCGGAACCAGCAGCACGGCGGCGATCCGCTGGTAGCTGCGCAGCAGCGCCGACCCGGCGATCCGCCGCCGCAGGGAGCGGGAGTGTTCGTAATCGGTGATCTTCCGCCGCAGGGCGTCGTAACCGATCTCCGCGTCCGCGTCCGAAGCGGTCTCCCACTTCGCGGCCAGCCACATCTCGATCGTGCGGCCGCCCTCGCGGGTCGCAAAAAGACGCTTCAGCGCGGCGAACTCCTCGTCCGTGAGCGCCTGTCCGTTTACGAACCGGTCCAGTATGTCGAATGTATTTTCCATCTCTGCATGCACTTTACATACATAAATACGGAATACCCGGGGGTGTTCCGTGACAGAGCGGCGAAAAAATATTAAAAAAGGAAGAGAAGCCGCAATTTTTTGAGCTCTTCGCGGAAAAAGAGCAGCGCCCGGCGAATCTGGGTGTCGACCGTGTTCTCCGTGACGCCGAGGCGTGCGGCGATCTCCCGGTAGGAGAGCCCTTCGAGACGGCTCAGCACGAAAATCTGCCGCCGGTGTTCCGGAAGCTGTTCCAGCGTCCGGTCGAACCACTCGCCCAACTGCCGCTCCTCGACGTCCCGGGCCGCGGCGTCGGTGTCCGCGTCGTCGGAAAACAGTTCGTCGCTGAGACAGACCATGCGGTTGACGCGCCCGCGCAGCCGGTCGATGACCAGATTGCGGGCCGTGCGGAACAAATAGGGTCCGAACGGCAACCCGGGATCGAGGTTCCCGCGACCGGTCCAGATGCGCAGGAAGACCTCGTGAACCACCTCTTCCGGGTCGGAATGACGCGGCAGCGAGGCCTTTACGAAATTGCAGACTTTACCGCGATAACGGTAAAACAACAACTCGAAAGCCGTCTGATCCCCTTGGTTCAGGTTACGAACCAGCGTTTGTTCATCGGTTCCGTTCTGCATCTGGAAAAAGGTAGCAATTAGGTGTTCGGTGCCCAAATATGCAAAATTTTTCGGGAAAACGCTACCGAACCGGACAAAATCAAGTCCGTTCGTGCCATTTGCCCGTGCCGCCGGAACTGAAAAAACACGAAAAAAGCCGCGGAAAAATCCCCGCGGCCCAATCTTTTCCGGCGACGCTCCCTACCGGATGAAACTCGTCACCACCCGCTCCTCGGGCTCGGGACGTCCCTCCCCGGCCAGCAGTCCGGCCCGAAGCACACGCGCCATGTTGCGCGCCAATACCCGCATCGTCTGCAACCCCTCGGCGTCCTGCGCCGCTTCGCCGGGCAGCCGCCCGTGAACGCTGTTCCAGTACTGCGACGAAACGACAGGCATGTTCGAGATCGTAAAATACTTGTTCAGCCGGTCGAACGTCGCACTCGCCCCACCCCGGCGGCAGACAGCCACCGCGGCCGCGGGCTTGTAGGCCAGCATCGGCCCGCAGGAGTAGAACAACCGGTCCAGCAGCGCGCACAGCGACCCGTTCGGCCCTGCGTAGTAGACCGGCGAGCCGACCACGAGGGCGTCGGCCCCTGCCAGTTTTTCACGCACTTCGTCGTAAAGCGCGTCGTTGAAGACGCAGCGGCCCAGCTCCGAGCATTTTCCGCAGGCGATGCAACCCTGCACGGCCTTGGTGCCGATCGACACGATCTCGGCCCCGATACCCTCGGCTTCGAGCGTGCGCGCCACTTCCGAGAGTGCGATGAAGGTGTTGCCCTCGCGCCGGGGGCTTCCGTTGATAAGCAGTACTTTCATGGCTGTTATTTTGTTACAAAAATAAAAGTGTCGTTACTATGCCGCCGGAGATGAGGCGGCGTTACCTATAATGTATAATGAAAAAGGGGGATTCTTCCGAACCTCCCTCACTCTCAAACCTAACCGGAAATTACTCGGCCTTCTTGCAGCAGGGTTTCTCGGCGCAAGCCTCAACCTTCGCCGAATCGCACTTCTCGGCGCAGCAAGCCTTCGTCGAGTCGCATTTCTCGGCGCAGCAAGCGGCAGCCTCGGTCGTAGCAGCAGCCTCGGCGGCAGCACCTTCAGCGGCCTTCTTGTTCGAATTGCCGCAGCAGCTTACCATAGCGACGGCAGCCATAACGACAACAAAAGAGAAAATCTTTTTCATAGCGCTAAATGTTTAGAAATTAGTTATTCAGTAACGCCGCAAAGATATATATTCGCCCGAAATAAGCAAAGAAAAAACATATATTTTTCAAAAATGGACTTTTTTTAGTCCAAAAGGTTCGAAATCGGAAATTCCTCGTTTTTCAGGAACGCTTTCGGAAAAGTCCCCGTCACGCGGCCTTTCAGAATAACCGCCTCCTCGTTGCTCAGGCAGTCCCCGACCGAAACGACGAAATAGGGAATCTTGTAGTCCATGTAAACCTTCACGCCGGGATAGGTCTCCTCGAAGAGTTTCTGCGCGGCGAAGGCCCCGTTGCGGGCCTCGGGCCCGTTGTCCGAAAAGATACAGACGCGGAAACCGCGTATCTGCAACCGCTGCCCGGCACGCACGGCGTCAGCCACGGCGCGCGCGGCATCGCCGTGCTCCGGCACGGCGTCAGCCACGGCGCGCGCGGCATCGCCGTGCTCCGTGACGGTCACCTGCGCCCGTCCGAAAAGGGCGGCCCCGGCGACGGGTTCGGCCAGCCGCTGTTTGAAAGCGTCGAGCGACTGTGCACGGAGCGAAACGGCCGCACACAGGAGCATCAGGGTAAGGATCGACAATCTGCGCATCACTTCAATTGGTTTTTAACATCCTGCAACGTAAGGCCAAAGGTATTCAAAAAATCCGACAACGGCATCCTGTCGCGCGAAATTTTTACGGGCGCCGGGCCTCCGCGCCCCTCGAGGGCATAGGCGACGCCGACCTGCGAAAGGTCGCCCGCCTCGACTTTCCGGAGCAGCACATAGAGCGCCATCGGATCGGAGATCTTCAACCTCCACAGCGTCCGGAAACTGTCCGTCGTGCGGCGGGGCACCTCGACCGGTTCGCGCAGCACGATCGTCCCCACACGGCTTTCGGAGTAATAAATGTCGATCTCGGCCATGTTGAGCTGCAGCTTGTAGCCCGTGTCGTTCATCCCCCGCACGACCATCTCGGCGCCGGTCAGCCCCTGCCGTTCGATCTTCTCGATCCCCTCGAAACGGATGTTGCGCTGCGCCTTCTCGACGGCCTTGCGGCACGAAGTCGACAGAATGACCGCCAGCAACAAAAGCGATGAGAAAACAGCGTTCGGAACCCTGATCTTCCACCGCAGGCGGACCAAGCCCCTGCCTGAGGCGGGGGGTTGGGGGCGGGGCAGACTTGCATACGCGGCCTGAGGCCGCGAATACGGCATTCGGCAGCAATAATCATATTGCGGTTCTTGCATTTTTCTCATTTCTCCCCTATATATATCTGTGCGATCCCGAAGCTCTGGCTTCTCGCCCGGCAGTTTCGGAACCCCGCCTTTTCCATCATTCCCAGAAACTCCGCCGGGGCGGGAAACTCCCCCACCGAGGCCGGCAGGTACTCGTAGGCCCTCTTGTCGCGCGACACCAGCCCGCCGATGCGGGGCAGTATTTTATAGGAATAAAATTCGTACAACGCCCGGAACGCCCGGTTGCGGGGCCGCGAGAACTCCAGAATAACGACTTTGCCCCCGGGTTTTATTGTGCGGGCCAGTTCGGGCAGTCCCGCCGTGAGGTCCCCGAAGTTGCGCACCCCGAATGCGACGGTCGCCGCATCGACCGAAGCGTCGGCCACGGCGAGGTGCTCGGCATCGCCCCGGTCGAGGACGATGCGGTTGTCCAGCCCCCGGGCCTCGACCTTGCGGCGCGCCACGGCGAGCATCTGCTCCGAAAGGTCCACGCCCATCCCCTGCACGCCCTCGATCCGGCGCGCCATGGCGATCGCCAGATCGCCCGTGCCGGTCGCCACGTCGAGAATGCGGCGGGGGTTCGCACGCCGCACCTCGTTCACCACGCGGCGGCGCCAGATGCGGTCGATGTTCACCGAAAGCGTATGGTTCAGCAGGTCGTATCGGGGCGCGATGTTGTCGAACATCTCGCGAACCTCCTCTTTCTTGGTCTGATCTGTATTATATGGTTTCATTCGTACCTGATTGTTTCTTCGGGTTTCACACCGGACACCACGGCCGTCGGGATCACCAGCAGGGCGACGATCGCGGCGATGAACCCGGCGTTCAGCGCCAGCCACCAGCCCCACCCCAGCGACACGGGCACCTCCGAAAGCAGGTAGCCCTCCGCGCTGAGTTTCACCAGATGGGTCCATTTCTGAATAAGGCACAGCCCCAGTCCGACGGCGTTGCCCCACACCAATCCCCGCAGCGTGACGAAAGCCGCCCGCCAGAGGAAGATGCGCCGCAGCTCGCCGCTGCGCATCCCGAGAGCTTTCAGCAGCCCGATCATGCGGGTGCGCTCCAGCACCAGAATCAGCAGCGCCGAAGCCATGTTGAAGAAGGCCACGACCAGCATGATGACGATAATCACCGCGGCGTTCACATCGTGGGCCTTCAGCCAGTCGAAAATATTGGCATAACGCTCCGTGACGCTCGTCACCGCGAGGTTTTCGGTTCCCTCCTCCTCATCGTACAACAGCGTCCGGCCCAGCGTGCGGGCAAAGGCGCCGGCGTCGCGCAGGTCGCGGGTCCGTATCTCGTAACCGGATATCTCGTCCGGTCCCCAGTCCGACAACCGCTGCACGTTGCGGATGTCCGTGACGACCACCATGCCGTCCATCTCCTCCATCCCCGAGGCGTAGACGCCTGCCACTTTGAAGCGGTCGCGGCGGGGCATTTCGCCCGGCTCGACGAAGAGCATCTCGACCTTGTCGCCCACGCCGAGCAACAGCCTGTCGGCCAGCGAACGCGACAAGAGGATGTCTTTCGTGCGCACCGAATCGCCCACACGAGGCAGCTCGCCGTCGACGAGCCATTCGCGGAAATAGGACCAGTCGTAATCCCCCTCGACGCCCTTGAGCATCACCTCGCCCACGGCGTCGGCCGTGCGGACGATGCCGCCCTTCACGGCATAGGGGGCCATCGTCTCAAACCCGTCGGTCGCGCGGATCAGCTCCTCGAGGTGCGCGCTGCGGTGCACGGGCTCCGAATCGAGGGCGTTGACGCCCCGCACGTCGGTCACCGAGACGTGGGCGGCGAAGCCCGTCATCTTGTGCGCCACTTCGCGCTTGAAGCCCATGATGACGGCCATCGCGAGGATCATCACCGCCACCCCCAGCGCCACCGACACCACGGCGATGCGCTCCATCACCCCGGGTTTGTTCTCCGGGGAGGGCTTCGCCATGCGGCGGGCGATGAAAAAAGCGAGATTCACGGCAGCGGTTTTGCAGAAAATTTATGCAAATAAACGTATAAATTTCGTATTTTTGCCCGAAAGAACCGTTTTTTATGCAAAAACAGGCACTCATTACAGGGGCGACATCGGGCATCGGCCGCGCCACGGCGCTCCGGCTCGCGAAAGAGGGATATGCCGTCACGGTCACCGGACGGCGTGCCGAACGGCTCGCGGCGTTAAAAACCGAGATCGAAGCCGCAGGCGGACGCTGCACCGCGCTGGCGTTCGACGTGCGTTCCGAGGAGGCGGTGCGCCGCTGGCTCGAACCGCTCGAACGGATCGACCTGCTGGTCAACAACGCCGGGCTGGCCGCCGGGCTGGAACACATCGACCGGGGCGACACCCGCGACTGGGACGCCATGATCGACACCAACGTCAAGGGACTGCTCTACGTCACGCGCGTCATCGCCCCGAAGATGGTCGCTGCGGGCGGCGGGCATATCTTCAACATCGGCTCGATCGCCGGGACCGAAGCCTACGAGAACGGCGCGGTCTACTGCGCCTCGAAGCACGCCGTGCACGCCATTTCGCAGTCGATGCGCGCCGACCTGCTTTCGGCGGGAATCAAAGTGACGGAAATCCGCCCGGGAATGGTCGAAACGGAGTTTTCCGAGGTCCGCTTCCACGGCGACAAGGAGCGTGCCGACGCGGTCTACACGGGCGTCGAGCCCCTCACCGGCGACGACATCGCCGAAGCGATCGCGTGGGCCGCACAATTACCCGCGCACATGAACGTTAATGATATGGTATTGATGCCCGCCCAACAGGCCGGGGCTTATTACACATACCGCAAAACAAAATAGAAAACGCTATGACATTTCCTATGATTACCCTGCTCCAGACAGGCTATTACACTCAGGAGAGCGCCGGAATCAGCTACTCGGCCGCCACGATGGGCATGTTCGTGCTGATCATCGCCATCGGCGTCATCGGCTTCATCGTGCAGGCGCGCCTGCAGTCGGTGTTCAAGAAGTATTCGAAGGTCCAGTTCCCGGGCGGGCTGACCGGTGCCGAGGTCGCCGAGAAGATGCTGCGCGACAACAACATCCACAACGTGAAGGTGACGCACGTCGGAGGTCACCTCACCGACCATTTCAACCCGCAGACGATGACCGTCAACCTCAGCGACTCGGTCTACTCGTCGACGAGCGTCGCGGCGGCGGCCGTCGCCGCCCACGAGTGCGGCCACGCCGTACAGCACGCTCAGGGCTATGCGCCGCTGGTGCTCCGTTCGCAGTTGGTTCCCGTCGTGCAGTTCGCCTCGTCGGCCGCCACATGGATCATCATCTTGGGCCTTGTCATTCTGGCCTCGACGCAGAACGAGATCCTGTGCTGGATCGGCGTGGGCATGATCGCCATGTCGGCGGTTTTCTCGCTCGTCACGCTGCCCGTGGAGTACAACGCCTCGGCCCGCGCCGTGGAGTGGCTCCAGACCAGCCATACGATGCAGGGCGCCCAGCTCGCACAGGCCAAGGAAGCCCTCTCGTGGGCGGCCCGCACCTACCTCGTGGCGGCGTTGAGCGCCATCGCCTCGGTCCTCTACTACGTCTTCCTGATCCTCGGAAGGCGCGACTAACCCGGCAATGAACTCCCCCGAAAAAGACTACACCCACCGCAGTTGGCTGGCGACCGCGGCACTCATCGCAGTGCTCGCGGCCGTCGGCTTCATTCCCCCGCAGAGCGTCGGAAGCGTCAAACTGCGCCGAGCCAACATCCTCTCGGACATTCTGGTCTTCGACGATGCGGCCGCTGCCGAGCCCATCGCCGAACCCGTTCTTTTCGACGAGGCGGATTTCCACATCGACCTCGACGCCGTCGCCGAACGCATCGAAGCCGACACCGCCCCGCGCCAGACGCAGACCACCTACCAGTGGCTCATCCCGCGGGACAGCCTCCGCGGCCAACGGCCCGAGCCCGACTCGGCGCGCTTCACCGCGACATTGGTCCCGATCGAGGATTACAGCGGCGACGGCCGCATCCGCGCTTTCTGCGACACGCTGCTCAACGCCCAACGTCCGGTGCGCATCGCCTTCCTCGGCGACTCGTTCGTCGAGGGCGACATCCTCACCGCCGACCTGCGCGAACGGCTCCAGTCGGCCTTCGGGGGACGGCCCGGCGGCGGCGCGGGATTCGCCCCGATGGCCTCGCCGCTGACGGCTTTCCGGCGCACGATCAAAACCCAGTCGAAAGGCTGGACAGCCTACAACATCATGCAGCGCAAGGCCGCCCCGGCCAACCTGCGCGAGAATTTCTACGTCTCGGGCTGGGTCTGCCAACCCACGGCGGGCGCCTCGACCCGCTGGGAGAACACCGACTACCGCAAACTGCTCGACTCGTGCGACGGGGCGCGCATCCTCTTCCTCTCGCCCCGCGACAGCCGCGTCGAGGTGACGCTCAACGACACCCTGCGCCGCGAGTTCGACATCACGGGCGACGCCGCCGTGCGCCAGATCGAGATCTCAGCCCCGCACATCCGCTCGCTCGCCTTCAAGGTGCTCTCCGGCACGGAGGGATTCATCGGCTACGGCGCGGTCTTCGAAGGCGGCGGAGTCGTCGTCGACAATTATTCGGTGCGCAGCAACAACGGACAGGCGATGTTCTGGACCAACCCGTCGGTCAACGCCCAGATCAACGCCCTCACGGGTTACGATCTGGTGATCCTCCAATACGGGCTCAACATCATGCAGGCGGGCGTGAAGAGTTACACCAACTACGCGGCGCAGATCGAAAAGATGGTAGCTTTCGTGCGGAGCTGTTTCCCGGGGGCCGCGGTGCTGGTGCTGGGCGTCAGCGACCGCTCGACGAAGACCGACGCGGGCTTCGAACCGATGGACGCCATCCCCTACATGCTCGACTTCCAGCGCGGGGCGGCCCGGAACACGGGCGCGGCCTTCTGGCCCACATGCGACGCCATGCGTGCGCAAGGGGGCATGGAGCAGTTCGTGAAGAACGGCTGGGCGGGCAAGGACTACACCCACATCAACTACGCCGGCGGACGCCGCGTGGCGTGGGCGCTGTTCGACGCCCTCAACGCCGAAGCCTGCTCCCTCCATGCCGAGCAGCGGGCCGCCGAACTGCGCCGGCAGGCCGAAGCCGCCGTGCTCGACTCCCTGCAAAGGACGCGCATCGAGCGCAGCCTGCTGCCGTCCGCAGCTCCCGAACCGCTTAATCCGCCGATACGATGACGCTTCCCGCGACAGACGGCATTTGGGACAAGGTGCAGGCGCTGCTGGCCTACGACGCTTCGTCGCCGCTGATCTTCAGCAGCGGGCTGTTTCTCTTCCTCTTCGCGGGGTTCCTGCTCATCTACAGCGCCTTCCGCCGCGCGCCGATGGCCCGCATCGTCTACGTCATCGCCTTCTCGCTCTACTTCTACTACAAGTCGAGCGGGGTCTATTTCCTGCTGCTGATCTTCGCCGCGGCGAGCGACTTCCTGATCGCGCAGGGCATCTACCGGGCCCGCTTCAAGGGGCTGAAACGCTGGCTGGTGGCCCTGAGCGTCGCCGTCAACCTCGGAATGCTCGGCTACTTCAAGTACACCAACTTCTTCGTCGACATCTCCAACCAGTTGTTCGGACAGGGATTCCTGCAATTCCAGAACATCTTCCTGCCGGTCGGCATCTCGTTCTTCGTCTTCCAGTCGATGAGCTATACCATAGACATTTACCGCGGCCAGTTGAAGCCTTTGTCCAACTGGCTCGACTATCTCTTTTACCTGTCGTTCTTTCCGCAGCTCGTGGCCGGCCCGATCGTCCGGGCCCGGGATTTCATCCCCCAGATCCGGCAAAACCCGATCGTCGTCACCCGCGAGATGTTCGGCACGGGCGTCTTTCTGATCCTCACGGGTCTGTTCAAGAAGGCCATCATCTCGGACTACATTTCGCTCAACTTCGTCGACCGCATCTTCGACGAGCCGCTGCTCTACTCCGGGTTCGAATGTCTGATGGGCATTTACGGCTACGCGCTGCAAATCTACTGCGACTTCTCGGGCTATTCCGACATGGCCATCGGCATCGCCCTGCTGCTGGGATTCCGCTTCCCGAAGAACTTCGACGCCCCCTACAAGTCGGCGACGATCACCGAATTCTGGCGGCGGTGGCACATCTCGCTCTCGACGTGGCTGCGCGACTACCTCTACATCTCGCTGGGCGGCAACCGCAAAGGCCGCATCCGGACCTACGGCAACCTGTTGCTGACGATGCTGCTGGGCGGATTGTGGCACGGCGCGGCGGTGCGCTTCATCCTCTGGGGCGGGCTGCACGGCGTGGCGCTGGCCCTGCACAAACTCTGGATGGCGGTCGTCCCGGGTGCCAAGGCCACCGGGGCCCAGATGCACTGGTGGAGCCGTACGGCGGGCATCTTCCTGACGTTCAACATCGTCTGCTTCGGATGGCTGATGTTCCGCGCCGACTCGATGCAGACCGTTTCGCTGATGCTGCACCAGATTTTCGAAAATTTCAACGCCGCGATGATCCCGCAGGTATTGACAGGATACGCCGCCGTCTTCGCGCTGATCGCCGCGGGGTATATCCTCCACCTGCTTCCGGGCCGGGTGGACGCCCTTGCACGGCGGATCGTGGTCCACGCGCCGCTGGTGTTGCAGGTCGTGATGGCCGCGGCGATGATCTGGTGCGTCATGCAGATAAAATCCAGCGACATACAGCCCTTCATCTACTTCCAATTCTAAGTGACCGATGTACGACTTTGACCATCAACTGTTTCTCGATCTGAATTTCGACGGCGGCCCCTTCATGGACCGTCTGATGCTGACCGTCTCGGGCACGGCGATGTGGCTGCCCCTGTATGCGCTGATCCTCTGGCTCGTCTGGCGCGGCGGCGGATGGCGCAACGTACTCGTCTTCACGGTGCTGATGGTCGCGGCGCTGGCCCTCTCGGACATGGTTTCGGGCATCTTCAAGGGCAACGGCCTGCTGGGCGACCTGCTGCCTGACTTCGAACCGCGCTGGCGGCCGATGTTCACCCCCTCGCTCGAAGGGATGGAGATCGCCCCCGACTCGCTGCGGGCGCTGCGTATGGCCGGTACGCCGGGCGACTGGAGGGTCCACGTTCCCGTCGAGGCCGTGAGCGGCCGCTTCGGAACCGTCTCGGCCCATGCGGCGACGATCGTCGCGCTGGCCGTGCTGTCGGCCTCGGTGATCCGCCGTCGGTGGTTCACGGGACTGATGGTTTTCTGCACGCTCGTGATCTGCTATTCGCGCGTCTATCTGGGCAAACACTTCCCGATGGACCTCGTATGGGGCACGCTCGTCGGAGTGCTGCTGGGACTGGCGGCCTTCTGGGTCTATCGGAAACTGACCGAAAAAAAGGAGCTGCAATAGCAGCTCCTTTTCGTTTTCGCCAGCCGGGTCAGAAACCCCACTCGCCGGGAACAGGCTCCCGACCCTTCACCTCGTCCGGAACGTCCGGGAAGAACTTCATGCCCATCTTTCCCTCGATAAAGGAGACCGGAACGGCAATCGCCCGCAACTGCGCTTTCGTACCCGCTCCCGTTTCGGAATCGACCAAATCGCTGTGCGTAAAGGTCTCGATCCAGAAACCCACGGCCTGCAATTCGTCGGCCGTGCAGTCGGCGATCCGCTTTTTCGTATTGCCGGCCTTCGTGCGCAGCATGATCTTCCACTGATGCGTCGGCATGATGCACTCTTTCTGCTTCGGATCGGGCGTCGGCTCGCTGTAATTCGAAGAGTCGAAATCCTTCCAGTTGTCGTGCTCGTACCAGCATCCCGCCACCACGAAGAGCGTGTCGGCCACGCGGTTGATATTCGTCCGCCCGTCGTCGGCCGTAATATCGTTCTCGGTGTTATTGCTGCCCGAAATCACGGCCTCGACACAGCCCCAGACCGTCCCGAAAGTCGATGCCGCCGCATTGGGCTGCGGGGCGATATTGGTCGGATAGAAGGTCTGCTTGTTGATTTCGGAGTCCTTGCCTCCACGCTCGCGCGACATGCAGAGATGACCTTTCGTCCAACTACCGCTCAGTCCGAGCGTCGTCCGGATGGTATTGTTCGACCAATACTGATACGGATCTGCTCCGTTTGCACCGTCGCTCTGGTAGATTTTCGACTGGTACGACGCATCGAGCCGAGGATCGGGAGCCCAAGGGTCGGGACTCGTACGTCCGTAACCGCCCTCACCGTAACAATCGGCCAGCGGATAGGCTACCCAAATCGGATTGTGGCGCCGCGTATCGTAACAATAGGAGTAGTTGCGCACGGTTTTACCGGTCTTGACGGTTTTGGTCCAATGCGTATAGAACGCATAGTCGCCCGAAACGGCCGCCGCGTCTTTCGATGGCTGCACCCAGTTGGAGGCCAGCTCCGGAAAGCGGTAAGGCGTGTTAAGTATCTCGCAGGTCCCGGTCTTGGCGCCGGAGCCCTCACCGGCCGTAACGGTCAGCGTACAGCGCACCCCTTCGGGTGCAGCCGTGATGGTGATCGTGCCATCGCCCGTGCCCGAGACGGGTGAGAATTTGAGCGCCGGATTGGGACAGGAGGCGGTCCACGCGGCGTTCGAGGTCACGGTAATACGGTTGGTGCCCGTAGGGTTGAAGCGCATGTCGGCGGGAGCGACCGTGAGCGTCACCTCGGCCGGAGCCGCGGCGCGGGTCACGGTAATGGTTTTGCCGGAAGCCTTGCCCGCAGCGGTGCGCACCCCGACTTTGACGGACGTCCCCTTGGGCATATCTTTCACATAGAAAGTCCCGTTGCCGTTGCCGGACGAAGGGGCGACCGTCACGGCTGCCGAAGCGGGTTCCCAATAGACCTGCCACGCACCGTTGGCCATCACACGAACCGCATTGTTGGCGGATTCAGCCTCGTCGAAAGTAAAAGAGGCAGATTCGACGGCGGCATAGGAGTCGTCCGAAGAGTCGTCACCGCCGCAGGAGGCGAAAAGCAGCAGGCAGGCTAAAAGAATCCGCGGAGGGGGGGGGTAACGCAGCATGCCGCGAAAAAAGGAGTCGAATTGTTTCATAGATTGGCATTTTGATTAGACGCTATAAGCAAATTTAATCATTTCCCCGGGAATAAGCAAATCTTTTTCCCCGGTTTCGGAGCGCAGCGCGCAGCAGAACGCCGAAACAGTTGCTAATTTGCCCATTTTTCACTAATTTTGCACGGATATAACGATAATCATAAAACACACACGATATGGCACTCGAACTCAGCGAACAGGAACAGCTTCGCAGACAGTCGCTCACGGCGCTCCGTGAATTGGGCATCGAGCCCTACCCCGCCGCCCGTTACGAGGTGACGGCCACGGCGCGCGAAATCGCCGACAACTACGACGCCGACAAGAAGAACTTTCAGGAGGTGCGCATCGCCGGCCGCATCATGTCGCGCCGCATCATGGGCAGCGCCTCGTTCTTCGAGCTGCAGGACCACACGGGCCGCATACAGGTCTACATCCGCCGCGACGACATCTGTCCCGAAGGCGATCCGACGCTCTACAACACGGTCTTCAAGAAACTGCTGGACATCGGCGACTTCGTGGGCGTCGAGGGCTTCGCGTTCCTCACCAACACCGGCGAGCTGTCGGTACACTGCCGCCGGTTCACCGTGCTGTCGAAGTCGATCCGCCCGCTGCCCGTCGTCAAGGAGAAGGACGGCAAGACGTTCGACGCCTTCACCGACCCGGAGGTGCGCTACCGCCAGCGGTATCTCGACCTGATCGTCAACCCGCAGGTGAAGGACACGTTCGTGCGCCGCGCCAAGATCATGGCCACGATGCGCGAGTTCTTCAACTCGAAAGGCTACATCGAGGTCGAGACTCCGATCCTGCAACCGATTCCCGGCGGCGCTTCGGCCCGTCCGTTCATCACCCACCACAACTCGCTCGACATCGACCTCTACCTGCGCATCGCCACGGAGCTTTACCTCAAGAAGCTGATCGTCGGCGGATTCGACGGCGTGTACGAGTTCGGCAAGAACTTCCGCAACGAGGGCATGGACCGCACGCACAACCCGGAGTTCACCTGCATGGAGATTTATGTGGCCTATAAAGACTACCTCTGGATGATGGAGTTCACCGAGCAGATGCTCGAAAAGGTGGCCATGGCCGTGAACGGCACCACGGAGCTGACGATCGACGGCAAACCGATCTCGTTCAAGGCCCCGTTCCGCCGCCTGACGATGACCGACGCCATCCGCGAAAAGACAGGTTACGACATCACGGGCCGCTCGGAGGATGAGCTGCGCGAGGCCTGCAAGCGGCTCAACGTCGAGGTCGACGAGACCTACGGCAAGGGCAAGCTGATCGACGCCATCTTCGGGCAGTACTGCGAGGAGGAGCTGATCCAGCCCACCTTCATCACGGACTATCCGCGCGAAATGTCGCCGCTGTGCAAGCGCCACCGCTCGAATCCCGAGCTGACGGAGCGTTTCGAGCTCTTCGTCAACGGCAAGGAGTTGTGCAACGCCTACTCCGAGCTGAACGACCCGATCGACCAGTTGGAGCGCTTCCAAGAGCAGCTTCGGCTCTCGGAAAAGGGCGACGACGAGGCGATGTTCATCGACATGGATTTCGTGCGCGCGCTGGAATACGGCATGCCGACCTGCTCGGGAATGGGCATCGGCATCGACCGCCTGACGATGTTCATGACCGACCAGACGTCGATTCAGGACGTGCTGTTCTTCCCCCAGATGCGTCCCGAAAAGAAGGCCGTGCAGGACCCCGTGGAGGCCTATACCGCCATCGGAGTGCCCGAGGAATGGGTTCCGGTGATCCAGAAGATGGGCTACCTGACCGTCGAATCGCTGCAAAAACTCGCCCCCGGCAAGTTCTTCAACGACCTGTGCGGATTCAACAAGAAGAACAAGCTCGGCCTGAAAGCCCCCTCGATCGACGAGGTCAAGAAGTGGCTCGAAGCATAACAAAAGCCGAAAATTTCGTAATCATAACCCGTATTTCGGCAGACAACCCGGTCGCCCCTCCCGAGGGAGGGGTTTGGGGTGGGGTCAGACTTGTAAACGCAGCCACCGGCTGCGAATAAAAACAAACAGAAACGAAACAACTGAATATTAACACAAAAACATTCTGATTATGCGTAACAAAATTGTTGCCGGCAACTGGAAGATGAACACGCTTCCCGCCGAAGGTGTCGAACTGGCCAAAGGCGTCGCAGCAGGCCGCGGAGAGGTTTGCTCGTGCGTGAACTTCATCGTATGCCCGCCGTTCACCCACCTGTCGATGGTTGCCGAGGCCCTGAAGGGTTCGGACATCGCACTCGGCGCACAGAACTGCGCAACGGAGGCCAAAGGCGCCTACACGGGCGAGATCTCGGCGTCGATGATCGCCGCACTGGGTTGCAAGTATGTGATTCTCGGCCACTCGGAGCGCCGCCAGTACTACGGCGAGACCTCCGCAACGCTCAACAAGAAGATGGCTCAGGCCTATGCAAACGGACTGATTCCCATCTACTGCGTAGGCGAGAACCTCGACGAGCGTGAGGCCGGCAAGCACTTCGACGTGGTGAAGGCCCAGATCGAGGAGGTGGTTTACAACCTCACCGAGGAGCAGTACAAGGAGCTGGTGATCGCCTACGAGCCCGTATGGGCCATCGGTACCGGCAAGACCGCATCGGCCGAGCAGGCACAGGAGATTCACGCCTACATCCGCAAGGTGCTGGCCGCCAAGTTCGGCGCCGCAGCTCAGGAAACGGCGATCCTCTACGGCGGTTCGTGCAAGCCTTCGAACGCTGCCGAGCTCTTCGCCAAGGAGGATGTGGACGGCGGTCTGATCGGCGGCGCAGCCCTCAAGGCCGAGGATTTCCTCGGAATCGGCAAAGGATTCTCGAAATAATCCCCGACGGTGACCGGCCCGCGGCGGGTCCGGTTCCGGAGTCAGATCCCCGGCCTTTCAAGGCCGGGGATTTTTCATTTCATCCTTAAGGGTGTTCAATACGCAATCCGGTTTTGAATCCGCCCGACTTTTCCGTATCTTTGCAACAAGACAAAACAACCGATATGAGCAAACTGATTATCAACAATTTCGACGAATTCGCGCAATTCGAAGGACAGGAACTCGGGGTTTCGGACTACCTGAAGATCACCCAAGAGCAGATCAACCTCTTTGCCGACGCGACCCTCGACCACCAATGGATCCATGTGGACCCGGAGCGGGCGCAAAAGGAGAGCCCCTACGGCTCCCCCATCGCACACGGATACCTGACACTTTCGCTGCTTCCCCACCTCTGGGCACAGGTCGTGCAGGTGAACAACGTGAAGATGATGGTCAACTACGGCATCGAGAAACTGCGTTTCAACCAACCCGTGCTGGTCAACGACGAGGTCCGGCTGCGCGCCGCCCTGCAGTCGATCTCGAACCTCCGCGGGGTCATCAAGACCGAAATCCGGGTGGTGCTCGAGATCAAGGACCGCCCCAAGAACGCCTTCGAAGCCACGGTCGTATTCCTCTACCATTTCCAGTAGCCGGAAAACCACGGCCCCGCTTCTCGGAAGCTGCACTTCCGACTTGTGCATTCGGCCGCAAATCGTTATCTTTGTATTTTAAACCTGCGCTCGGGCGGAGAACTCCTCCGGGAGTCGTCTCCACCCGGCCGAAAACCGATTTTATAAAAATGAAACACCTCTTCATCCTCCTGCTGGCCGCACTCTCCGTAACGGCCTGCAACCACACCGGCAATGCCGGCAGCGAAACGCTGACGGTCGACGAACTGCTCGCCACGGCCGACGCACTGGTGGGCGACACCGTCCGTGTGGAAGGTCTCTGCGTCAGCACTTGCGGCCACGGCAGCACCCACATCACCCTGATGGGCAGCGACACCACACAGATGGTCGAAGCGCTGGCCGACGAACACATGCAGTCGTTCGACCCGATGATCTCCAACCGCACGGTCGCCGTCGAGGGCGTCGTGGCAGAGCAGCGTGTCGAACTGCCGTTCCTCGACGACTGGGAGATGCGTCTCAACGCCAGCATCGAGGGCGGCAAGGGCAATCCCGAAGCCGTAGCGATGCTCAAGGAGCAGATCCGCGAACTCCGCGACTCGATCGCCTCCCGCCGGGCACGCGAGGGCAAGGAGTACTGGAGCATTTACCGTATCGAAACCTTCGCCTGCCATGCCGTCGACGATGAAGCCGGGCGCTAAACGCGGCTCGCAGTTTCGCCGCTGGGCACGGGTCATCCACCGCGACCTCTCCTACTTCTTCGCAGGCGTGGTGGTGGTCTATGCCGTGTCGGGCATCGTGCTGAACCACAAACGCGACTTCAACAGCAACTACTCGGTCAGCCGGACCGAACTGCAAATGCCGGGCACCTATCCCGTTCCTGCCGAAATAAGCCGTGAACAGGCCGAGGAGTTGCTCCGCACGGCCGATTCCAAAGCGCGCTACGCAAAGCATTACGTCAGCGGCGAACACCGGGTGAAGGTCTTTGTCGCCGGAGGCTCCGTACTCGAGGTGGACATGCAGAACGGCCGTGCCGTCTACGAAAAACTGACGAAAAGGCCCATCATCAGCTCGATGAACCGCCTGCACTACAACCCCAGCCGGTGGTGGACCCGTTTTTCCGACGTGTTCGCCGCATCGCTGCTCATCATCACGCTCACGGGGCTGGTGATGGTTCCGGGCCGCAACGGACTGCAGGGCCGGGGCGGCATCGAGCTCGCGGCGGGCATTGCCGTGCCGATCCTTTTTCTGCTCTTCCTGTAAGATGCGCAAACACAAAACGGGGGCGGTCGTTCGATACGACCGCCCCCGCTGTTTTCAGTACCGGACTGTTTATGCCCCGGCCTGCGTCACTTTCATACGGAAGAGTTCCTTGTCGTTCTCTCCCACCAGAATCACATCCAGTTTGCGCGCGGCACCGGTCGTGTTCTCCGAGGTGGCATAGATCACCCACGCCGATCCATAGAAAGATTCGACCCAAGCATCGCTTACCTCCGTCGAGGTGCCTTCTATAACCACTTTCACCGAACACTCTCCGTTCGCTTCGACACCAAAGGTCTGCTTATTCGTCGCACCGAACGTATCCTTGGCGAAATTAACCGCATAAGGAGATGTCAGTTCATTCTCCCAATTTTCATCATAAACTGTGGCCGACGTTGCCATAGGCGCATTCTGACTGAGGTAGATCGTAATAGGTTCCGCATTGCCTGCCGAAATCGTCACGGTAGCACCACTTTGTGGCATAGAACCCGTATTGGGGTTAAAGGTAACGATCAACGCATCGCCGCTGGCCCCTGAAACTGTCTTGAGCGAGCAATAGGGTTCGTCGCCATAGCCGGGATCGAGTTCGGCGGTCCAAAGGTGCGCATTGGTGGTTACCGTGGTAACGGTCACGTCCCCGCCCGCCGCAGGAGCCATAATTGCATAATATCCCTCTCCCGGCAGGTCGATCGACAGGGTCGCATCCACCGGTTCGGGGAAATCCTGCGTCACGGTGAACTCCACGGGAGTTACCGTTCCGGCCGAAATGCGGTATTTGGCTGTACGCTCCGCAACGCCCGTATTGTTTGCCGGAGCCACCTTGATCCGGGTGGCGCTCTGGACCGTCACCACGCACCACTCGGCCTTCGACTCGCCCTCGGCCAGCACCTGCTCGACCGTAACCGCCGAAGCGTCGGTGTCGAGCGCAATGAACTGTGCCTCGGGGGAGGTAGCCACAAATGTCAGCGCAGCCTGTGCGGGATCGGCCAGCGCGAGTTTGGTCACGGTGGGCTGGTCGTCGCCCCCGTCGTCATCGGAACACCCGGCGAATGCCAACGCAGCCAGTGCGAACGCCGGAATCAGGAATTTCACTTTTTTCATAACCTAACGAATTTTAAATGTTGATAGAACCACAAATTATTTCACGTTGTCGAACGCCGCCTCGATCTTCAGAATCTGGAATGCGTAGAAATCCCGCGTGCGGGCGTCGCCCGAACCCCGGCGCTGCTTGTAGAGGTTCAGCACCCGGCGCAGCGTAGCCGTGTAGAGCGGCTGCCCGACCTGTGCCGAGAGCGACGGACCCTTCATGTCGTGACGGTAGTAGGAAACATCCCCTGCCGACGCCTCGTTACACTCGGGATGGTTGCAGACAAACGGAGGCAGCGCCTCGTCAGCCATGCGCACCAGCAGGTCGGTCCCGTCGTCCGTGAGTCCTTTGCCCAGTTGGAGCGCCGTACCCGAAGGACCCGTCAGCCCACTGTTCTTGAGCAGTGCAGTCACGGCGGCGCCCTGCAGGTTCATCTCTTCGATGGTCAGCGAACCGCCCCGGACTGCCGATGCGAAGACCGTGTTGTAGGCATCGTTCAGATAGGTGTCCACACGGTAGATTCCCTTCTGTCCCGAACGCTCGCCCTGATAGATGCTGCCCAGAGTCGCAGGGCTGAATATCTTGCCGGCGACACCCGAAGCCGCATTGTCGAGAATCGTGGAGGGCTGGCCCAGTTTGTCCATCAGCTCCTGAGGCAGCAGCCACGCACGCGCCGTAAGCACCTGATCGACGAGCCACTCCATGGCCTTCTTCTGCCGTTCGCGGGGAATGTAACTCAGGGCGCGCAGCGACCGTCCGTCCTGCACCAGATCCTTGTACTCCACGCCGCCCAGATAAGGCATCACATGCATCAGGTAACGCGTGTACTGACCTATTACGGAGGCGTACATCGACTGAATTACGGTATAGTTGCGGTTCTCCTCGGCAAACCAGTCGCAGAGGTTGGCGATGATGTACTTGCAGTTCTCGATGCCGTAATTACCCGCCTTGATATGGTCGTTGCCCAGATCCTCCGACTGGTCGGTGGGGTCGAGCGTCAGGAAAATCTGCTGTGCGCCGAACTCGTACATCGGATCGTCGCGCTTGGCGGCCAGCAGGTCGTTGAGCAGCGGCAGCTCCTCCTCGGCATCGCGCGTCTTCTCGAAGATGCGGTAGCCCCAGTTGATGGCGTGGATGTCGTAGACGCCGACCAGAGGCGGCACCATCCGCACGCCGCGCTCGAAATCACCGCGCTGGGCGACATAGTTGTTGCGCGCGTAGTCCATGATCGAGGGGGTCGTGCCGTATTTCTGCGTGAACGACGGACTGCGCAGCGAGTCCACCGGGAACGAATAGCTCGCCCCCATGTTATGCATCAGTCCCAGCGTGTGGCCCACCTCGTGAGCGGCCACATAGCGCAGCGACTCGCGCATCACGTCGTCGTCGAAGACCTGCTTGCGCACGCGCGGATCGACGGCGCCCGTCTGGGCGAAACGCCAGTTGTGCACCAGCGAAATGACGTTGTGGTACCAGATGACGTCGGCCACCAGAATCTCGCCCGTGCGGGGGTCGGTGTAGCTCGGGCCCATGGCATTGGCCACATCGGTGACGGCATAGCGGATGCAGTTGTAACGGATATCGTCGGGGTCGAACGACGGATCGTCGGGATAGTCGCGGGCCTCCATCACGTTCTTGAAGCCAGCGGCCTCGAAAGCCGTGTTCCAGTCCTCGACGCCCTGCTTCACCACCTCGCGCCACTTGTCGGGGAAGGCATTGTCGACATAGAAGACGATCTTGCGCTCCGGCTCGACCAGTTCGCCGCGGTAATATTTCTCCCATTCGCCCTCTTTCGGCTCGATGCGCCAGCGGTGGATCATCTCATGCGTCAACAGCTTGTCCTTCGACGAGGTGTAGGTGTAGTATTTCGAGCTGAAATAGCCCACGCGGTTGTCCTGCCAGCGAACCTTCATCGGCTCCTCGGGCAGTTCGAGGATCGAGCGCCGCACGGTCACCGTGTAGCCGTCCGGCTCGGAGGAGTAGTTCAGGATGCTGGTGATCTCGAGGTTCTTTTCGAAGACCTTGACCTCCTTGAGCTTCGACCCGGCGGCATCGTACGTCGCACTGATCTCGCCCGGAACCATCGGGCTCTGGCGGATCGGCGTGATCAGTTTGTCGTTCGACACGAAGAACGAGGTCACATCGATCAGCAGCGTATCGTTGCGGGAGGCCTTGATCTTGAAGGTACGGGTGATGGGGTCCTGCACATTGCGGCGGAACGATTTTTCGATGGGATCGTTCGGCGCCACGCGCTCCCAGTGGTTGACCTTGTGGAGGTAGACGTTGGAGGTGTCGGCCGAAAAACGGATCATGAAGGGATCGTTCAGCATCTGTCCCGCCACGAAGTTGGAGTTCTGGCTGATCTCCGAAATCCGGTTGGCCAGCAGGTAACTGGCCTTGAGGTTGCGGGGCGTGACGGCCAGCAGCAGTTCGCCCTTCTTCGTCAGGTAGTAGTCGAACAGGCCGCTGCCTTTCTGGGCGCCCTTGACAGCCTTGTCGAATTTGTCCTCTTTCTTGACGGAGTCCGTCTTTTCAATCTTCGCGGCCTTCTTTTTCTTGTTGGAGAAAGGCCACATCTGCTCCGCATGCAACGGGCTGCACGCCAAGAGCACGGCGGTAGCAGCCAGAATCAGTTGTTTGTTCATATTTATCGGGTGTTGTTTGTGTTACAGTTCCTTGAACCACAGCGAACGGATGCGCTGGAATCCCGTCCAATCAGTATTCTCGTCGGCCCGGAGCTCGATCCGGTCGGCGGTATCCGTCACCGCATACTTGCGGATGCGGCCGCTGTCGGCCTTACCCGCCTCGTAGGTGCAGACATAGACGTAGTCCTTGCTGCCTTCGGCCACGGTGTGGATGTCGGCGTGTATCTGCGTGATCTCCGCGGGTGAGAAATCCAGAAGCTGAACGGGCGTCCGGCCGTTGCGGAAATCGTAGCCATAGAGCACGCCGCCCACCGAGTAGAGCATATAGCCGTGCTGCGAGGTCATGCACCAGTTCGCGGCCTGCGCCACGGGAATCGAGGCGTCGATCTCGTAACGCGCCCCCTTGCTGGGACCGGAACGCAGACAGGCGTAGGTGTAAATCCAGTATTTCCCGCCCTCGGCGTCGTGCAGGATCGTGGCCGACTGCCCCGAAAGGAAGCGCGAATTGACGGTCGTCACATAGTCCAGCCCCGTCTGCCAAGGGAACAGCGCGAGGTCCGATTCGGTATCGGTGGCGTTGCGCAGGGTTTCGTTGTTGCGCAGCAGGTAGCAGAAGCGCTTGTCGTCGTCGTTATAGAGCATGACGGTCGTGATGGACCCGGCGCCTGCACCGCCGCTCAGGTTGTAGGCCATCCTGTCGCCGATACGCACATAGTCGTAGCTCTCGGCATAACGGTTGACCGGATTGCCGAAATAGCCCGTATTGATCGACGAGATGCTGTACACATAGGCGTAACCGTCCACCAGAAAGACGCGGAACTTGTCGTCGATCTGGATCATGTCCGAGGCGGCGGTCTGCGTGAGGTACTGGGGGTTGGCGAAATAGTTCCGCATCACGGTGTAATCGTCCGTCCCGAACGATTCGCGGTCGTAGAGGAAACTCCCATCCCCGGTCGAGAGGTAGATGCGCCCATGCGCCAGCGAGGTGTACTCGTCGTTGTCGCACCAGATGCGCAGGGGGTTCTTGTGGCGCGTGTCGTCCCTGACCACGTCGCGCTGGAGCAGCGTGTCGCGGCTGATCGACACCATATCCACGACGGTGCCGCCCTCTTCGTCCTCCGCGGCGACCAGCCAGCCGCGCGTGTAGGCCGTACTGACCGAAATCTCCGTACTGCGGCTGAACACCAGCCCCGTACCGGGGTCCGTGATGCGCAGCAGCAGCGAGTAGTCGTCGCTGGGCAGGTCGACAGCGTAATCCAGATCGCGCGTCCGGGCGATCGTGGTGCGCTCTCCCGGATTGCGGATCTGACCCACGGCCACCCACTCGTAGTCGTAAGCCCCCGTGAGTTCCGGGTCCTGCGACGCCGTGATGTGGGGAGTGATCTTCAGTTCGTCGATGCCCGAACGCAGTTTGTATTCCACGCCCTCGAAGCCACGGGCCCCGATGACGATCTCGTTGATATCGCGGTAATCGTAATTCCCCTTGTCGCCGTAGCAGCCGCCCGACAGGAGAAGGAGTGCGGACGCCGCAAACAAACAGCTCTTTTTCATAGACTCTGAATCATTATTCGGCCGAATCCGGCCCGGATTCCATTTTCACGGGATTTCCCTCCTCGTCGAGGTAATCTTCATAGACGGTCCGCCCGGCGCGCTCCTCCTCGTCGAGGTAGCGGCGGAAATTCTGTCCCAGCACCTTGCGCTCGATGTACGACAGGGCGTCCGGCTGGAAATCGGCGAGCGTCAGGTCGAAGACGCTGCACATGAGTTTGATCTTCTTGTCCGAATAGGTCCCGTAGAACTGGTCCGACCACCCTTCGAGCCGCACATACTTGTCGCTCACCGTGACGGTATGGCGCAGGATGTCCGTGCCCACGGTTTCGGTCCCGTTCACCGGAAGCCATTCGCTCAGCGGCAGGTCGAACTGCTCGTTGGGAAGCAGTTCGAGCGTGAGCGTAAGCTCCTTTCCGTCGAGCGAAGCCCGGCGGAAGAAACGGATCGGAATATAGCCGTAAACCTCCCCGGCTTCGACGACGCAGTCGCCTTCGGGCAGTTCGTAATCGTGTCCCTCCTCGGCCGTGGTCCGGTCGGCAACGGTGCGGTAGGCAAAGGCGCGCGGATAGTCGGCCACCGCGCCGATGACCTTGACCCGCAGTTGCAGGGTCTGCTCGTCGGTTCCGCTGGGCAGCAACGCGAACGGAACGCTCGAACCGGCCGTATAGCGGGGGTTCTCCTCGTCGCTGCCCGATTGCAGCATGGCGAAATAGACGCCCGTCCGTCCGTCGTAGGTCCGGATGGATTCGTTGCAGGCCCCGAGTGTCAGGGCCGCGGCCGCGAGCGTCGTGATCAGTCCGTATCTGTAATTTTTCATGTCGGTCGCTATTTATGGTGCTCCTGTTCCTTTTCGGGCAGCGGGAAGAGGTAATTCGCCGGATCGAAATCCAGATAACCGCCGTTGCCGCTGTAGATTTTCCGAATCATGGTCTTGCGCAGGCGCTTGTAGTACCAGAAAAGCTGTCCCTCGCCGACGAACTCGCGGATGTACTCCCCCGTCAGGTCGTTGTCCAGCGTCCCCGTTGCGGGCAGCGAAGTCGCCTTGCGGGCCGAACGGAGCGCGTTAAGCCACTCGTAAGCCTCCTTTTTGGAGTCCTCGCACTCGGCGGCGATCAGGTAGACTTCCGACATCCGGATGATGGGGACCATCGAGGCGTAGCCCAGCTCCATGTCCTGCACCTGCCCGTATTTGACGAAGAAGCGCTGGTCGACGCCCTCGGTGTTCTTGAGTGTCTGCCACTGGTAGGTCCGCAGGTCGCTCTCCGAATCGTAGAGATTATGCACGGCCAAGTCGTTCATCGTGAGCAGATTGACCTGTTCGAGCTTGTTCGAGAAGAATTTGTCGTGGATGTCGCTCGTGCGCTTCGAATTGACCGCCGAGAAGAGCGCCTCCGACGAGAAGATGCGGTCCTCGGAATTCTGCGTGGCCACACCGACGGCGGTCTGCCCGGTCACATCCTCGCGCGAAGCGAAGGGGAAAAACTCCCCGGCCTCGTCGATCACCTCCCCGGCCAGTTGTCCGGCCAGCTTCCGGTCGCCGATGTAAATGGCCAGACGCGCCCGCAGCGCTTTCAGGGCAAAATAGTTGAGCCGCAGGTGCCGGCTCCGGTAACGCACCGAACCGGTCGCCGAATCGTTCAGCCGGCCTTCGGTACGCACAGGGTCCCACTCGGCAAGCTCGGAGAGCGCGTCGGTGAAATCCCGGTCGATCTTTTCGGCCACCTCGTTGGCCGGCAGCAGCGGCGTGACGGTCAGTTCGCTGCTCGTGCGGTAGGGGATCGACGTGCGGGCGGGGGCCTCCGCGAAAATGGGGCCGAAGATGCGCAGTATCTCGAAGTGCAGCAGCGCCCGCATACCCAGCATCTCGCCGCGGATGATGTGGTAGGCGCGGTCGGAAAGCACATCGCGCTCGCTCTCGCAGTGCTCGAGTATCTTGTTGACGTTGGCGATGACGAAATAGGTCTTGTCCCATGTCCCGGCGACGGCCGTCTTGCGGGCCTCGGCGGAGTAGGCGCCCAGCGTAATGAAGGTGTGGGTCGAGGGCTGCGTGGTGTCGAAATACTGGGCCTGCACGTCGAACGTGACGGCCGCGAGCGACTTGCCGTAGAGATCGGCCTGCGGCAGCTCGGCATAGACGCCGTTGAGCGCTGTGAAGAATCCCTCCTCGGTTTCGAACAGGGTGTTCTCCATGATGCGGTCCGACGAGTCGATCGTCAGCCAGCCCTTGCAGCCGCCCAGCAGCAGCGGCAGCGCCAGCAGGAAATATAGCTTGTTGATTTTCATAAGCATCCGGTTTTTCAGATCAGAAACGCAGGCTGATCGACAGTGAGAAACTTTTCGAAAAGGGATAGTCCGTACCGCGCTCCTCCTTGAAGGAGGCCAGGCGGAAGATGTCGTTCATATAGAGCCGGAACGAAGCGCCCTGAACGCCGACGACATGCAACCAGCGGGCCGAGGTCTCGTAGCCGATGGAGATCGACTCCCCGGAGATGTAGTTCTCCCGGAGCACGAAGCGCGACGACATGGGCGTGGTGTCGTTGATGCTGATGGCCTTGAAGCGGGCCCTGTCGCCGGGTTTCTGCCAGCGGTCGCTCAGCGCACGCCGGTCGAGGTTGTAGTAGAGCGCCGTTTCGGAGATGTTCTCCACCTTGTTGTAGAGCGCCGAGGCGAAAACATCGGCCCCGAAGCTGTAACGCAGGTTGACGCTGGCCGAGAAGCCCTTGTAGTAGATCGAGGTTCCGATGACGCCCTCCAGATCGGGGGCCGACGAGCCGACCACCACCTCGTCGTTGGCGTCGTACTTGAACGTATAGCTGCCGTCCTTGCGGATGAAGACCTCGCGTCCCGAAGAGGGGTCGATACCGTGCGAACGCACGGCCCAGATGTCGTCGGGGCTGGCGCCGTCGTAATAGCGCTTGAAGGTCGTGGCGCTGCCCTTCTCGTTCATGAAGTCGAGTTTGTCACCGATGTTGCGGTACTCCGAGCGGTTCTGGCTGAACGAAGCGTTCACGCTCCAGCGCAGGTACTGCCGTTTCATGAGCACCACATTGAGGCTGCCCGAGAAACCCTTCGAGATCTGACCGCCGAAATTGGTGTAGATGCGCGTCGTACCCAGCGACGGGGGCACGGGGATCTGGGCCAGCAGCGGATCGGTGTTCTTGTGGTAGAAATCCACGGATAATTTCACGCGGTCGAGGATGTCGACATCGAGTCCGACGTTCTTGTCGATGGTCTTCTGCCACTTGAGGTTCGGGTTGCCGAACTTCTCGAGGATCGCGCTGGTTCCGAAGAGATTCTGGTAGGTGGAGTTGTAGATATAGGTTCCCGATGCCGTGTAGGCGTCGAAATTCTGGTTTCCGGGATTACCGATCGAGAAGCGCAGTTTCAGCAGGTCGATCCATTTGACCTTGCACCACGCCTCGTTGTGGATGTTCCAGCCCACGCCCACGGCCCACGTCGTCGTGAAAAGGTTCTCCGAGCCGAAAACCGACGATCCGTCCATGCGCAGGCTGGCATCGAACAGGTAGCGGTTGCGGTAGGAGTAGTTGCCATTGAGGTAGAAACTCGTGCTGCGGCTGATACGGTCAGTATAGCTCGGTTTATCGCCCTGCTGGAAGCCCTCGGAGAACGAAGGATTCTGGTGCAGGTCGCTCGTGAAGCCGAAAATCTCATAGCCGGTGTTCTTCTGCGTACGCGAACTGAAGTTCCAACCGCCGACGGCATTGATCTGGTGATGGCCGAAAAGCCGGCCGTAGGTGACCGTGACATCGCCGTTGTAGCTCATCATATCGGTCTTTTCCGTCGTATAGGAGCCTTTGGAGGTCGAACCGTTGAAATCGGAGTGTGCGGGCGACTTGAACGCCTCGCGCTCGGAGATCGTTTTGTTCAGGCCGAGCCGCCCGCGGACCTGCAGCGAGGTCACAGGGCGCCAGATGACCGTGAAGTTGTTGCGCAGCCCGAGGTCCTTCGTCACGTCGGTGTTGACCACCTTGCGGAGTTGGTAGAGGGGGTTGTAGATGAACTCCTGCGCCACGGAATAGGGCTCCAAGAACTCCGGAATCTCCCCGTCCTCGTTGTACTTGCGGTAATAGGGATTGGCTTGGGCAAAGGTCGAAAAGGAGACCGGCTCGCGTTCGCTCTTCACGGAATCGAAGCTGAAGTCGTTCGAGAAGATCAGCTTGTCGGTACGGTAGACCAAGTTGATGTTGCCGCCCGTAATACCCTTCTCGGAACCCTTCATGATACCTTTCTGATCGCTGTAATTCAGCCCCACGCCGTAGAGCATGGCCTCGCTGCCGCCGTCGATATAAAGGCTGTGCGAGTGGTTCAGCACCGAGCGCAGGGGGACCGAGAGCCAGTAAGTATCCACACCGCGCATCACCTCGGCCCGCCGCGAGTTGTAAAGCGCATCGAGCTGGTCTTGGTCATCGCCGACGTAGCGTCCAGCCAACACTTCGTAGCGGAGCTTCTCATCGGCATTCATCAGGTTATAGTCCGAAAGGTCGGGGAACTCGAACCGCAGGTCGGCCGAATAGGAAACGCGCAGTTTTCCCGGCTCGGGCTTGACCGTCTCAACGACGATCACGCCGTTGGAGGCTTTCGAACCATAGATGGCGGCCGAAGCGGCATCCTTGAGCACCGTGACACTGCCGATACGGTCCATGCTCAGATTCTGGATCTGGGCGATCTCCACTTCGATACCGTCGAGGATGAAAAGCGGCTGGTTGGCCGTATTGTCGTATTCGGTGGTGAGGTCTCCCACCAGACTGGTCTTACCGCGGATTTCCAGATCGGGCAGCCGGTTGGGGTCGGCGCCGAAAGCGCGGTTCTCGACGACCGTCAGCGCGGGTTCGAGGGTCTTGAGGCTCTGGAAGACGTTCTTCGTTCCGATGGCCCGCAGCTCCTTACCCGTGTAGGTCTTCGCCGAACCGGCGAAACTGTTCTTGTCACGGCTGTAGATACCCGTCACCACCACCTCGTTGACCTGCGTGGCGTCCTCCTTGAGCACGACCTCGAAGTCGCGCTGGTTGGCATACTCCACCTCGAAGGGGACCATACCGATAAAGGTGAAGACGATGATTTGTTTGCCCGCCGGGATGCCCTGCAGCCGGAATTCGCCCTTGGCATCGGTCGCGGTACCGATCCGAGGCGTCGATTTCACATAGACAGAGGCGCCGACAATGAACTCGCCTTTCTCGTTCTTGACATTGCCGGTCATTATCCGGCCGGGCTTGGAAGCGCTATTCTGTGCCCGGGCAAGAGGGGGGGGGAACAGGATCAGCACGGACAACAGCAGCAACAGGTGTCGCAGTTTCATAGATTCGGTGCATTACCATCCGCCGGGGAGACGGCTCCGGCAGATCTGAATTTATTTGACTTTTGTATACTCCGGACAGGTGTTCGGCACCGGAGCTTAGGTCACAAAGATAGAATATTAATTTTTAATAGCAAAACTGGACGCATCCCTAAAAAAGATGATTTTTTCATTTTTTTGCTGCCGGCCGAAAAAACGCGCCCGTATTGCAGCCGGCCCCACAAATCCCGCCTCCGGAATATACCTGTCCATAACGCAATCTGCCCCGGACTTATCCGGGGCAGGCAGAGCACAAAAGATATCCTGCAAATCGGATTTGTGCTTAAACGAAGTGTGGCACGGATGGGTAGTACCGGAGTACGTCCCATTCGCGCCACACGAGAGCAAGTGCAAAGATGCCCTGTAAAATCGAAAATTTACATTTTCTTGCCTACGTTGGTCTTCTTGGCGACCTTCGGAGCGGCAGCCTTGGCCGAAGCGGCCTTCGGAGCTGCGGGCTTCTTCGGGGCAGCAGCCTTCTTGGGTGCGGCCTTCTTAGCCTCGCCGCCTTCGACAACGGTAGCCTCCTCGACAGCGTCGGTCTTCTTCGCTGCGGGCTTGCGCGAACGGCGCGTCTTGGGTTTGGCCTCCGAAGCGGCTGCCGGAGCGATGCCCAGCGTGTAAGCCTCGTTGAAGTCGACGAACTCGATGATGCACATGTCGGCAGCATCGCCCAGACGGAAACCGGTCTTCAGGATGCGGGTGTAACCGCCCGGACGCTCGGCGATCTTCGGGGCGATCGTGCGGAACAGTTCCGTCACGGCCTCCTTCTGCTTCAGGTACGAGAATACTACACGGCGCGAGTGGGTCGTGTCCTCTTTCGACTTGGTCACCAGAGGCTCCACGAACTGCCGAACGGCCTTTGCCTTCGCAACGGTGGTCTCGATGCGCTTGTGCATGATCAGCGACGATGCCATGTTCGAAAGCATCGCCTTGCGGTGTCCCGCCTGACGGCCGAGGTGGTTGAAATTCTTATTGTGTCTCATTTAATTAATCTTTGTCAAGTTTGTAGATTGATACGTCCATACCGAACTTCAGGTTCAGCGAGGTCAGCAGCTCGTCGAGCTCCGTCAAAGACTTCTTACCGAAGTTGCGGAACTTCAGCAGGTCGTTGCGGTTCAGCTTCACGAGATCCCCCACGGTATCCACGTCGGCAGCCTTCAGACAGTTCAGGGCGCGGACCGAAAGGTCCTGATCCGAGAGCTTGGTCTTCAGCAGTTGACGCATGTGGAGAACATCCTCATCGAACTCCTCGGCACCGTTCGTGTCTTCCATGTTGACGGTGATCTTCTCGTCGGAGAAGAGCATGAAGTGCTGGATGAGAATCTTGGCGGCCTCTTTCAGAGCCTCCTTGGGGTGAATCGACCCGTCGGTGGTAATTTCCAAATTCAGCTTCTCGTAGTCGGTCCTCTGCTCGACGCGGTAATCCTCGATCGAGTACTTCACGTTCTTGATGGGCGTGAAGATCGAGTCGATCGGAAGCGTTCCGAACTCGCTCTCGGCGGGGGCGTTCTCCTCCGCGGGCACATAGCCGCGGCCTTTGCCGATCGTGAGCGTCATCTGCATCTTGGTGCCCGGGGCCAAGTGACAGATCACCAGGTCGGGATTGAGCACCTTGAAGAACGACAGGTAATTCGAGATATATCCGGCAGTCAGCTCCGTCACACCCGCAACGTTAATGGATACTTTTTCTGCATCCTGATTGTCGACTGTGCGGATAAAACGAACCTGCTTCAGATTGAGGATGATGTTCAACATATCCTCCATCACACCGGGGATAGCGGCAAACTCGTGATCGACACCGGCTACCTTGACGGTCGTAACGGCATATCCCTCGAGCGAGGAGAGCAGAATACGACGTAAAGCGTTACCGACAGTCCTGCCGAACCCGGGCTCCAGCGGCCGGAACTCGAACTTTCCGAACGACGAAGTGGATTCAAGCATAATAACCTTCTCAGGTTTCTGGAATGCTAATATTGCCATAATAGTGAATTTGTTTGATTACTACTTCGAGTACAACTCGACGATGAGCTGCTCCTTGATGTTCTCGGGAATCTCCTCACGCTCCGGACGCTGGAGGAACCTTCCGCTCATCGAAGCGTTGTCCCACTCCAACCAGGCGTAACGGCTCTTCGACGAGCCGGCCAGAGATACCGAGATCACCTCCAAGCTCTTCGACTTCTCGCGAACCGATACCACGTCGCCCGCACGCAGCGAGTACGACGGAATGTTCACGACGTTGCCGTTCACACAGATGTGGCAGTGCGAAACGAGCTGGCGGGCGGCTGCACGCGTCGGGGCGATACCCAAGCGGTAAACGACGTTGTCCAGACGGCACTCCAGCAGCTTCAGCAGGTTCTCACCCGTGATGCCGCCCATGCGTGCAGCCTGTTCGTAGGTGCGCGAGAACTGCTTCTCCAGCAGGCCGTAGGTATATTTGGCCTTCTGCTTCTCGCTCAACTGCGTGCCGTACTCCGACACCTTTTTGCGCTTGCGCGCCAGACCGTGCTGTCCGGGAGGATAGTTGCGCTTTTCGAGCACCTTGTCCGCACCATAGATAGCTTCGCCGAACTTGCGGGCGATTTTCGATTTAGGTCCTATGTATTTTCCCATTGTCTTAACTTATTATAAAAACGTTGAATATTCCTTACCTCGCACCGAAATCAGACGCGGCGGCGGTTAGGAGCACGGCAACCGTTGTGCGGCAGCGGAGTAACGTCGATGATCTCCATCACCTCGATACCTGCGCCGTGGATGGTACGCACAGCCGACTCGCGGCCTGCACCCGGACCCTTGACATAAACTTTCACCTTGCGCAGACCCATGTCGTAAGCGACCTTCGCGCAATCCTGCGAAGCGGTCTGTGCAGCATACGGAGTATTCTTCTTCGAACCACGGAAGCCCATCTTGCCGGCCGACGACCAACTGATGACGTCACCCACCTCGTTGGTGATGGTGATGATTACGTTGTTGAAAGTGGAGTGTACATAGACATTGCCCAAGGCACCGACCTTAACAACCTTTTTCTTAACTGTTCCAGTTTTCTTTGCCATAATTCTCTAAAGATTACTTCGTTGCCTTTTTCTTGTTTGCGACAGTCTTCTTGCGGCCCTTGCGGGTACGCGCATTGTTCTTGGTCGACTGACCGCGAACCGGAAGACCCAGACGGTGACGGATGCCGCGGTAGCAGCCGATATCCATCAGGCGCTTGATGTTCATCTGGACCATCGAGCGGCATTCGCCCTCGACCTTGATGCCCATATCGGCGATCGTCGAACGCACGGCTCCGATCTGATCGTCCGTCCAGTCCTGTACTTTGAGATCGTAGCTGATGCCAGCGTTCTCGAGAATTTTGCGAGCCGTCGAGCGACCGATGCCATAAATGTAGGTCAGGCCGATCTCGCCTCTTTTGTTTTTCGGTAAATCTACACCGACTATACGTGCCATATAAATACTTTTTCTTTTTTGACTTGTTTAAAAAACATTAACCCTGGCGCATTTTAAACTTGGGATTCTTTTTGCAAATGACGTAAAGTTTGCCTTTACGCTTCACAATCTTGCAATCCTCGCTTCTCTTCTTGATGGATGCTTTAACTTTCATGATTTTCAAGCAATCTAATTATTTGTACCGGAAAGATATACGTCCCTTCGTAAGGTCGTAGGGCGTCATCTCCACTTTTACTTTATCTCCGGGAAGGATCTTGATGTAGTGCATACGCATCTTCCCCGAGATATGGGCCGTGAGCACATGGCCGTTGTCCAGCTCAACGCGGAACATCGCGTTGGACAGCGCCTCGATGATCGTCCCGTCCCGTTCAATAGCAGCTTGTTTTGCCATAGAGTCTTAGTTGTTTATTGCCTGTTCAATGATACTGAAGTCCGTCAGGACATCGGGACCCGATTTGCGAACCGCCACGGCGAACTCATAGTGCGCCGCCGGTTTGCGGTCCCGCGTGCGGACCGTCCAGCCATCCTGTTCGAAAACTACCGCTTTGGTCCCCATGTTGATCATGGGTTCGATGCAGATGACCATGCCCTCCTTGAGCAGCGGTCCCCTGCCGCGTGCGCCGTAATTGGGAACACCGGGGTCTTCGTGCATCTTGCGACCCAATCCGTGTCCCTCCAATTCGCGCACCACGCCGTAGCCGAAGCTCTCGGCGTGTTCCTGCACGGCCGCCGACACGTCGCCTACGCGATTGCCGGCCTTGGCCTGCGCCGTACCTTTATAAAGAGCCTCTTTGGTGACCTCCATAAGCTGCCTTACTTCCGCGGCAACCTCTCCAACGGCAAACGTATATGCCGAATCACCAACAAACCCCTTCATAAACGTACCGCAATCGACCGAAACGATGTCGCCCTCTTTGAGGACGCATTTCGAAGATGGGATACCGTGAACCACCTGTTCGTTTACCGATATACACAACGAAGCGGGAAATCCCTGATACCCGAGGAAGGCAGGAACTGCTCCGTGCGCGCGGATGAAATCCTCGGCGATCGAATCCAACTCCTTGGTGGTGACACCCGGACGGATGTGGCGACCCACCTCCGCCAGTGTCTTCGACACCAGAATATTGTTCTCGCGGAGCAGCTCTATCTCCTCGTCTGTCTTTAAATATATCATTCTCTTCGCTTAAGAACTCTTCGGAAAAACTCCTAATGACGACCCTGAATACGGCCGGTCTTCATCAGACCGTCGTAGTGGCGCATCAGCAGGTAGCTCTCGATCTGCTTCAGAGTGTCGAGTACCACGCCCACCATAATCAGCAGCGACGTACCTCCGTAGAAGTAGGCGAACGCCTGCTGGATGCCCAGGAACTTCATCGCCAGCGCGGGCAGGATCGCCACGATCGCTAAGAAAATGGAACCCGGAAGCGTAATACGCGTCATGATGGTGTCGATGTAGTTCACGGTCTGCTTACCCGGTTTCACTCCCGGGATAAAGCCGCCGTTTCGCTTCATGTCATCGGCCATCATTTGAGGATTGATGATAATCGCCGTGTAGAAGTAGGTGAAGGCGATTACCAGCACTGCAAGCGTGAAGTTGTACCAGAAACCGGTCATCGAGCTGAAAGCAGCCGCGAAGGCCGTACCGGAGAACAGCGCCGGAATGAACATCAGAGCCTGTGCGAAGATGATAGGCATCACATTCGCAGCATTCATCTTCAGCGGGATGTACTGGCGCACACCACCGTACTGTTTGTTTCCGACGATACGCTTTGCATACTGCACAGGCACCTTGCGGACGGCCTGTACCAAGGCGATCGTTGCCATGAAGACAAGGAACAGCAGGATCAACTCGAGGATCAGCATGATGGCGCTACCGGTGGCCGTCTGGAAACGGGCGTTGACCTCGGCCAACAGCGCGTGGGGCAGACGTGCCACGATACCGATCATGATGATCAGCGAGATACCGTTGCCGATACCCTTGTCGGTGATCTTTTCGCCCAGCCACATGATGAACATGGTACCGGCGATCAGGATCGTTGTCGCATAGGCAATGAAGCCGAACGAATTGCCGTAGACGAAGGCGGAGGGAACCTGATGATACAGGTTGGCCATGTACGCCGGGCCCTGCAGGAGCAGGACGCCGATCGTCAGGAAACGCGTCCACTGATTCATCTTGCGGCGGCCGCTCTCACCCTCCTTCTGCATTTTCTGGAAATACGGAATCATCATACCCATCAACTGGATGATGATCGAGGCGGTGATGTACGGCATGACTCCGAGCGCCAGAATCGAGGCGTTGCCGAAGGCGCCGCCCGAGAAGACGTTCAGCAGACCCAGCAGTCCGTTGCCTTCGAGCTGGCTGGCGAACTCCGACCCCTCGCCCAGAGCGTTGGGGTTGATGCCCGGAATCACGACGAAACTACCCAAGCGGAAGACCAGCAGCAGCCCGATCGTGTAGATGACACGTTTGCGCAGCTCCTCGATCTTGTAGATGTTCTTGAGCGTTTCTACCAATTTCTTGTTGGTCGCCAAAAGAGCGATTACCACCAAAAAGACGATACCAACAACGAGATACTGATTCATAATTTTTGGGTTCTAAGGTTGCTTACAGTTTTTCGACGCTGCCTCCGGCTGCCGTGATGGCCGCCTCGGCGCTCTTCGAGAACGCGTGAGCCTTGACAGCGAGCGCCTTCGAGATCGTGCCGTTGCCCAGAATCTTCACCTTGTCGTTCGACGAGATGAAACCTGCGGCCACGAGCGTATCCACCGTAACCTCCGTGAGCGATTTCTTGGCAGCCAGCTCCTCGAGCGTCGAGAGGTTGATAGCCTTGAATTCGACTCGCTTCAGGTTGGTGAACCCGAACTTGGGAACGCGACGCTGCAGCGGCATCTGGCCACCCTCGAAGCCGAGCTTGCGCGAGTAACCCGAACGCGACTGTGCACCCTTGTGTCCACGGGTGGCGGTGCCACCGTGACCCGAACCTGCACCGCGGCCGATTCGCTTGTCGTGGTGCGTTGAACCCTTTGCGGGTTTGAGATTATGGAGTTCCATGTTTAAAATAATCCGTTACAGTTAAACTTATTCCGCGCTCTGAGCGGCCTCTTCTTTTACCTCGGCCTTCTTGGCCTTGGGAGCTGCCTTCTTGACGGGCGCCGCAACCTCCTCGATCTTGACGAGGTGTTTCACGCGCTCGATCATACCCTTGATGATAACCGAGTCGTCGTGCTCGACGCTCGCATTGATCCTCTTCAGACCCAGTGCGTCGAGGTTCCGGCACTGACGCGTGGTGGCGCCGATGCGGCTTTTGACCTGGGTGATTTTCAATCTTGCCATGTTCTTCTTGAGAATTAACCGTTAAACACCTTGTCCATCGAGATGCCGCGCAGGCGGGCGATGCTGTGGGCATCGCGCAGCTCGCAGAGCGCAGCGATGGTTGCCTTCACCAGGTTGTGGGGGTTCGACGAACCCTTGCTCTTGGCAAGCACGTTCTTGATACCCACCGACTCCAGCACGGCACGCATGGCACCGCCGGCGATGATACCCGTACCGGGAGCGGCCGGACGAATCATCACGAGCGAACCGCTGAAACGCGACTCCTGCTTGTGGGGGATCGTACCGTTGATCACCGGGATCTTGACGAGGTTCTTCTTGGCATCCTCCACGCCCTTGGCGATGGCCGACTGTACCTCCGAAGCCTTGCCCAGGCCGTAGCCTACCACACCGTCCTCGTTACCGACGACGACGATGGCCGAAAAACTGAACGTGCGACCACCCTTCGTAACCTTGGTAACACGCTGGATGCTGACGAGCCGGTCCTTGAGTTCGAGATCGCTCGTGCGTACTTTCTTTATGTTGGTATTTGACATAATCGCTTAGAATTTAAGTCCGCCTTCGCGTGCTGCTTCGGCCAGCTGTTTAACTCTTCCGTGATACAGGTAACCGTTACGGTCGAAAGCGACGGCCGAAATGCCTTTGGCCGTGGCGCGCTCGGCGGCCAGCTTGCCCACCAGGGCGGCTACTTCGCACTTGTTCTTACCGGCAGCGGCTTCGGCCACCTCCTTGTCCAGCGAGGAAGCCGTGGCAAGGGTTACACCGGCGAGATCATCAATGAACTGCACGTAGATCTGCTTGTTGCTACGATATACAGTCATGCGAGGCTGTGCAGGCGTTCCGCTCACGATCTTGCGGATACGCATCTTGATCCTCTCTCTTCTTTCTATCTTGTTCAGTGACATAACTTCAGACTATTTACTATTTAGCACCTGCTGATTTACCGGCCTTGCGACGGATCTGCTCGCCTACGAACTTGATACCCTTGCCCTTGTACGGCTCCGGCTTGCGCAGCGAACGGAGTTTGGCGGCGACTTGGCCGACAAGCTGCTTGTCGATCGACTTGAACGTTACGATGGGGTTACCCTTTTTCTCGGTAACGGCCGTAGCGGTCACCTCCTTGGGCAGCAGGAAATGCGTATCGTGCGAATAGCCGAGGCTCATCTCCAGAACCTGACCCTTGACCTCGGCCTTGAAGCCGACGCCCACGAGCTCCTGCTTGATCTCATAGCCTTTCGATACGCCGACAACCATGTTGTTGATCAGCGCACGGTACAGGCCGTGCATCGAGCGGTGGCGGGGCTGGTTGGTGGGACGGCTCACCAGAACGGCGGGAACTTCCGCGCCCGTGCGGACATCCGTATGCGTGCCGACCTCTACCGTGATATCCGAGTCAACTTTCTGGCTCAGCGTCCCGAGTGGCCCTTTCACGCTTACCGTATTGTCGGCCGATACCTCTACGGTAACGCCGGCAGGCAGGTTTACAGGTAATTTACCAATTCTTGACATTGTGTTGTTCTTTAATGATTTGCAATTAGTAGATGTAGCACAGCACCTCGCCGCCCACGTTCTCCTTGCGGGCCTGAGCGTCGGTCATGATGCCTTTCGAGGTCGAAATGATGGCGATGCCCAGACCGTTCAGTACGCGGGGCATGTCCGAAACCGACGCATACTGACGCAGACCCGGGCGGCTGACGCGCTTGAGGTCCTTGATGGCGTTGGTCTTGGTGGCGGCATCCCACTTCAGAGCGATTTTGATCGACGGGTGGCCCTTCTCGTCCTTGTCGAATTTGTAAGCGAGAATGTAACCCTGCTCGTAGAGGATCTTGGTCATCTCCTGCTTAATTTTTGAACCGGGAGCTTCAACCACCTTGTGGTTGGCTTTCACCGCGTTTCTAATTCTGGTCAGAAAGTCCGCAATAGGATCAGTCATAACGAATAGAAATTAAAAATTAAAAGTTAGTTTATTATTCGAGCCTTTGATATTTCAGGCAGGTTCCCATGCTCCGGACCGCCGTATTCGCAGCCTGCGGCTGCGTTTACAAGCCTGACCCTCCCCTAAATCCCCTCCATCGGAGGGGACTTTACGGCAAGGTCCCGAAATCATCGGATTGCACCGGGCAAATCCGACGCACTCTTTGGTTCCTGCAATACATATCAAACAACCCTTGTTTTTAATCATTTGGCTTTCAACCCATTGACATCCGCCAACCGGTTTTCGGCCCTTTTTTCGCCCCTCGTTCGCATACGCACACGAGGGCACAAAGCGCGCAAATATACGCATTATTTCCCAAACGACCAAGATTACCGCCTGATTTTTAGCGATTTTGCCATTGCCCCCGGAACGCAGACAATGTTAGCACCCAGTATGTTGCTAACATATATCCGCACAAAACTCCCGTTCAGCAACCGGCCGTGCCTTCGGAAATCACCCGGGCACCCGCCTCCGCGATCCGCCCCGGTCACTTCCTGCGGCCACACGGCGACCTTCCGGCATCCTCCGTTGCTGCCTCACGCAACTCCGGTTTCAGTCCTCCGGCCCCTCGGTCCGAGAAATTTGTAACCAAGCGTCCAACCCTTCGCTACGCCCCACATATCGGGAAGTTACCGCTTGCGGCGGCACTTTCCCCGACACTGTGACGTATCTACATGGGTTACACACCCCTATCTGCCCCGCTTCCTTCCGAGAGACACGCTCTCCGCAGGCTTTTCACCTTCCGGAAGACGGAACTTTATTCAGAATTGCAGGTTTTCCGGCTCCGGGCAGCGACACATCCGCGCCCTCCCCGTCGCCGCGCCCCTGCGGCTGCTACCAGCTGGCCTTCGTAACGCCCGGGATCAGACCCTTCGAGGCCATCTCACGGAACTGGATACGGCTGATGCCGAACAGGCGGATGTAGCCTTTGGGACGGCCGGTGATCTTGCAGCGGTTGTGCTGACGGATCGGATTCGAGTTGCGGGGCAGCTTCGAAAGCGCCTGCCATGCCTCCTCGTGGTCCATCTCACCGCTCTTCACCTTGGCAGCGATCTCCTCGCGCTTGTGAGCATAGCGGTTTGCAAGCTTCGCACGCTTCACCTCGCGGGCTTTCATCGATTCTTTTGCCATAGCTTAGTTGTTCTTTTTAGCGTTTTTGAAAGGAAGGCCGAACTCGCGGAGCAGGGCATAAGCCTCTTCGTCGGTCTTGGCCGTCGTTACGAACGTGATCTCCATGCCGAAGATCTTGGTGATCTTGTCGATGTCGATCTCCGGGAAGATGATCTGCTCGGTGATGCCCAAGGTGTAGTTGCCTTGGCCGTCGAACTTCTCATTGATTCCCTTGAAGTCGCGGATTCGGGGAAGCGCCACTGCGATCAGACGCTCCAGAAACTCGTACATCTTCGTATCGCGCAGCGTCACGCGCACGCCGATGGGCATGCCCTTACGCAGCTTGAAGTTCGAGATGTCCTTGCGCGAACGGGTCTGAACAGCCTTCTGGCCGGTGATCGTAGTCAGTTCGGCTTCAGCCACGTCGATGAGTTTCTTGTCGGCGACAGCCTGACCCATACCTTGGTTGATGACGATCTTTTCGAGCTTCGGGCACTGCATAACGCTCGAGTAACCGAACTCCTTCATAAGGGCAGCCTTGATCTGCTCCTTATACCGTGTCTTGAGTGTAGGTACGTATCCCATTATTTGATCTCCTCCCCTGACTTTTTAGCGAAACGAACTAATTTACCTTTTGCATTGAGCTTGCGGCCGACCTTGGTGGGCTTGCCCGACTTGGGGTCGATGAGCATCAGGTTCGAGACGTGGATCGGAGCCTCTTTCTCGATGATGCCGCCTTGGGGATTCTGCGCATTGGGTTTGGTGGCCTTCTTGCAGAGGTTCACGCCTTCAACGATGGCACGCTGCTTCGAAACCTCGACCTTCAGGACTTTACCCGTCTGGCCCTTGCCGTCGCCGGCAATGACCTGAACCTGATCCCCTTTCTTAATATGTAATTTCACTGACATATCCGAAATTGTTTTTATGATTACAATACTTCGGGTGCGAGGGAGATAATCTTCATATACTGGTCGCGCAGCTCACGAGCTACGGGGCCGAATATACGAGTACCGCGCATTTCACCCTGGTTGTTAAGCAGCACCACGGCGTTGTCGTCGAAACGAATGTACGAACCGTTTGCACGCCTGATTTCCTTCGTGGTTCTTACGACGACCGCCTTCGATACGGCGCCCTTCTTGACATCGCCCGAGGGGGTCGCGCTCTTCACGGCCACCACGATCTTATCGCCGATAGATGCGTAGCGACGCTTCGTGCCGCCGAGCACCCGGATGCAGAGGACCTCCTTCGCACCGCTGTTATCAGCTACTACGAGTCTACTTTCCTGTTGTATCATAACTACTTAGCTCTTTCAATGATTTGTACTAATCTCCAACGCTTGGTCTTGCTCAGCGGGCGGGTTTCCATGATACGCACGGTATCACCCTCCTTGCAGGTCTCGTCGAGCGACTCGGCGACGAATTTCGTCGTCTTGTTCACGAACTTGCCGTAGATAGGATGCTTCACCTTACGTGCTACTGCAACCACAATGGTCTTCTCCATCTTGTTGCTGACAACCACACCGATACGCTCTTTTCTAAGATTTCTTTCCATAGTTGTTACTTATTTAGCGTTTTTTTGACGCAGAATGGTCAGCATGCGAGCTATATCTCTGCGGTTCTTCTTGATGATCGACGGGTTCTCGACGGGGGACACTGCGTGCTGCACCTTCAACTTCCCGAGCTGGGCCTTTTCGGTCTCGATGCGTTCCTGCAGGTCCTTGATCGAAATATCCTTGATTTCTGCACTTTTCATTTTGCGTTCCCTTAAATTGTGGTTTCGACGTAGTCACGTCTTACGATAAACTTGGTGGTAATGGGCAGCTTCTGGGCTCCCAGGCGCAGCGCCTCCTGAGCTACTTCCAGAGGCACACCTTCGGCCTCGAAGAGAATGCGTCCGGGCGTAACTGGCGCCACGAAGCCTTCGGGATTACCCTTACCCTTACCCATACGCACCTCGGCGGGCTTCTTCGTGATGGGTTTGTCGGGGAAGATGCGAATCCACAACTGACCTTCACGCTTCATGTAACGCGTAATGGCCTGACGGGCCGCCTCTATCTGACGACCTGTGATCCAGGTCGATTCAAGTGCCTTGATTGCGAACGATCCGTATGCAAGTTGGTTTCCTCTCTGAGCGATACCTTTCATACGGCCTTTCTGCATTCTTCTAAATTTGGTCTTTTTCGGCTGTAACATGTTAGTTCTGCTTTAAAAAGGTCCTACTTACTACTGATTGTTGTTGCGACGGTCTCCGCGTCCACCGCGACGGTCCCCGCCACGACGATCGCCACCGCGACGGTCGCCACGATCTCCGCGTCCGCCACGACGGTCTCCGCGTTCACCGCGGTCGCCCGAGGGAGCCTGCGCCGAAGCGCCTGCGATCTCGAACAGGTCGCGCTGTCCGTAGACGATGCCTTGGCAGATCCAGACCTTCACGCCCAGAATACCCACCTTGGTGAGCGCCTCCGTCAGGCAGTAGTCGATATCTGCGCGGAACGTGTGCAGCGGAATGCGTCCTTCCTTGATCGTCTCGGTACGGGCCATCTCGGCGCCGCCTACACGGCCGGCAACCTGAATCTTGATACCCTCGGCACCCATGCGCATGGTCGAAGCCACGGCCATCTTCACGGCGCGGCGGAACGATACACGGCCCTCCAACTGGCGGGCGATGTTCTGACCGACGATCACGGCGTCCACCTCGGGGCGCTTCACCTCGAAGATGTTGATCTGGATCTCCTTGCCGGTGAGCTTCTTCAGCTCCTCCTTCAGTTTGTCGACCTCCTGTCCGCCCTTGCCGATGATGATACCCGGACGGGCGGTCGAAATCGTAACCGTCACGAGTTTCAGCGTGCGCTCGATGATGATCTTCGAGATGCTCGCCTTGGCCAGACGGACATTCAGATACTTGCGGATCTTGGCGTCCTCGACGAGTTTGTCGGAGAAATCCTTGCCTCCGAACCAGTTGGAATCCCAACCGCGGATGATGCCAAGACGATTTGCTATCGGATTAACTTTCTGTCCCATCTGATTACTTGTTTTCTACGGTTACCATTTTGTCAACTACGATCGTCACATGGTTCGAACGCTTGCGGATACGGTGTGCGCGACCTTGGGGCGCAGCCTGAATACGCTTCAGCATGCGACCGCAGTCGACGAATACCTCTTTCACGCAGAGCTTCGTGTCCTCCAGACGCTCCGACTCGTTCTTGGCCTCCCAGTTGGCGATCGCCGACTTGAGGAGCTTCTCCATACGGATCGACGCCTCCTTCTTCGAGTAACGAAGGATGCCCAGAGCCTTGTTGATCTCCACGCCGCGGATGATGTCGGCCACCAGGCGCATCTTACGGGGAGAGGTCGGGCAGTCACGCATAATGGCGATTGCCTTCTGCTTCTTTTCGGCCTTTATTTTCTCGGCCATATTTGCTTTTCTTGCACCCATTTTCTACCTATTTTTTCTTGTTACCTGCATGACCACGGAAGTTGCGGGTGGGGGCAAACTCACCGAGTTTGTGACCTACCATGTTCTCTGTTACATACACCGGAATGAATTTGTTTCCGTTGTGGACAGCTACCGTCTGACCTACGAAGTCAGGCGAGATCATACTTGCGCGTGACCATGTCTTGATTACCGACTTTTTATTCCCTTCGGCCTGAGCGACGACTTTCGCCTCGAGCTTGGGGTCGATAAACGGTCCTTTTTTTAATGAACGGCTCATTATGTACTCTTATTTAATTATTTTTTCTTCTTGGAAATAATAAACTTCGAGGTCGTCTTCTTCGGGTTACGAGTCTTATAACCCTTGGCAAGCAGACCCTTGCGCGAACGCGGGTGACCACCCGACGCACGTCCTTCGCCACCACCCATCGGGTGATCCACCGGGTTCATGACGACACCACGGGTGCGGGGACGACGGCCGAGCCAACGCTCGCGTCCTGCCTTGCCCGACTGCTCGAGGCTGTGGTCGACGTTCGACACGACACCCACCGTAGCACGGCAAGTTACGAGTACCATACGAGTCTCGCCCGAAGGCAGCTTGATGATGGCGAATTTGCCCTCACGAGCCAGCAACTGGGCGTAGGAACCGGCCGAGCGTGCCATGGCGGCACCCTGACCGGGGTAGAGTTCAATGTTGTGCACGACCGTACCCAGAGGGATCTCGCTCAGGAAGAGCGTGTTTCCGACCTCAGGAGCAACGCCTGCGCCGCTCATTACGGTCTGACCGACTTGGAGTCCGTTAGGTGCGATGATGTAGCTCTTCTCACCGTCGGCGTAAACCAGAAGTGCAATGCGTGCGGTACGATTGGGGTCGTACTCGATCGATTTTACCGTTGCAGCCATGCCGTCCTTCGCACGTTTGAAGTCGACATTACGATACATCTGCTTGTGACCGCCGCCGATATAGCGAACCGTCATCTTACCGGCGCTGTTACGTCCGCCCGAGCTCTTTTTGGGGCTCAGCAGCGACTTCTCCGGCTTGTTCGTCGTTATCTCGTCGAACGTGCCGACAATCTTATGTCTCGTACCTGCGGTAACAGGTTTAAATTTTCTTACTGCCATCTTCGTTAGATATTACTGTAAAAATCGATCTTGTCTCCATCCTTCAAGGTGACGATAGCCTTCTTGAAGTTATTGGCGCGACCCTCCAGAAGACCAGCCTTGGTATAGCGGCTCTTGAGTTTGCCCATGTAGTTCACGGTGTTCACGTCCGTAACGACGACGTTGTACATCTGCTCTACGGCATTGCGAATCTGCAGCTTGTTAGCCTTTACGTCAACGATAAAACCGTAGCGATTCAACTTATCGCCCTGAATCGTCATTTTCTCGGTCAAAACCGGCTTAATAATAATGTTCATTGTAACTTGCGTTTTTAAGCTAACATCGTATTCAATACATTCTCGGCGCCCTCTACCAATACGATGGCCGATGCGTTCATCACGTCGTATGTGCAGACGTTCTGAGCCAGCACGGGCTTCACATAGGTGAGGTTGCGGCACGACAACTGCAGGTTCACGTTCGATTCCGGAAGAACGAGCAGAACCTTCTTGTCATCGACCTTCAGCGCCTCGGCCAGAGCCGCTACCGACTTGGTCTTGGGAGCCTCCATCGAGATGGCCTCGACGATGCTGATGACGCCTGCCTGAGCCTTGTAAGTCAGCGCGCTGCGGCGAGCCAGTTGCTTGAGCTTCTTGTTGAGCTTGAAGCTGTAATCGCGGGGCTGGGGACCGAAGATACGGCCGCCGCCCGGGAACAGGGGCGACTTGATGCTGCCCGCACGTGCACCGCCGGTGCCTTTCTGACGCTTGAGCTTGCGGGTCGAGCCGGCAACTTCGTTGCGCTGCTTCGACTTGTGCGTACCCTGACGCTGGTCGGCGAGGTACTGCTTCACGTCGAGGTAGATAGCGTGGTCATTAGCCTCTACTCCGAAAACGGCATCCGAAAGGACTACCTTACGACCCGTTTCTTTTCCTTGTGTGTTTAAAACAGCTAATTCCATACTACTTTTCAATCGTTAAATAAGCACCTTTAGCTCCCGGAATCGACCCCTTCACGAGGATCAGGTTGTTTTCGGGAATTACTTTCAATACACGCAGGTTCAAAACCTTCACCTGCTCACCGCCCATCCGGCCGGGCAGACGTTTGCCCTTGAAGACGCGCGAGGGATAGGACGACGCACCCAGCGAACCCGGCTTGCGCGCACGGTTGTGCTGGCCGTGGGTCTGGCCGCCTACGCCGCCGAAGCCGTGACGTTTCACGACGCCCTGGAAGCCTTTTCCTTTCGAAATCCCGGTCACGTCGACCCAGTCCTCTTCCGAGAAGAGCTCTACGGTCAGCGTGTCGCCGAGTGCCACTTCGGGCATGTCCTTGAATTCCGCAAGTTTGCGTTTCGGAGTCGTGCCGGCTTTCTTGAAGTGACCTAACAAACTGCTGGTGGCGTGCTTTTCACTTTTTTCGTCATAGGCAATCTGAACCGCCTCGTAGGTATCCTTCTCGACGGTTTTGATTTGCGTAACAACGCACGGACCAGCCTCAATGACAGTGCATGGTATGTTCTTACCCTCGGCACTGTAAACGGAAGTCATTCCGATTTTCTTTCCAATAAGTCCTGACATTTGTTGTCAATTGTTTGTTATAAAATAGTATAAAGTGATGTAACGTTCAGGCCCTGCCGATTCCGGTCCGAAACGCCGTAAACGGCATTGCGGAGACCGGCAGGACGTCGCTCAAGCTATCACACCTTGATCTCGACCTCGACGCCCGAGGGGAGCTCGAGCTTCATCAGCGCGTCGATCGTCTTGGGCGTCGACGAGTAGATATCGAGGATACGCTTGAAGGTGCAGAGCTGGAACTGCTCGCGGGCTTTCTTGTTGACGAAAGTCGAGCGGTTGACCGTAAAAATCTGCTTGTGCGTGGGAAGGGGCACCGGGCCGCTCACGACGGCACCCGTGCTCTTCACAGTCTTCACAATCTTCTCGGCCGATTTGTCCACGAGATTGTGATCGAATGACTTTAACTTGATTCTAATCTTCTGGTTCATATTGTTTGCTTATTCTATTTCCTTACGTTTACCACTCGCTTTCTCGATGATCTCCTTGGCCAAGTTGGCGGGAACCTCCTCGAAGTGCGAGAACTCCATGGACGAAGTGGCGCGGCCCGACGAGATCGTACGCAGCACGGTCACATAGCCGAACATCTCCGACAGGGGAACCTTGGCCTTCACCACGCGGGCGGTGCCCTTCGACTCCATGCCGGTGATCTGTCCGCGGCGCTTGTTCAGGTCGCCGATGATGTCGCCCATGTTCTCCTCGGGGGTAACGACCTCCACGGACATCACGGGCTCCAGAATCACCGAACCGGCCTTGGGAGCGGCCGCACGGTAACCGTTGCGGGCAGCGATTTCGAACGACAACTGGTCGGAGTCCACCGGGTGGAACGAACCGTCGAGCAGCGTGATCTTCATCGAGTCCATCGGATAGCCGGCCAGCGCACCGTTGGCCATAGCCGACTCGAAGCCCTTCTGAACCGAAGGAATGAACTCCTTGGGAATGTTACCGCCCTTCACCTGATCGACGAACGTAAGGCCCATCTTGCCCTCCTCGGCGGGACCGATTTCGAAGATGATGTCGGCAAACTTACCGCGACCGCCGGTCTGCTTCTTGAAGACCTCACGGTGCTGAACCGTCTTGGTAAGCGACTCCTTGTAGTTCACCTGAGGAGCACCTTGGTTGATCTCCACGCCGAACTCGCGGCGCAGACGGTCGACGATGATGTCGAGGTGAAGCTCACCCATACCGCTGATAACCGTCTGACCCGAATCCTCGTCGGTGTGAACCGTAAAGGTGGGGTCCTCCTCAGCCAACTTGCCCAGAGCGATGCCGAGCTTGTCGAGGTCCTTCTGGGTCTTGGGCTCTACGGCCAGACCGATCACCGGCTCGGGGAAGGTCATCTGCTCCAGAACGATAGGTGCGTTCTCGGCGCAGAGCGTGTCGCCCGTGCGGATCTCCTTGAAACCGACGGCTGCGCAGATGTCACCGGCGCCGACGGTCTCTATCGGATTCTGCTGTTTGGCGTGCATCTGGTAGAGACGGCTGATACGCTCGCGTTTGCCGCTGCGCGTATCCAGCACATAGGAACCTGCATCGAGCTTGCCCGAGTAGACGCGCACGAAAGCCAGACGGCCCACGAACGGGTCGGTAGCGATCTTGAACGCCAGACCGCAGAACGGATCGCTCTCCGTGGCGTTGCGGGTCTCTTCCTGCTCGGTCTTGGGGTTGATACCCGTAACTGCGGGCAGGTCCAGCGGCGAGGGGAGGAAAGCCATCACATAGTCGAGCAGTTTCTGCACGCCCTTGTTGTGGAACGACGAACCGCAGAGCATCGGGACGATCTGCATCGAGATCGTAGCCTTGCGGATCGCGGCGAGCAGCTCGTCGGCAGTGATCGAATCGGGATCCTCGAAGAACTTCTCCATCAGCGCATCGTCGGTCGAAGCCACCTCCTCGATGAGCTTGGCACGCCATTCGGCGGCCTCGGCCTTCATCGACTCGGGAATCTCCTTCAACTCGAAGTTGTCGCGGACGGTCTTGTCGTCGTAGTAATAGATAGCATTATTATATATAAGGTCTACCAGACCTTCGAACTTGTCCTCGGCACCGATGGGCAGGACGACCGGAAGGGCCGTAGCACCGAAGTGCTCCTTGATCTGTGCGCACACCGACAGGAAGTCGGCGCCCGTGCGGTCCATCTTGTTGACGTAACCGAGACGGGGAACGTTGTACTTGTCGGCCTGACGCCATACCGTCTCCGACTGGGGCTCGACGCCGCCCACGGCGCAGAACGTAGCGACGGCTCCGTCCAGCACACGCAGCGAGCGCTCCACCTCGACCGTGAAGTCGACGTGTCCCGGGGTATCGATCAGGTTGATCTGATACTGGTTGCCCTTGTAGTTCCAGAATGCGGTCGTAGCGGCCGAGGTGATCGTGATACCGCGCTCCTGCTCCTGAACCATCCAGTCCATGGTAGCTGCTCCTTCGTGCGTCTCACCGATCTTGTGGGTCTTGCCCGTGTAGAAAAGGATTCGCTCGGATGTGGTGGTCTTACCGGCATCGATGTGAGCCATGATGCCGATGTTACGAGTATATTTTAAATCTCTGGTTGCCATCTGTCAATCCTCTCTTTTTAGAATCTGAAGTGTGCGAATGCCTTGTTGGCCTCAGCCATGCGGTGCATCTCCTCCTTACGTTTGAAGGCGGCACCCTGCTGGTTGAAGGCATCCAGTATTTCTGCTGAGAGCTTGTCTGCCATCGTCTTGCCGGCGCGCTTGCGGGAATAGAGGACAAGGTTTTTCATGGAAATAGAAATCTTGCGCTCCGGACGAACCTCCATAGGAACCTGGAACGTCGCACCTCCGATACGCTTCGATTTCACTTCGACTTGGGGTGTGATGTTCTCCAGAGCCTGTTTCCAGACTTCCAAGGGAGATTTATCAGCATCCTTCATCTTCTTGCCGACGATATCCAACGCATCGTAGAAAATCGTGTAGGCAATACTCTTCTTACCATCCAGCATAAGGTTGTTCACGAAACGGGTCACAGCCACGTCTCCGAACTTCGGATCCGGAAGTAGAATTCGCTTTTTTGGCTTAGCTTTTCTCATTGCTATTTAAAAATGATCTGTTAAAAAAATTCTCTTGACTACTTACCTGCCTTGGGGCGTTTCGCACCGTACTTCGAACGACGCTGACGACGTCCGTCGACGCCTGCCGAGTCGAGCGCACCGCGCACGAGGTGGTAACGTACACCGGGGAGGTCCTTCACACGACCGCCGCGGACGAGCACGATGGAGTGCTCCTGCAAGTTGTGGCCTTCTCCGGGGATGTAGGCGTTGACCTCCTTGCCGTTGGTCAATCTCACACGTGCTACCTTACGCATAGCCGAGTTCGGCTTCTTCGGGGTGGTGGTGTACACACGCGTACATACGCCCCGGCGCTGCGGACACGCGGCCAGTGCGGGAGACTTCGACTTGTCCTCCATCTTCACACGGCCGTTTCTCACTAACTGTTGAATAGTTGGCATTGCTTAAACTGTCCTTTAATTGTTAAAAAATCTATCTCCATTGTCCAAAATGGACTGCAAAGGTACGCATTTTTTCGGAAATACAATATATAGGAGCATCTTTTTTCGCCATTTTACAGGAATTTACGCTGTTTGCTATTCTTTTTACTTATGGATTTTTAGACGTTATAATATTCAGCTTATATATAATTCATCAATCGGTTTATCTTCAATGCCATACATCACCGGAAAACAACATCCGCCGCGGCACGGACTTTGCCCCCGAAACGGGGTACGGGCCGCCGGAGCGCCGAATGCCCCGGCGCCGAACAACCCCGTACCGCAAACACCATGAAACGACTCTTACACAACCTTTTCCTGCCGCTCCTCGCAGCGGTCCTCTGCTCGGGAGCGTGCAGCGACGACGACAACGGCAAGCGGCCGAAACCTTCGGGCTACGACATCTACACGGCGGGCTATAAAACCCCGTCCGGCAAGTCCGTGGCGACGGTCTGGAAAAACGGCAACGAACTCTACGCCCTGACCGACGGCACGAACAATGCTTGGGCCTACTCCGTCTCGGTCGACAACGGCACGGTCTACACGGCGGGCTACGAACAACAGGGCGACGCGATCGTCGGGAGAATCTGGGTGAACGGCACCCTGAAATACACCATTGCGCCGGCCTCGGGCAGCGCCTACCTCTACTCCGTTTCGGCCGCCGGCGGCAGCATCTACGTCGCCGGCAGCGAGGATACGGGTGGCGCCCTGACGGCCAAAATCTGGAAGGACGGCGCGGAGACGCACGCCTACTCGGTGAGCCCCGCCACATCGCAAGCCCGGGCCGTGACCGTCTCGGGAAGCGATGTCTATGCCGCGGGCAGCCTCCAGAGCGGCCTCGAAAAACAGCTTGCCGTGGTCTGGAAGAACGACAAGGCGCATTTCACGCTCACCGACGGACAGACCGACGCCGGAGCCATCGCCCTCTGCGCCGACGGCCGCACGCTCTACACGGCGGGCTATGTGGGCACACAGGCCGTCGTCTGGAAAGACGCCGACGTGCTCTACACGCTGACCGACGGCTCCTCCTCGGCCGAGGCCACCGCCGTCTGTCGTTCGGGGAGTGCGCTCTACGCCGCAGGCTACACCGTCGACGGCTTCGAGAACGAGGGCGTCGTCTGGAAGAACGGCCGGGAGCTTTACGACCTCTCGGACGGCCCGGCCCAAGGGTCGCTGCCCTATGCCATAGCCGCTTACGGCGACGACGTTTTCAGCGCCGGAACCCTCTTCGGTACGTCGCGCACGGCCGTCGTGTGGCACGGCGAGGAGATCCTCCACACGCTCACCGACGGCACGGGCCACGGCGAAGCCTATTCAATGAGCGTCGTGCCGCTTTACAGATAACCGGTTTCCGCACACAGTTCGTGACGGGACGCGCCTTTCGGGGCGTGTTCCGTTTTTTATGACATATTGGAAACAAGATAAATGACGAATCCGGAAAACTTTTGCTATTTTTGCAGACCCGGCCAAGAGCCGGTATCGAGAAGCTAAAATACAAAACGTTCAAAGATATGGAGTACAATTTCAAGGAGATCGAGGCCAAATGGCAGAGCCGCTGGAGAGCGGACAAGACCTACAAGGTGGAGGCCGACCCCGCGCGGCCCAAATTCTATGTGCTGGACATGTTCCCCTACCCGTCGGGAGCGGGCCTGCACGTCGGGCATCCGCTGGGCTACATCGCCTCGGACATCTACTCGCGCTACAAGCGGCTGAAGGGCTTCAACGTCCTGCACCCGATGGGCTACGACGCATTCGGCCTGCCCGCCGAGCAGTACGCCATCCAGACGGGCCAGCACCCGGCCGTCACCACCGAGCAGAACATCGCCCGCTACCGCGAACAACTGGACAAGATCGGCTTCTCGTTCGACTGGGACCGCGAGGTGCGCACATGCGACCCCGGCTACTACAAATGGACCCAGTGGGCGTTCCTCGAGATGTTCTCCCACTACTACTGCTACGACAAACGGCAGGCGCGCCCGATCGCGGAACTCATCGCCGCGTTCGAAAAGAGCGGCACCGAGGGGCTGAACGTCGCCTGTTCGACCGAGATGCACTTCACGGCCGCCGAATGGAACGCCAAGAGCGAACCCGAAAAGGAGCAAATTCTCCAGAACTACCGCCTCGCGTTCCGCGCCGACACGATGGTCAACTGGTGCCCGAAGCTGGGAACCGTGCTGGCCAACGACGAAGTACACGACGGACTTTCGGTCCGCGGCGGCTATCCGGTCGAGCAGAAGCGCATGAAACAATGGCTCCTGCGCGTGACCGCCTATGCCCAGCGCATGCTCGACGGGCTGGACAAACTCGAGTGGAGCGACTCGCTCAAGGAGATCCAGCGCAACTGGATCGGCCGTTCCGAGGGCGCTCAGGTCTTCTTCGACATTCAGAATTCGGCAAAGAAACTCGAGATTTTCACCACCCGCCCCGACACGATCTTCGGCGTGACGTTCATGGTCATCGCCCCCGAGCACGAGTGGGTCGGCTCCCTGACGACGCCCGAAAACAAGGCCGCCGTGGAGGACTACATCTGCCAGACCCGGAAGCGTTCGGAGCGCGACCGCATCGCCGACACGAAGCGCGTAAGCGGCGTTGCGACAGGCTCCTACGCCATCAACCCCTTCACCAAAAAGGCCATTCCGATCTACATCTCGGACTATGTGCTGGCGGGCTACGGAACGGGCGCCATCATGGCCGTCCCGGCACACGACTCGCGCGACTGGGCCTTTGCCCGCCACTTCGGACTGGACATCGTCCCGGTGGTCGAGGGCGGCGACATCGAGAAGGAGTCGTACGATGCAAAAACGGGAAAAGTAATCAACTCGAATTTCCTCGACGGCATGGATGTAAAGGAGGCGATTCAGGTGATGTTCGCCGAAGTCGAGAAGCGCGGACTGGGCAAGAAGCTCGTCAACTACCGCCTGCGCGACGCCATCTTCTCGCGCCAGCGCTACTGGGGCGAGCCGTTCCCGATCTACTACAAGGACGACGTAGCCTACCCGCTGCCGGAAGACAAACTGCCGCTGGAGCTGCCTCCCATCGAGAATTTCGGACCCACGGAGCAGGGCGAGCCGCCGCTGGCCCGCGTCAAGGGATGGGCGACGCCCGAGGGCTACCCCTACGAATACTCGACGATGCCCGGATTCGCCGGCTCGTCGGCCTACTACCTCCGCTACATGGACCCGCACAACGACGAGGCGCTCGTGAGCAGGGAGGCCGACGAGTACTGGCGCAACGTGGACCTCTACGTCGGCGGCATCGAGCACGCCACGGGCCACCTGATGTACTCGCGTTTCTGGAACATGTTCCTCTACGATCTGGGAGCCGTCTGCGAGGAGGAGCCCTTCCGGAAGCTCGTCAATCAAGGCATGATCCAAGGCCGTTCGAACTTCGTCTACCGCATCGTCGGGACCAACAAGTTCGTGTCGCTGGGCCTCAAGGAGCAGTACGACACGCAGGCGCTCTACGTCGACGTGAACATCGTCCGCAACGACATCCTCGACCTCGACGCCTTCCGTGCGTGGATGCCCGAATACAAGGATGCCGAATTCATCCTCGAGGACGGCAAATACGTCTGCGGCTGGGCCATCGAGAAGATGTCCAAGTCGTTCTACAACGTCGTGAACCCCGACTACATCGTCGACAACTACGGCGCCGACACGCTGCGCATGTACGAGATGTTCCTCGGCCCGCTCGAGCAGTCGAAGCCTTGGGACACGAACGGCATCGACGGCGTGCACAAGTTCCTGCGCCGCTTCTGGCGGCTGTTCTTCGACCGCGACGGACAACTGTGCGTCACCGACGAGAAGGCGAGCGAAAAAGAGCTCCGCACGCTGCACAAGACCATCAAGAAAGTCTCGGAGGATATCGAGAACTTCTCGTTCAACACCTCCGTCGCGGCCTTCATGATCTGCCTCAACGAGCTGGGCGAGTGTTCGAAGCGCGAAGTGCTCGAACCGCTGACCGTGCTGCTCGCCCCCTTCGCCCCGCACATCGCCGAGGAGCTGTGGGCCGCGCTCGGACACACCGAATCGGTCTGCACGGCCGCGTACCCGGTCTGCGACGAGAAGCATCTCGTGCTCGACGCCTTCGAATACCCCGTGTCGGTCAACGGCAAGCTCCGCTTCAAAAAGGAGTACGCCGCCTCGATGACACCCGCCGAGATTCAGGCCGACGTCGTCACGGCTCCCGAGGCGCAGAAATGGCTCGAAGGCAAGGCCCCGAAGAAGATCATCGTCGTGCCGGGCAAGATCATCAACATCGTAATTTAAGAGCCGGGGTTTAGGGGCGGTGCACGGTCACCGGATCTCGGTTCCGGTTCCGCGCCTCCACCTCTAAAAAACCGTTTCTTAAACGGTCCTCGGGAGAGGCTTATCCTTCGGAGAACAGCATCCGACAAAAACATCCTATATGAAACGAACCGTTCAACTTTTTCTGGCATTTTTGCTTATGAGCGCATCCGCTTCCGCCAAAGACTACGGGCAGGCCGCGACGATCCGCATCTGGGACAACGCTTCGGCGCCCCACAGCAACGGCATCGACACCCCCGAGCAGGAGCCCGAACCCAACCGGCTGGCCAACACGTCGGAGGCCGAACTCTACATCTTTCCCGCCGACACGGCCTGCGCCACCGGTCAGGCCGTGGTGATCTGCCCCGGAGGCGGTTACGGACGGCTGGCCATCGACCACGAAGGCTACGAAGTGGCCAAGTGGCTCGCCGCGAACGGCATCACCGGCGCCGTGCTGAAATACCGCATGCCCAACCACCACCCCGAGGTGCCGCTGGAGGATGCCGAGCAGGCCCTGCGCATCATGCGCGGCGACGCCCCGGGCGCCGAAGGCTTCACCTGCCCCAAGGTCGGCATCGCCGGATTCTCGGCCGGAGGCCATCTCGCGGCGATGGCCTCGACGATCGGCAGCGTCCGTCCGGATTTCTCGATCCTCTTCTACCCGGTCATCTCGGCCGTGCGGGGCAAGCGCCATCAGGGGTCGTTCATCAACCTGCTGAGCGCGGAGCGTACCCCCGAGCAGGACGCGGCCTATTCGCTGGAGAGCCGCGTGACCGCAGCCACGCCCCCGGCGCTGCTGCTGCTCTCGGACGACGACAAGACGGTGCCGCCGGTCAACAGCACCTGCTATTACACGGCCCTGAAAGAGCACGGCATCGAAGCCTCGATACACATCTACCCCATCGGCGGCCACGGCTGGGGCATCCGCAAATCGTTCCGTTACAAGGCCGTCTGGCAGGACGCCGTGCTGGACTGGCTCCGCAAACGCTAAAACACGCACCCGATGAAAAAGATACTTCCGGCCGCAGCCGCGGTCCTCTTCGCATTCACCGCAACGGCGCAGGAACCCGCCGCGACGCTGAAAATCTGGGACAACGCCACGGCGCCCCACAGCAATCACATCGTCCTCGCCCCCGGGGAGGACAACCCCGCGCGGACCGACCGCACGACCGAGACCGAGCTCTACATCTACCCCGCCGATACGGCCCGCGCCACCGGACAGGCCGTGGTGATCTGCCCCGGAGGCAGCTATCTGGGGCTGGCCATCGGCCACGAGGGTCACGATGTGGCCCGCTGGCTGTCGCAGAACGGCGTCACGGCCGCGGTGCTGAAATACCGCATGCCCAACGGGCACCCCGAAGTGCCGCTGGAGGATGTCCAGCAGGCGCTGCGCATCATGGCGGGGCTCGAAGCCGGAACTACGGGATTCACCGCCGACAAGGTGGGCATCATGGGCTTCTCGGCCGGAGGCCATCTGGCCGCCACGGCCTCGACCCTCGGGGCTTTCAAACCCGCCTTTGCGATCCTCGTCTACCCGGTCATCACGGCCGAACCCGGAAAAGGCCACCAGTTCTCGTTCGACAACCTGCTGGGAGAGGACCGCACGGCCGAACAGTCGGAATACTACTCGCTCCAGAACCGTGTGACCGAAGCCACGCCCCCGACCCTGCTGTTCCACTCGGACGACGACACGGGCGTGCCCCCGGTCAACAGCGCGCTCTACTACGAGGCGCTCAAGGCCCACGGCGTGAAAGCGTCGCTGCACATCTACCCGCTGGGCGAGCACGGCTGGGGATTCCTCACGACCTTTCCCTACCACGAAATCTGGAAGGCCGCCGTGCTGGACTGGCTGCGGGAGGTCAACCGATAGGACAAGACGGGAGGGGCGTGCCTGAGGCATGCCCCTCTTTCGTTTTTTCGGAACGCGCATTGCCGTTTGCCGATTATTGGTGTCGTAACGACACTTTTATGGGTCAGAAAGTTTTACCGAATCTCCTGCGATTCGGTTTTGAACTCCTCCGCCTTTTTAGTATCTTTGCACTCAAAATAAACATTTATGGCAGACAATACCATATTGAACCGCCTCGACGGTTTGAAACTCAAATACGAGGAGACGGGACAGAAACTCACCGACCCCGAAGTCATTGCCGACGTCAAGCAGTTCATCCAGCTTACCAAGGAGTACAAGGAGCTGGAACCGATCATCGAGACTTCGGAGCGCTACCGCACGGCCGTCGCCAACCTCGCCGAAGCCAAGGACACGCTGGCCACGGACAAGGACGAGGAGATGCGCGAAATGGCCCGCGAGATGATCGCCGAACTGGAGCCCCAACTGGCGCAGATGGAGGAGGAGATCAAGCTGCTGCTGATTCCCAAGGACCCGCAGGACTCGAAGAACGCCATCATGGAGATCCGCGGCGGCACGGGCGGCGACGAGGCGGCGATCTTCGCCGGCGACCTGCTGCGCATGTACACCAAGTATATCGAGTCGAAGGGGTGGCGTTACGAGATCACCTCGTCGTCGGAGGGCGCCGTGGGCGGCTTCAAGGAGGTGGTGCTGAAGGTCACGGGACAGAACGTCTACGGGACGCTGAAATACGAATCGGGCGTGCATCGCGTGCAGCGCGTGCCGCAGACCGAGACGCAGGGCCGCGTACACACTTCGGCCGCTTCGGTGGCCGTGCTGCCCGAAGCCGAGGAGTTCGACGTCGATATCTCGATGAACGACATCCGCAAGGACATCTTCTGCGCGAGCGGTCCCGGCGGCCAGTCGGTCAACACGACCTATTCGGCCATCCGCCTGACGCACATCCCGACGGGCATCGTCGTGCAGTGTCAGGACCAGAAATCGCAGTTGAAGAACTTCGACAAGGCGTTCGAGGAGCTGCGCACGCGCGTCTTCAACCTCGAATACTCGAAATACCTCGACGAAATCGCCTCGAAACGCAAGACGATGGTCTCGACGGGCGACCGCTCGGCCAAGATCCGCACCTACAACTACCCGCAGGGGCGCATCACCGACCACCGCATCAACTATACGATCTACAACCTCGCGGCCTTCATGGACGGCGACATTCAGGACTGCATCGACCACCTGATCGTGGCCGAGAACGCCGAACGCCTGAAAGAGAGCGAGCTTTAGCCGCCACAATGCGCCTTCCCGCCGATTTCGACGCCGAGATTTGGAGCATCGTCGCGCAGATACCTGCGGGGCGGATCGCAACTTACGGACAACTGGCCCGGCTGGCCGGCATGCCCGGATACGCACGCCGCGTGGGACGGGCGATGGCCGCAGCCCCCGAGGGCCTTCCCTGCCACCGGGTCGTCAACGCCGCAGGCCGCACGGCTCCCGGATGGACCCGACAGCGGGAACTCCTCGAAGCGGAGGGCGTCCGCTTCCGCCGCAACGGATGCGCAGACCTCGTCCATCTGATAGACGGGTTTTAGGGGCGACGGCAGGACATGACGTTTTCCATCCGGTCCACGCCCATCTAAAGATGGGTTTTAGGGGCGACGGCGGGCCACAACGACCCTCATCCGGTCCCCGCCCATCCGTATAGACGGGTTTTAGCGGGCAATATCCCGCCCCCTCCGACCGTTTGGCATGTAAGCTAACGTGTCGACCGACCGAAAGGTATGCCATCTCCCTCCCCGAGGGAGGGCTGGGGTGGGGTCAGATTTGCAAATGACGCCGCAGGCGGCAAAAAACGGAGGCCGACAGTAGTATTACATCGAAAAAACAGGGAACCGTTCAACCATGAAAAACTACGTTCTATTTCTCTTTCTCCTGTGCTTCGCCGCAGCCCTCCGGGCCGCGACGCCGAAACCCATGCCGATGTATATCGTCAACGGCAAGGAGACGAAGGAGATCCGCTCTATCCCGCCCGAGGACATCGAGCACGTCGAGATGCTCCCCGCCGACGAGGAGACCATCGCCCGTTACGGCCAGCGGGCCGCCCACGGGGTGATGCTCATCACCCTGCGCTACGACCAGCCCGCCGCCTTCCCCGCCGACTCCACGTTCGGCCATTACATCGCCCGTCAGGTGCGCTGGGACGCCAGCGAACCCGCCGCCCGCGTGGTCCTGCGCTACAAGATCACCCCCGAGGGCGACACCGTCGTCCATCAGGAGCTCGAATCGACCGACAACCGCCTCAAACGGCGCGTGCTGAAAGCCGTGGCCGGCGCCCCGCGCTGGCAGCCGGCCCTGAAAAACGGCCGGCCGATCGAAACCGAGGGTGTGCTGAGCATCCAGCTCCCCGAGGGCAAACGCATTCCGCGGCCCGTGGAGCTCGTCATCCGCTGACCCTCCCCGCCCCTCGAAAGCCCCAAAATCCCGTCTGCAAAATCCCTTGAAAATCCTCCGCAATGAAAACCAACTCCCTTTCCGCATGGATTCTCGCCGTGAGGCCCTACAGCCTCGGCAACTCCGTGATTCTCGTCCTCGTCGGCTCCGCACTGGCGTGGACCGACGGATCGTTCCACGGCCTGCCTGCCCTGCTGTGCCTGTTGTTCGCCGTGCTGATGCAGTGTACGGCCAATCTGGTGAACGACCTCTGGGACTTTATGAAAGGGGCTGACAAACCCGACCGGCTGGGACCCGACCGGGCTTTCGCCAAGGGATACATCACCCTTCCGGCCATGAAGGCGGGCATCGCCGCATTCACCCTCGCGGCCTGCGCCGCCGGGATCGGGATCCTCGTCTGGGCGCTCCACGCCGGCGTCCTCCGCTGCGGCGGCTGGGAACTCGTCGCCGTGGGCGCCGCCTGCGTCGTCTTCGCCTATTTCTACACCGCAGGACCTTGGCCGCTGGCCTACCACGGTATGGGGGATATCGCGGTCATCCTCTTTTTCGGACTGATTCCCGTAGGATTCACCTACTACATCCAGACCGGGGCATGGACTTGGGAGGTCGTCGTCGCGGCGCTGGCCTGCGGACTGGTGATCGACACGATGCTGATGGTCAACAATTTCCGCGACCGCGAGGAGGATGTCCGCTGCAACAAACGCACGATCGTCGTCTGCCTCGGAGCCGGAGTCGGCCGCTGGGGTTATTTCGCCCTCGGGGCCGCCGCCGTCGCACTCTGCCTCACGCTGCTGGCCGGGGGCCGCACATGGGCCGCGCTGCTGCCGCTCGTCTACCTCGCGGCGCACACCGCCACATGGCGCAAGATGGTGCGTATCGACCACGGCGAGGAACTGAATGTCTGTCTGGGCGAAACAGCCCGCAACATCCTGCTGTTCGGAGCGCTGTTCACGATCGGGATACTGCTGGGCTGATGGCTGAATCACAATATATTACCCTGCGTGAGTTGCAGCGCCGCGTGAAGTCCGCGCTCGAAGGACAGTTCGCGCTGCCCGTATGGGTGAGTGCTGAAATCTCCGAAATAAAAGTCAACTACTCGGGCCACTGCTACCTCGAACTGGTCGAAAAGGGCGGCGACAACGGCGTGCCGACGGCGCAGGCCCGGGCCGTCGTATGGCGGTCGCACTACCCGCGCATCTCGGGGTATTTCGAGGCCGAAACGGGTCAGCGGCTCGCCGCGGGCATCAAGATACTGGCCAAAGTGCTGGTCTCCTACCACGAACTCTACGGCTTCTCGCTGCAAATCACCGACATCGACCCCTCGTACACGCTGGGTGACATGGAGCGGCAGCGGCAGCAGACCATCGCGCAGTTGCAGCAGGACGGGGTCTGGGATATGAACCGCGAGGTGCCGATGCCGACCGTCGTGCAGCGCATCGCCATCGTGTCGAGCGCCAACGCCGCGGGCTATCAGGACTTCTGCAAGGAGCTGGGCAAGAGCCCCTACCGCTTCGAGCTGACCCTGTTCGACGCCTTCATGCAGGGCGCGGCGGCCGAAGAATCTATCGTCGAAGCCTTGTGCAACGTTGCGACCAATCTGGAAAAATTCGACGCCGTGGTGCTGATCCGCGGCGGCGGATCGAGGAGCGACCTCAACTGCTTCAACGCCTACCGCCTCTGCGCCCATGTGGCGCAGTTCCCGCTGCCGGTGGTGACGGGCATCGGCCACGACAAGGACACCAGCGTCGCCGACATGGTGGCCCATACGGCGCTCAAAACCCCGACGGCGGTAGCCGGATGGCTCGTCGAACGGATGACCGAGGTCGACGGGTGGCTCGACTACGCCGCCCTGCAACTGCACGACACCACGACGGCGGCGATGCACGCCTCGGAGGTGCGGCTCGAACGTCTTTCGGGCGAGGTGCGGCGTTTGAGCGGCGAGCTCCTCACGCGGCAGTCGCTGCGGCTGGAACATTTCACGGAGCTGCTGCCCGACGCGGCGCGCGACTTCCTCACACGGCAGACGACGCGGCTGGAAAACGCCGCGGAGCTGATCGCCGGACGCTCTCCCGAGCGCATCCTCCGACTGGGATTCGCCGTGGTGCGGAGCGGCGGCAAGGCCGTGACCTCGGCCGCGGCGGTCGCGGCGGGTGAGCGGATCGAAATAGAGGTCTCCGACGGCAAGATAAATGCAACCGTAAAATCCTGAAGAATATGGCAAAGAAAGAGCTGGCCTACGCCGAGGCGATGGCCGAGATCGAAAAAATACTGGCGCGGCTGCGCAGCGAAGAGATGGACGTGGACAGCCTCGCGGCGGAGGTGAAACGCGCCACGGAGCTGATCGCCTCGTGCAAGGAGCGTCTGCGCAAGGCCGAGGAAGAGGTAACGAAGATTCTGGAGTAAATCCGGATGCGTTGCGACAAGCCCCTCCCGAGGGAGGGGTTTGGGGTGGGGTCAGACTTGTAAACACGGCGGAACGCCGTGAATTACGGCAATCCGATCATCAGTAACGGTTGAACAAATGATAAAACGACTTATTAAATTCTCCCTGAACCACATTCCGCGGCCCGTGCTGCAACGCATCGCCGGATGGGCCGTACCCGTGGCGGGACTCTTCTACAAGGGCCGCGGGACCGAATGCCCCGTGTGCGGTGCGAAATACCGGAAATTCATGCCCTACGGCTATGTGCAGTCGCGGCCCAATGCGCTGTGCCCCAAGTGCCTGTCGCTGGAGCGCCACCGTCTGCTGTGGCTCTACCTGACGCGCGAGACCGACCTGCTGACGGCCTTTCCCCGCACGTTGCACATTGCCCCTGAGGTCTGTATCATGCGTCACCTCAAGCCACACTTCCGCTCGCACCCCGGGCAGTACGTCACGGCCGATCTGGAAAGCCCGCTGGCGGACCTCCATTTCGACGTGCAGCAGATTCCGCTGGCGGACGATTCGGTGGACGTGGTGATCTGCAACCACATCATGGAGCACGTCGCCGACGACCGCAAGGCGATGCGCGAACTGCACCGCATCCTCAAGCCCGGCGGCTGGGGCATCGTCCTCTCCCCGGTGGATACGGATTACGAGCAGACCTACGAGGACGACTCGATCACCGACCCCGACGAGCGCACGCGCATCTTCGGGCAGTACGACCACCGGCGCATCTACGGCGCCGATTATGCCGACCGCCTGCGCGAAGCGGGCTTCGAGGCCGCGGACATCGACTACGCCGCGGCCTTCACCGACGAGGAGCGCAGGCTATACGCCCTGCCCGCCGATCACATTTATGTGGTTTACAAAGTCTGACAGGCGGCCGTCGAAACGGCTGTCAGACGGGAAGCGCCCGACGGCAATACGGGGCTTAGTCTTGCCGTGGAAATCGCTGCCGCAGGTCATCAGCACCCCTTTGGACAGGGCCAGCGAGGTAAAATAGACGGCCTGTTCGGGAGTGTGGTAGTTGTTGAAAACCTCCAGCCCCGCGGCCCCGCGGTCCAGAAGCTGTTCGGCGACCTCCTCGCATCCCCGGAAATTGAGCCCCGGATGCGCCACGACGGGCACGCCGCCGTTGTCGCGGACCAGTTCGACGGCATCACGGTAGTCCATGTATTCGACGGGGACGAACGCCGGGCGTCCCTGGGCGAAATAATCGAGATAAAAGTTGATGTAAGGCATGTCGCTCCGCGTGCCGCCCTCCATATAGGGCCGCAGCGGGGGCGTATGGTATTTCGCGTCGGAGAGCATCACCTCGGCGATCAGTTCGCCCGTCGGCAGTCCCCCGCCGGCGGCTGCCAGCACGGCATCGGCATCGACGGAAAATCCCAGTTTCAGCAGGTTGTCGACCATGCCCCCGAACGACGCCGTGACCTTGGCGGCGACCTCCTCTTCGAGCCACGCGAAATCCGCAGATTCCCAGTCGATGCCATACCCCAGCAGGTGGAGGTCCGTACCCCGGTAGTTGCAGTCGATCTCGATGCCCGGGACGAATCCGATGCCCCGCTCCCGGGCCAGCCGGGCGGCCTCGCCGACGCCCCGCACCGAATTGTGGTCCGTCAGGGAAAAGAGCGTCAACTGCGCCCCGAGGCACTTGTCGACAATGTCGGCAACGGAAAATTCCCCGTCGCTGCTGTATTCGGAATGGATGTGCAGATCGAAAGCGGCCATGTCAGTAGAGGTAAAAGACGATCCCGACGAAATGCGCCGCAACCGCCAAGTTAATCAGCAGATGCCAGACCATGTGGTGATAGCGGAACCCTTTTTTCGCATAGAAATAGGCCCCGAGGGTGTAAAGCAGGCCGCCCAGCGCGATCATTACCAGCAGCGGCACCGAAGCCCGGCGCACGAACAGCGGCAGGAAGAAGACGATCGTCCAGCCCATGACCAGATAAATGGTCAGGCTGATGGCCGGTATCGACTTGCGGGACAGCGATTTGTAGAAGATGCCGAAAATCACCATCGCCCACTGGAGAATGGTGATGAAGACCCCCTGCCAGCCGCCGATAACCATCAGCGCGACGGGCGTGTAGCTGCCCGCGATGGCGACGTAGATGAAAATGTGGTCGAGGATGTGGAACACCTCCTTGTGCTTCGACTGCGGGTTCATCGAGTGATAGAGCGTCGACGCGAGGAACATCAGGAAGATCGAAATCACGAAAACCGAGACCGAAGCCGACGCCAAGACCCCGTCGGGATCATGCGCATAGGCCCACACGGCAGCAAAGGGAAGGGCCACGAGCGCCAGCAGCGACATCACGCCGTGGGAGACCGCATTGCCGATCTCCTCGCCCACGGTCGGGACATATACCTCCTTTTTCTTTGCCATTGCATAAGGTATTGGTTCAACGTTACAAATTTATAATTTTTTTTCATATCTTTGCCGCTAACGCTATTCGGTTAGGTAAAAATGGACTTTTCACGGTATGAAAAACTCCGCACGCTCGTGCGCGCGAACTTCTCGGAGCAGACACAGCGCCTCGTCGACGAGGCATTGGAGTATGCCGACGCGAAGCTCGCCGGACTCATGCGTTACGACGGCTCGCCTCTGGTGGACCACGCCGCCGCGGTAGCTTCGATCGTGATCTCGGAGGTCGGCCTCGGCCGCAACTCCGCCGTGGCGTCCATCCTCCACGACGTCGTGCGGCTGGCCCACAAGCAGCTCCCGGCCGAGGAGTTCCTCGCCCTGAGCGCCGACATCCGCCGCCGCTTCGGCGATCAGGTCGTGGGCATCACCCTCGGGCTGGCCAACATCTCGGAACTGAAGCTCAAGGTGGCCAAGGAGCAGGCCGACAATTTCCGCGACCTGATCGTCAGCTACTCCGAGGACCCGCGCGTAATCCTCATCAAACTGGCCGACCGCCTCGAGGTGATGCGCTCGCTGGAGATGTTCCCGCGCGAAAAGTGGCGCAAGAAGAGCTGGGAGTCGATGAACCTCTACGCCCAGATCGCCCACAAGCTGGGTCTCTACTCGATCAAGAGCGAGCTGGAGGACATCGCCCTGAAATACCTCGAACCGAAGGATTACGAACACATCGTCACGAAGCTCGAGGAGAGCGCCGAGGAGCGCCGTGCGTTCATCGCCCGGTTCCTCGTGCCCATCGAGCAGCGGCTGCACCGCCTCGGCATCAAATACCACATCAAGAGCCGCACCAAGTCGATCTTCTCGATCTGGACCAAGATGCACAAACAGCACGTCCCGTTCGAGGGCGTCTACGACATCTTCGCCATCCGCATCATCATCGACTGCGACAAGGAGGCCGAGAAACAGTTGTGCTGGACGGCCTATTCGGTGGTGACGGATTTTTACACCCCCAACCCCAACCGCATGCGCGACTGGATCTCGATCCCCAAGTCGAACGGTTACGAGTCGCTGCACACCACCGTGTCGGCCGAAGGCCGCTGGGTCGAGGTGCAGATACGCACCGAGCGCATGGACGCCGTGGCCGAGCGCGGTATTGCGGCGCACTGGCGCTACAAGGGGGTTAACCAAGGGGCGCAGACCAGCGAGATGTGGCTGGGCCACCTGCGCGAACTGATGGAGGACACGACCCACTCGCTGGCGCAGCGTTTCGACGCCAAGCCCGCCTCGGGCGAGATTTTCGTCTTCACGCCCAACGGCGACCTGCGCAAACTCCCCGAAGGAGCCACGCTGCTCGATTTCGCGTTCGACATCCACACCTCGCTGGGTTCGACGTGCGTAGGCGGCAAGGTCAACAACCGCGCGGTGTCGATCCGCGAAACACTCCGCAACGGCGACATCGTGGAGATTCTCACCCAGAAGAACCAGACGCCCAAGTCGGACTGGCTGACGTTCGTCATCACGTCGAAGGCCCGCAACAAGATCAAGTCCTACCTTCGCGAAGAGCAGGCCAAGCATACGCGCATGGGGCGCGAGGAGCTGGAGCGCAAGCTCAAGAACTGGAAATTCGCCATCACGATCGACGAGGCGGTGGCCTATCTGGCCAAATACTTCAAACTGCGCCTCGGGACGGAGGTCTACGCCCTGATCGCCACCCAGAAGCTCGACTTCGGGTCGATCAAGGAGATACTGGCCCGCCACCTCTCGGGAGAGGCCGAGGAGGAGCGCCGCGCCGCGGCCGCCGAGATCGAGCGCCAGAAGGCCGCACAGCACAACGCGCGGGAGAGCGCCGCACCGCAGGACGCACTGGTGATTGACGACGACATTTCGAAAATACAATATAAGCTGGCCAAGTGCTGCAACCCGATCAAGGGCGACGACGTGTTCGGTTTCGTGACGATCAATGCGGGCATCACGATCCACCGCTGCGACTGTCCCAACGCCAAGCGCATGCGCGAAAACTATCCCTACCGGGTGATCGACGCCCGCTGGCGGCAGAATGCCGAGGGGGCTTTCCGCGTGACGATCCGCATCGTGGCGGCAGACACCACGGGCATGGCCAACCACATCACCGAGGTCATCGTCCGCGACCTCAAACTGGGCATCCGCTCGATGAACTTCGCACCGGCCGGCAACGGCTGTCTGGCGGGAACCGTCGCGGTCGAGGTGCCCGGTGCGGCCGTCGTGGATACGCTGATCCATCAGATCATGCGCATCAAGGGCGTGCAGCGCGCCTACCGCATCAACTAATTCGTTCACAACTTTTTACCCACATAAACAATAAATGAATAACAACACAATCAGCGTCGTATTCGCCGACTCGTCACACGCACATTACGCACCGCGTATTTGCGATCTGATCTATGAGTCGGCCCTGCAGCGGGGTACGGGCATCGCCAAGCGTTCGCCCGAGTACATCGCCGCAAAAATGACCGGTGGCAAGGCCGTCGTGGCGCTGGACGGTGAAAAACTGGTCGGGTTCAGCTACATCGAGTGCTGGGGTCACGGCGACTTCGTCGCCACCTCGGGACTGATCGTCGATCCGGAGTACCGGCACATGGGACTCGCGGAACAGATCAAACGACGAACGTTCGAGCTTGCCCGACGACGATTCCCGTTTGCCAAGTTATTCAGTATCACCACGTCGCTGCCCGTCATGAAGCTCAATTCGCGGATGGGCTACGTCCCCGTGACCTTCTCGGAACTCACCGAGGACGAGGAGTTCTGGCGCGGCTGCGAAGGCTGCTGCAACTACGACATCCTGCAACGCAACAACCGCCGCATGTGCCTCTGCACGGGCATGCTTTACGACCCGGCCAAGGAGCCGCCCGCAAAACAGTCGCGTCTGGCGCCCTACCGGATGTTCCTGAGGAACAAAGTAAAAAAGTTGTTTCACCTGAAATAGTTAAAACCGAAATAAAATGGAAAAGAAGAAAGTGGTTCTGGCGTTCAGCGGCGGTCTGGACACCTCGTTTTGTGTAAAATACCTCTCCGAGGAGAAGGGATACGACGTCTACACGGCGATCGCCAACACGGGCGGATTCTCGAAGCCCGAACTCGAGAAGATCGAACAGCGCGCCGTGGAGCTCGGCGCCGTGGCCCACGCCACGCTCGACATCGAGCAGGAGTATTACGAGAAGAGCATCCGCTACATGGTCTTCGGCAACATCCTGCGCAACGGAACCTACCCCATTTCGGTGAGCTCGGAGCGCATTTTCCAAGCCATCGCCATCATCGAATACGCCAAGCAGATCGGCGCCGACGCCGTGGCACACGGTTCGACGGGCGCGGGCAACGATCAGGTGCGCTTCGACCTGACGTTCCAGATCCTCGCCCCCGAGATCGAGATCATCACCCCGACGCGCGACATGACCCTGACGCGCGAATACGAGATCGACTACCTGCGCAAACACGGCATCACGGCCGACTACAAGAAGATGGAGTACTCGATCAACAAGGGGCTGTGGGGCACCTCGATCGGCGGCAAGGAGACCCTCCACTCGGAGCAGACGCTTCCCGAGGAGGCCTATCCCAGCCCCATTACGGCCGAGGGCGAGGAGCGGCTCAAGCTCACGTTCGAGGAGGGCGAGCTGGCGGCCGTCAACGGCAAGGCCTACACCGACAAGGTCGAGGCCATCCGCGCCGTGGAGGCCATCGGTTCGAAATTCGGCATCGGCCGCGACATGCACATCGGCGACACGATCATCGGCATCAAGGGCCGCGTGGGCTTCGAGGCCGCAGCGCCGATGCTCATCATCGCCGCGCACAAGATGCTCGAGAAGCACACGCTGACCAAGTGGCAGATCTACTGGAAAGAGCAGGTGGCAACGTGGTACGGCATGTTCCTCCACGAGGCGCAGTACCTCGAGCCCGTGATGCGCGACATCGAGGCGATGCTCCTTTCGTCGCAGCGCAACGTGACGGGTACCGTGGAACTGATCCTGCGTCCGAGAAACTACACGCTGGTGGGCGTCGATTCGACGTTCGATCTGATGAAGACCGACTTCGGCGAATACGGCGAGGTCAACAAGGCGTGGTCGGCGGACGACGTGAAGGGATTCACGAAGATTCTCGGCAACCAGATCAAGATTTTCTACAACGTCCAGAAACGCAACAAGAAATGATCCGCGCCGGCATCATCGGGGGCGCCGGGTACACCGCCGGCGAACTGATCCGCCTGCTGGTGAACCATCCGCAGGTGGAGATCGTCTTCGTCCACAGCACGTCGAATGCGGGCAACCGCCTCGCGGACGTGCACGGAGGACTGGAGGGCGACACCGACATGCGGTTCGGCGACTCCTGCGACCTCGGGTCGGCCGACGTCGTGTTCCTCTGCTCGGCACACGGGCAGAGCAAGGTGTGGCTGGCGGAGAATACCGTTCCGGCAGGCGTGAAGATCATCGACCTTGCGCAGGATTTCCGCGACGAGTCGGAGGGGTTCGTCTACGGGCTTCCGGAGCTGAACCGCGAGCGCATCCGCCGTGCGGAGCGCGTGGCCAATCCGGGCTGTTTCGCCACGGCGATCCAGTTGGCGCTGCTGCCGCTGGCCGCGGCGGGGCTGTTGCAGGACGAAGTGCATGTGACGGCCGTGACGGGTTCGACGGGCGCGGGGGTGAAACCCTCGGCCACGACCCATTTCAGTTGGCGGGCGTCGAACATCTCGGTCTACAAGGCCTTCACGCACCAGCACCTGATCGAAATCAGACGCAACCTGCGGCTGCTGGAGCCGTCGTTCGACCGTGCGGTCAACTTCGTGCCGATGCGCGGCGACTTCACGCGGGGCATTCTGGCGAGCGTCTACACGGCGTGTCCGCTCGACGGCGAGGCCGTCCGGAAGCTCTACGCCGACTTCTACGCTTCGGCGGCATTCACCCGCCTGACGGAGCACGACGTGGACCTGAAGCAGGTGGTGAACACCAACAAGGCGCTGCTGCACACGGCCGTTTACGACGGCAAAGTGCACATCACCTCGGTGATCGACAACCTGCTGAAAGGCGCCTCGGGGCAGGCCGTGCAGAACATGAACCTGATGTTCGGGCTCGACGAAAAGGAGGGATTGCGACTGAAAGCCAGCGCTTTCTAACCGGCGGCTAAAAGCCGCCGCACAATAGCCGCTTTTTGGTCGGCAAAAAGCGGCGCAAAAACCGACCGGCTGACAAAAAAAGCTAAAAGACGCGGCCTAACGCTGGCTCCGGGCGACTATTCGCGGGTTTGCTAGCAAACCGTCCCCTCCGCTCGCGCTTTTAGTCCGCATCTTTCCGGACGCTTTTTTTGCCGGGCCGGATTATTAAACATTAAAAAATGAAATTATTCAACGTATATTCGTTATATCCGATCGAACCCGTCCGGGGGCGGGGCTGCTTCGTCTACGACGAGGCGGGCACCGAGTACCTCGACCTCTACGGCGGCCATGCCGTGATCTCGATCGGGCATGCGCAGCCCGACTATGTGCGGGCCGTGCAGGAGCAGGCAGCGCGCATCGGATTCTACTCGAACTCGGTGGAGAACCCGCTGCAACAGACTCTCGCCGACAAACTCGGGCGCATCTCGGGTTACGACGACTTCCGCCTCTTCCTCTGCAACTCGGGGGCCGAGGCCAATGAGAACGCCCTGAAACTGGCGTCGTTCCACACAGGCCGTCCGAAGGTGCTGGCCATCGCGAAGGCTTTCCACGGCCGCACGTCGGGAGCCGTCGCCGTGACGGACAACCCCGCGATTCAGTCGCCCTTCAACCGCACCCCCAACGTGGAATTCACGCCGCTGAACGACCTCGAAGCCGCACGCAGGAAGCTGGCGACACGCGAATTCGCGGCGGTGATCGTCGAGGGTATTCAGGGCGTGTCGGGCATCCACTGCCCCACGAACGAGTTCCTGCGGGGGCTGCGCGAAGCCGCCACCGAAAGCGGGACGCAGTTGGTGCTGGACGAAATCCAGTCGGGATACGGCCGCACGGGGCGTTTCTTCGCCCATCAGGAGGCGAACATCCGTCCCGACCTCATCACCACGGCCAAAGGCATGGCCAACGGATTCCCCATCGGCGGCGTGCTGATCGCGCCCCACTTCGAGGCGCGTCCGGGACTGCTGGGAACCACCTTCGGAGGCAGTCATCTGGCCTGTGCGGCGGCGATCGCCGTGCTGGACGTGATCGAACGCGACGGGCTTGTGGAGAACGCCGCGACGGTCGGCGAATACCTGCTGGCCGAACTGCACAAGATGGGCGGGCTGAAAGAGGTGCGCGGACGCGGCCTGATGATCGGCATCGAGATCGACGGTTCGGGCCCGGAGCTCCGCAAGCGTCTGCTCTTCGAAAAACACATCTTCACCGGCGGGGCGGGAGCCTCGACCGTGCGGCTGCTGCCGGCGCTGTGCCTCACGCGCGAAATGGCGGACCGCTTCCTCAACGCATTCAAAGAGATGATCGGATGAAAAAGTTTACCTGCGTACAAGACATCGGCGACCTTAAGACGGCCGTCGCCGAAGCGATGGAGATCAAGCGCGACCGCTTCCAGTTCACGGGACTGGGGCGCAACAAGACACTGCTGATGCTCTTCTTCAACTCGAGCCTCCGCACACGGCTCTCGACCCAGAAGGCCGCCATGAACCTCGGGATGAACGTCATGGTACTCGACGTCAACCAAGGAGCATGGAAACTCGAGACCGAACGCGGCGTGGTGATGGACGGCGACAAGGCCGAACACCTGCTGGAGGCGATTCCCGTGATGGGATCGTACTGCGATGTGATCGGCGTACGCTCGTTCGCGCGCTTCGCGGACAAGGCCGAGGATTACGAGGAGCGCGTGCTGGAACAGTTCATCCGTTACTCGGGACGCCCGGTCTTCTCAATGGAGGCCGCGACGCGCCATCCGCTGCAAAGTTTCGCCGACCTCATCACCATCGAGGAGCATAAGGCCGTGGAGCGCCCGAAGGTCGTGATGACATGGGCCCCGCATCCCAACGCCCTGCCGCAGGCCGTGCCCAACTCGTTCGCCGAATGGATGAACGCCGCGGACTATGATTTCGTCATCACCCATCCCGAGGGGTACGAGCTCGACCCGAAATTCGTCGGCCCGGCCCGGGTGGAATACGACCAGCGCAAGGCCCTCGAGGGCGCCGACTTCGTCTATGCCAAGAACTGGGCCGCCTACGCGGACCCCAACTACAGCAAGGTGCTCTCGCGCGACCGTGCATGGACGGTGGACACGGAGAAAATGGCGCTCACGAACAACGCTTACTTCATGCACTGCCTGCCCGTCCGCCGCAACATGATCGTCACGGACGAGGTGATCGAATCGCCCCGTTCGCTGGTGATTCCCGAGGCGGCGAACCGCGAGATATCGGCCCAAGTGGTATTGAAACGACTGTTGGAGGGACTGGAATAATGGAACGCATCACGGTCGTAAAGATAGGCGGCAACGTCATCGACAACCCCGCGGCGCTGAAACGCTTTCTGAAAGAGTTCGCGGCGCTGGAAGACCCGAAAATTCTGATTCACGGCGGCGGGAAGCTGGCCACGCGGCTGGCCGAGCGGCTGGAACTGAAGGTGCAGATGGTCGACGGACGCCGCATCACCGACAAGGGGACGCTCGACGTGGTGACAATGGTCTACGCCGGGTTGATCAACAAGCAGGTCGTCGCGGGGCTTCAGGCCGCGGGATGCAACGCCCTCGGGCTGTCGGGAGCCGACGGAAATGCTGTCACGGCCCGCCGCCGCGACCCGCATCCGGTCGACTACGGATTCGTGGGCGACATCGAGCGAGTGGATTCCGCGCTGCTGTGCCGGCTGCTGGAAGGGGGTATCACGCCCGTCTTCTCGGCCATCATGCACGACGGGAAAGGGACGCTGCTCAACTGCAACGCCGACAGCGTGGCTTCGGCCATCGCGCTAGGCGCTGCGGAGATCGCCCCGACGGAGCTGGTTTTCTGCTTCGAGAAAGCCGGAGTCCTGCGCGACCCGGAGGACGACACAACGCTGATCCGCGAGATCACGGCCGCGACCTACCCTCCGCTCAAGGAGGACGGAACGGTGAGCAAGGGGATGATCCCCAAGATCGAAAACGCCCTGAAAGCCATTGAGAAAGGGGTTCGGAGCGTCACCATCAAGCATTCGGATAACCTGCTGAACGACACCGGAACGGTGATAAAATAATGGACACGAAAACCACGGAAGCCATCGGGCTGCTGAAAAGGCTGATCGCAACGCCGTCGCTTTCGCGCGACGAAGCGCGCACCGCGGAGCTGATCTTCGGGTATCTGGCGGAGCACGGCGCGGCGCCCGAACGGCTTGAGAACAACGTCTGGGCACGGTCGGAAGGGTTCGACCCCGCGCGGCCGACCCTGCTGCTGAACTCGCACCACGACACGGTGCGTCCGGCGGCTTCGTACACGCGCGACCCGTTCACGCCGGTCATCGAAGGCGACCGGCTGTACGGCCTCGGGAGCAACGACGCAGGGGCTTCGGCGGTGAGCCTGATACAGACATTCCTAACTTTCCGCACGCGGGAGCTGCCCTTCAACCTCGTGCTGGCCATCTCGGCCGAGGAGGAGTGCATGGGCGAGCACGGTATGCGTGCCCTGCTGCCCGCGCTGGGGAAAATCGACATGGCGCTGGTCGGCGAGCCAACCGGCATGCAGGCCGCCGCAGGCGAGCGGGGGCTGGTGGTGCTGGACTGCACGGCGCACGGCAAGAGCGGCCATGCGGCCCGCGGCGAGGGAATAAATGCCCTCTATATCGCCGTGGAGGACATCGCGCGGCTGCGCTCGTTCCGCTTCGAACGGGAGTCGGAACTGCTGGGGCCGATCGGGATCGCGGTGACGCAGATCGAAGCCGGAACGCAGCACAACGTGGTGCCCGACAGCTGCCGCTTCGTCGCGGACGTCCGCACGACGGACGCCTACACCAACGAGGAGACGGTGGAAATCCTGCGGGCAGCCATCCGATCCGACGCCGTGCCCCGTTCGACGCGCATCCGGGCTTCGGCGCTCGGCGCAGAACATCCGCTGATGCGGGCGGCACGGGCCGCAGGGCGCACCCCGTATGTCTCGCCCACGACGTCGGACATGGCGCTGATGCCCTTCCCGTCGCTCAAGATGGGTCCCGGGCAGTCGTCACGTTCACACACGGCGGACGAATTCGTACTCCTCTCGGAGATCGAAGAGGGAATCGCCGTTTATGAAAATTACATCGAAAAATTAGCACAGGAATATGGCTGGAAAACTTTGGGATAAGGGGTTCGAACCCGACAAGATGATCGAGGAATACACCGTGGGCGACGACCGCGAGCTGGATATGCGGCTGGCACGTTATGACGTCGAGGGGTCGCTGGCCCATATCGCCATGCTGGAAAAAATCGGGCTGCTGACCGCCGAAGAGCTCACGACGCTGACGGCGGGGCTCCGGGAGATCGCCGCGGAGATCGAGGCCGGGCGTTTCGAGATCGAGCCCGGTACCGAGGACGTCCATTCGCAGGTCGAGCTGATGCTCACCCGCCGACTGGGCGATGCGGGCAAGAAGATCCATTCGGGGCGTTCGCGCAACGACCAAGTGCTGGTGGACCTCAAACTGTTCCTGCGCGACGAACTGCGGCAGACGGCCGACGCCGTGAAGGTCGTCTTCGACCGGCTGCAAGAACTCAGCGAACGTTACAAGGCGGTGCTGATGCCGGGATACACCCACCTGCAGATCGCCATGCCCTCGTCGTTCGGGCTTTGGTTCGGGGCCTATGCCGAGACGCTCGTCGACGACATGCGGCTGGTAGCCGCGGCATGGCACATCGCCAACCAGAACCCGCTGGGTTCGGCCGCCGGGTACGGCTCGTCGTTCCCGCTCGACCGCACGATGACCACCCGCCTGCTGGAATTCGAAGCGCTGCACTACAACGTCGTGGCGGCGCAGATGAGCCGCGGCAAGAGCGAACGCGCCGCAGCGGCCGCCATTGCCGGCGCGTATAACCAACCAGGTGGGGAGAAAAGACAGGGGGGGAGGGCGCGGCAAGAGCGAACGCGCCGCAGCGGCCGCCATTGCCGCCGTGGCCGCGACCGTAGGCCGGCTGGCGATGGACGCCTGCCTGTTCATGAGCCAGAATTTCGGTTTCCTGTCGCTGCCCGACGAGCTGACCACCGGGTCGAGCATCATGCCCCACAAGAAGAATCCCGACGTCTTCGAGATCATGCGCGGACGCTGCAACCGCCTCCAGTCGGTACCCAACGAAATCGCGCTGCTGACGACCAACCTCCCGGTGGGTTATCACCGCGACCTGCAACTGATGAAGGACATCCTCTTCCCGGCGACGACCGAGATCAAGCGCACGCTCCGGATGTGCGACTTCATGCTGGCGCACCTGCGCGTCAACGAGCAGATCCTCGACGACCGGAAATACGACTACCTCTTCACGGTGGAGGACGTCAACCGGCTCGTTTTGCAAGGCACGCCCTTCCGCGAAGCCTACAAAGAGGTGGGCATGGCCGTACAGAAAGGCGAATACCGCCCCACCCGCGAGGTGCACCACACCCACGAAGGCAGCATCGGCAACCTCTGCACGGCCCAAATCCGGCAGAAGATGGAGCGCGTACTCGAAGAGTTCGAATAGAAATTCCGGACGCTTGCCCGTCCGGAATATTTTCTTAACTTTGTCTGCAACCAATCCAAACAGGCAAAGTTATGGGCATGAAGCGTATGTTACTGCTGCTGGGCATCTGCACAGCGGCCGCCGTCCCGGCCTCGGGACAGACGAAGGTGAAGACCTCCGTCGAAAAAGTCACTCTCTTCATCGACGGGGCGCAGGTGACGCGCACCAAACAGGTCGACATCCCGGCCGGAAATTCGACCGTCGTCTTCACGGGCCTCTCGCCCTACCTCGACGACAAGAGCATGCAGGTCGCCGCCAAAGGCAAATTCACCGTGACGGCCGTCAACCGACTCTTCAACCACACCGACAGCCTCGAACGTTCGACCCGCCAGAAGGCGCTGGAGCAGGAGCTTGCCAAAATCCGGCAGCAGCAACAGCAACAGCAGGCCGCGCGTGCGGTGATCGATGCGGAAACCGACCTGCTGAAGGTCAACTGTTCGGTGGGCAACCGCAATGTGGCGACCCCGCTGGCGGCCATCAAGGAACTCAACGAATATTACGCCTCCCGGATGCAGGAGCTCAAACGCCGGATGTTGGAGCTGGACGGGCAGATGAAAGCGCTCAGTGACCGCGAACGGCAGGTAACTGCGGATCTGACGCAACTGGGCGGCAGGCAGTCGGCCCCGATGAGCGAGGTGGAGGTGCGGATCGAGGCCCCGGCAGCCTGCAAGGGGGCGTTCACGCTGACCTACTACGTCCGCAACGCCGGGTGGTTCCCTTCCTACGACATCCGTTCGGGCGGGCTGTCGGAACCCGTGGAGATCTCCTACAAAGCCAACATTTTCCAGAACACCCGAGAGGAGTGGAAGAACGTCGACCTGACGCTCTCCTCGTCGAACCCCACGACGGGAAGCATCGCCCCGCAACTGAAAACATGGTGGCTCGACTACGGGATGGCCCCGCCGCGCTACAACCCCGGCCTGACGAGCAACACCGTGTCGGGAACGGTGCTCGACGAACAGCGCGAACCGCTCATAGGCGCCAGCGTCCTCGTTCCGGGCACCACCGTCGGGACCTCGACCGATGTGCAGGGGCGTTACTCGGTCACCGTGCCCAACGGAGCTTCAAGCCTGCAATTCAACTACATCGGCTACAAGTCCCAGACACGCGCCATCGCGGGCAACACGATGAACGTCGTGATGCAAGAGGACAACGCACAATTGGATGAAGTCGTCGTCACGGGATACGGCAGCGCTCCTTCCGCGGCTCTCACAGGCCGTGTCGCAGGCGTACAGGCCCGCAACAAAGCGGCAACCCGGACGGTAGAGTTGGAGTTTGCCGAATCTGACGCAGCGAGCGACATGATGGAGGTGGGGCAGACACAGACCCAGTTGGGTTACGAGTTCGAAATCAGACAGCCCTACACCATCCCCTCCGACGGCAAGAGCGTGGCGGCCGAGATCGGGCGCTACCGCCTCCCGGCGGCATACACCTACCAGTCGACACCGAAGATCGACAAGGACGCTTTCCTCATGGCGGAGGCCACCGACTGGGCGAAACTCAATCTGCTGGAGGGCGAAGCCAATATCTATTTCGAGAACACGTTCGTCGGCAAGAGCATCCTCAGCCCCCGGGAGGCCGGCGACACGCTCCGTTTCTCGATGGGCCGCGACCGGGGCATCCGCATCGAGCGCACGAAGGAGAGCGACTACTCGGCACGCCGGGCCATCGGTTCGAACCAGACCCAGACCGTAGGGTGGAAACTGACCGTCCGCAACACCCGCACGGAGCCCGTGGTGCTGATGCTCACGGACCAACTGCCCGTATCGCGCAACAGCTCGATCACCGTCACCGAGGAGGAGCTGAGCGGCGGAACGCTGGACAAGGAGAGCGGAACGGTCATCTGGAGGCTGGAGCTGAAACCCGGCGAACAGCGCGAACTGAAACTGCGTTACGCCGTGAAATACCCCAAGGGCCGGAGCCTCGCGATCGAGTAATATCGGCCCCGCAAATAGGGAAACGGCCAGACACTTGTTGTCTGGCCGTTTTATCGGAAATGCCCCTGCGCTCCATTCATCGCCTTTTTTTGCATATTATCTGAAAATAATTTAATACCTTTACAAAAATTTACGACGATGAAAAAACAGCTCCTTCTCCTGTGTTTCCTGATTATCGGAACAATGAACGCCTTCGCGCAGAAAACCCCCGTCGTCTTCTACGGCGTGGACTTTTCGCTGGTAAAGGTTTGCGGTGCAGACGAATCGGACACTGAATTCCTCTTCGCATTCAACAAGATCAACGACCTTTTCATCTCCGAAGGCCAGAAATACGACGTCGCCAAATTCATGCGGCTGCCGATCACGACGAAAGAACTCGCCGTCGCAAAACGCGCGACGAAAAATGCCATCCCGGTCTCCGAGGACGGGAATGAACACCGGCTGCTTTACGAAGACCCCAACTACGACTGCCTCCCGCAGATCGAAACGCAGATCGCAGGCTACGAACTTCCGCAGACCGAAGGGCGCGGAGCCGTCATCGTGGCCAACCTGCTGGACAAGCGGGACAGCCGCGGGAGTTTCTATTTCGTCGTCTTCGACATCGCCTCGCGCAAAATCGAGAGCTGCATCCCGGCCGCCGGAAAACCCGGAGGCTTCGGACTCCGGAACTACTGGGCCAATGCGCTCTATCAGGCGATGAAAGCCTATTACAAATACAAATAACGGCCGGAAGGGATTCCTGATTTTTTCGGCATACCATGGTAATTTACGATCTACAACTTTCATTGCAGGAGCTGGGACGAGTCGTCTTCGGGAACGAACCGCTCGCCCTGTCCGACGGCGCCCGAAAACGAATCGGGGCGTGTTACGATTTCCTGAAACGATTCGCCGCCAACAAGGTCATCTACGGCATCAACACCGGGTTCGGACCGATGGCGCAATGGCGCATCAGCGACCGGCACCTCTCCGAACTGCAGTACAACATCATCCGCAGCCACGCCACGGGCGCCGGCGACCCGCTGTGCGACACCGACGTGCGGGCCGTGATCGTGGCCCGTCTGGGTACGCTCGTGCAGGGCTATTCGGGCATCCATGTCTCGGTCGCCGACCTGCTCGTCGAGTTCCTCAACCGGGGAATTTACCCGATGATCCCGCGTCACGGCTCCGTCGGGGCCAGCGGCGATCTGGTGCAGTTGGCCCATTTGGCCCTTGCGCTCATCGGCGAAGGTGAGGTCCACTACCACGGCGAATGGCGGTCGGCCGGCGAGGTGCTGCGCGAGGAGAACCTGCGCCCCATGTCGATCCACATCCGCGAAGGGCTGTGCATCACCAACGGCACCTCCGTGATGACGGGCATCGGGCTCAACAACATCATCTTGGCCAAACGGCTGCTGGGCTGGGGGTGCGTCGCCTCGGCCCTCGTCAACGAGATCGCCGGATCGTACGACGACTTCCTCTCCGAAGAGATCAACGCCGTCAAACACCACGAAGGGCAGCAGGTCGTGGCGGCCTTCATGCGCAAATGGCTCGCAGGAAGCCGCAGCATGCGCGACCGGCAGGCCGAACTCTACGACGGGGCCCACGACGGCGAAGCCGTTTTCAAACACAAGGTCCAGCCCTACTACTCGCTGCGCTGCGTTCCGCAGGTGCTCGGCCCGGTCCGCGACACGCTCGAACAGGCGGAAAGCGTCCTCGTCGGGGAACTGAACTCGGCCTGCGACAACCCGATCGTCAATCCGACGACGGAGAACGTATACCACGGCGGCAATTTCCACGGCGACTATGTTTCGTTCGAGATGGACAAGCTCAAAATCGCCGTCACCAAGCTCACGATGCTCGCCGAACGTCAGCTCAACTACCTGTTCCACGACCGCATCAACGGCATCCTGCCTCCGTTCGTCAACATGGGCGAGCTGGGACTCAACTACGGGCTGCAAGCGTCGCAGTTCACGGCGACCTCCACGACGGCCGAATGCCAGACGCTGTCGATGCCCAACTATGTCCACAGCATCCCCAACAACAACGACAACCAAGACATCGTCAGCATGGGCACGAACTCGGCACTGATCGCCCGCACGGTTGTCGAGAACGGCTATCAGGTCATGGCGATCCACTTCATGGCCATCGTGCAGGCCGTCGACTGCCTCGCCGCCGCCGACCGGCTGGCACCCGCGTCGCGCGAAATATACGACCAGATCAGGGCCTTCTTCCCCGCTTTCCGGGACGACACGCCGAAATACCGTGACATCGCCCGGACGGTGGATTACCTCATGCGGAAAAACATCGAACTATGACACGATACGCACTTGTCACGGGCGGCTCGCGCGGAATAGGCCGGGCAATCTGCGAGAGGCTCGCAGCGGAAGGATACCGCCTGCTCATCAATTACCGGTCGGACGACGCCGAAGCGGAACGCACGCTCGGGGCCGTCCGTGCCGCGGGCTCGGAGGGCGAACTGCTCAAATTCGATGTCGCCGACGCGACGGCCGCCCGGGAAGCACTCGAAGCGTGGTCCGGGGCGCACCCCGAGGCATTCGTCGAGGTCGTGGTCAACAACGCCGGTATCCGCAGCGACAACCTCATGGTCTGGATGCCCGCCGACGACTGGAACCGGGTGATCGCCACCTCGCTGGGCGGCTTTTACCACGTCACGCAGCCGCTCCTGCAACCGATGCTGACCCGGCGCCGGGGACGGATCGTGAACATCGTCTCGCTCTCGGGTCTCAAGGGTCTGCCCGGCCAGACGAACTATTCGGCGGCAAAGGGCGGCATGATCGCCGCGACGAAAGCCCTCGCACAGGAGGTCGCCCGGCGCGGCGTCACGGTCAACGCCGTCGCCCCGGGGTTCATCGCCACGGAGATGACCGCCGAACTGGACCAAAAAGAGCTCAGCAAACAGATTCCCGCAGGACGCTTCGGTCAGGCGGAGGAGGTAGCCGAACTGGTGGCATTCCTCTGCTCGGACAAGGCGGCCTACATCACGGGGGAAACGATTTCAATAAACGGAGGTATCTACTGATGGAAAGACGCGTCGTAATCACGGGCATGGGCATCTACTCCTGCATCGGAGTCGGAAAAGAGGCTGTCGCGGAATCGCTCTACGAAGGCCGCTCGGGTATCGGCATCGTCCCCGGCCGGCATGAATTCGGGTACCGGTCGGCACTCTCCGGACTGCTGCCGCATCCCGACCTGAAGGGAAAACTCGACCGCCGGCAGCGAATCTGCCTGCCCGAAGAGGGACAGTACGCCTACATCGCCACGCTCGAAGCGCTCGGGCAGGCCGGAATCACGGCCGAATACCTCGCCCGGAACGAAGTCGGCATCCTCTACGGCAACGACAGCAGCGCCGCGGCCGTGGTGGAGGGAATCGACAAGGTCCGCCAAACGAAGGACACCGCCATGATCGGCTCGGGCAACATCTTCCAGTCGATGAACTCTACGGTCTCGATGAACCTCTCGGTGATCTTCAACCTGAAAGGGGTGAACTTCACCGTCTCGGGGGCCTGCGCGAGCAGTTCGCACGCCATCGGGCTGGCCGCGCTGCTGATCCGCAACGGAATGCAGGAGTGTGTGATCTGCGGCGGCTGCGAGGAGGTCAACGATTACTCGGTGGCCAATTTCGACACGCTGGCCGCATTCTCCACCCGCGAAGACGAGCCGACGAAGGCCTCGCGCCCGTTCGACCGGTCGCGCGACGGGCTCGTCCCCAGCGGCGGCGCGGCGACGCTCATCGTCGAAAGCTACGAATCGGCCCGGCGCCGCGGGGCGACGATCCTTGCCGAGGTCGCCGGATACGGCTTCTCGTCGAACGGCGACCATATCTCCGTGCCCAACGTGGACGGACCGTCGCGCTCGCTGCAGCGCGCCGTGGCCAATGCCGGCATCGGGCTCGGGGAGATCGGCTATGTGAACGCCCATGCCACCTCGACGCCGCTGGGCGACGCCAACGAGGCGCAGGCCATCGACGCCGTGTTCGGCAGCCACAAACCCTATGTCACCTCGACCAAATCGCAGACGGGACACGAAATGTGGATGGCCGGAGCCAGCGAGGTGATCTACTCCCTGCTGATGATGCAGGGCGGGTTCATCGCCCCCAACCTCAACTACGAGGAAGGCGACGAGTTCTCGGCACGCCTGAACATTCCGTCGGCGCGTGTCGACACGCAGTTCGATGCGTTCCTCTCGAACTCATTCGGATTCGGAGGAACCAATTCCACGCTGATCATCCGCAAATTCAGACAGTAATTTTTTCAGATATGTTTTCCAAGGAACAAACAGTAGAGAAACTGACGGAACTTCTGGCCGGGGAGTTCGAGGTCGACGCCGCCGAAATCGCACCGGAATCGTCGCTCAAGGATACCTTCGGGCTCGACAGCCTCGATCTGGTGGATGTCGTCGTGCTCATTCACCAGAATTTCGGGATCAAGCTCCAAGGCCCCGATTTCGCAGGGATAAAGACTTTCGGGGAGTTCTGCAACCTGATCATCGCCAAACTCGATGAGCCCAAAGCCTGACGGGTGGGACGGTAAGTCGCGGGGCGGATATGCGGGTTACGCGATATTCATCTTCCTGATCCGTCACGTCGGACTGCGGGCGGCCTACATCCTGCTGGGATTCGTTGCGGTCTACTTCGTTCCCTGCGCCCCGAAAGCCACGGCGGCCATCTGGGACTATTACCGCAGGACACTGCACCGGGGACGTTGGGCCAGCGCATTTTGCCTGATAAGGCACTACTACCGGTTCGGGCAGACCCTCATCGACCGCGTCGCCGTGGAGAACGGACTGGGCAAACGGTTCCGGTACGCGTTCGAATCCTACGACGAGGCGCTCCGGCTGTTCGAAGAGAAACGGGGGCTGGTGATGATCGGCGCGCACTTCGGAGTTCCGTCCATCGGCGCGGAGTTTTTCGGGGAGCATGCCGAGCGAATCAACATGGTCATGTACGACGCCGAACACCGCCGCGTGAAAGAGGCGCTCAACCGGTTCGGGCAGCGCACGGAACTGCGGATCATCCCGGTCGGCGACGACCCGCTGGCAAGCATCCTCGACATCAAGGCGGCACTCGACCGCAACGAATGCGTAAGTTTCATGGGCGACCGGTTCCTGAACGCCCACCGGACCTTCGAAGCCGACTTTCTGGGCCGCAGGGCGCGTTTCCCGCAGGGTCCGTTCCTGATCGCCGAACGGATGCAGGTGCCCGTCGTGTTCTACTTCGCTACCCGCGAGCGACACCGGACCTATCGGTTCCGGTTTTTCATCGCCGGGGTCGAAACAGGCCGCCGCCGCGACGGAAGCCGCTGTTTCGAGGCCTTCCTGCCGCTGCTGGAGGAAGAGGTGCACCGCAGGAACGAACAATGGTTTAACTTTTACAAATTCTGGAACTGAAACATGAAACTACCCGAACCCCAAAATACGACCTACTCCAAGGAGCAGTTCTCGGCCCGCGAGGCACAGCAGCGCGCTCAGGAGATCGCCTGGGGGCCGATCACCTTTCAGGTGTCGCGGCTGATGGTAAAATTCGGCATATTCGAACTGCTCTCCGGCAGAGCGGAAGGCACGACGCTGGAGCAGGTTGCCGAACACGCCGGGCTGACGCGCTATGCGACGCAAATCCTGCTGGAATCGTCGCTGACCGCGCAGACCATTCTGATGCGCGACGACCGGTTCTTTCTGGCCAAGACGGGCTGGTTCCTGCTGAACGACCCGATGTCGAAAGCCAATATCAACTTCAATCACGACGTCAACTATCTGGGACTGTTCGATCTGGAAGCGGCACTGCGGAACGGGAAACCCGAGGGACTGAAACGGCTCGGACCGTGGAAAACCATCTACGAGGGACTCTCGCAGTTGCCGCCCGAAGTGCAGGAAAGCTGGTTCGGGTTCGACCATTTCTACTCCGACAATTCGTTCGGAGAGGCGCTGCGGATCGTATTCGCCGCCGCGCCGCGCACGCTGCTGGACGTGGGCGGCAACACGGGCCGCTGGGCCTTGCAATGCGTCGCACACGACCCCGCGGTGCGGGTGACGGTGATGGACCTCCCGGCACAGCTCGGGATCATGCGCGAGGCCGTCGCCGGAGCGCCCGGGGCCGACCGCATCGACGGCTACGGCGCCGACCTGCTGAATGCTAAAACGCGTTTTCCGCAGGGATTCGACGCCATTTGGATGAGCCAGTTCCTCGACTGCTTCTCGGAGGAGGAAGCGGTCTCGATCCTGACCCGGGCTGCGGCTTCGATGTCCCCGGCGTCGAAGCTCTACATCATGGAAACCTTCTGGGACCGGCAGAAATACGAAACCGCATCGTTCTGCTTGGCGCAAACCTCGGTCTACTTCACCGCCTTGGCCAACGGCAACAGCAAGATGTACCACTCGGGCGACATGGAGCGCTGCGTGGAGGCCGCCGGACTGACGGTCGAGGAGCGATACGATGGACTGGGATTCGGCCACAGCATCATGCAGTGCCGGGTCCGATAACGCACATACCGCAATGAACGCTTTATATGACCGGCATAACATTCTGGAACTGATCCCGCAGCGGCCCCCGATCGTGGAAGTCGACGCATTTTACGGCATCGGGGATGCGGGCGCCGTATGCGGGCTGACCGTGCGGGCGGACAACCTGCTCGTCGACGGCGGCGCGCTCTCGGAAGCGGGACTGCTGGAACACATGGCCCAATCGGCCGCCGCACGGAACGGATATCTGGCCGTGAGCCGGGGAGAAGAGGTGCAACTGGGATTCATCGGGTCGGTCAACAACGCCTCGTTCCGCAGGCTGCCCCGTATCGGGGAGCGGATAACGACGACGGTCGAAGTGCTCGAAACGGTCATGGATATCGTCCTGATCGCCGTGACGAGCCGGGTGGACGGCGAACCGGTCGCCGAATGCCGGATGAAGCTATTTATGGAACGTAAAACGGAAGAGCAGTGAAACGAAAAGAGCGGACGGCGGCCCTGACCTGCCGGACCCCGATCCGGGTCCGGTTCTCGGAGGTCGACTCCATGCAGGTCGTGTGGCACGGCGAATACATGCGTTATTTCGAGGACGGACGGGAAGATTTCGGACGCCGGTTCGCCGGACTGGGCTATGCCGACATCGCGCAGTCGGGCTATCTGGCGCCGGTGGTCGAAGCGTCGCTCCAGTTCAGAAGCCCCCTGCGGGTGAACGACACGGCGCTCGTCGAGACCCGCTACATCGACACCGAGGCCGCCAAAATCTGTTTCGAATACACGATCCGCCGCGAAAGCGACGGAGTGATCGCCGCAACGGGTTCGACCGTGCAGGTGTTCGTGGATTCCGCTTCGGAACTGTGTCTCGTACAACCCGACTTCTACGTCGAATGGAAACGAAAATGGCTCAAATAGCGATATACCTCGGCGCCGACCGCATCATCAGCGCCTGCGGCCTCACCACCCGGGAGAACATGGAGGCTATCGGGGGGGGGACGCCGGGCGTGGCGACGTTCAGGGACCCGTCCCTTTGCGAAGGGGAGCTGACGGCCGGACGCATCAACCGTGCACGTTTCGGACACGCTGATTTCGAAACGCTGCTGGAAGCGGCGATCGGAAGCGTCGCCGCAGAGTCGGGCGTCGACCCGAAAGCCCCGGGCACGGGGCTGGTCATCGCCACGACCAAAGGCAATATCGACTGCCTGCGCAACGCCCCGAAGCCCGACCCGCGCTGTTTTATTGCGGAATCGGCCCAACGTGTCGCCGACCGGCTGGGATTCACGGCACGTCCGGTGGTCATCTCCAACGCCTGCATCTCGGGCGTGGCGGCACTGGTGGTTGCCCGCAGGATGATCGAGGCCGGGACATGCACGGAGGTGATCGTAGCCGGGGCGGATCTGCTGACCGAATTCGTCATCGCCGGGTTCCGGTCGTTCAAGTCGGTGAGCGAAACCGTCTGCCGTCCTTACGACAAAGCCCGCGACGGGCTTTCGCTCGGCGAAGGCTGCGGGGCGCTGCTGCTCACCACCGACTTCCGAAAAGCCAAGGGAACACCCGTCCTGCTGGCAGGCGGCGCCATGACGCAGGACGCCAACCACCTGTCGGCCCCGTCGCGCACAGGCGAGGAGCTGGCTGCGGCGATGCGGGAGGCGATGCGGGAGGCGGGCCTCACGCCCCGGGAAATCGGCTTCGTCAACGCCCACGGCACGGCGACCCTTTACAACGACGAAATGGAGAGCCGGGCCCTGCATCGGGCCGGGCTGGGAGACAAGCCCCTGAACAGTCTGAAACCCTATCTGGGACATACGCTCGGAGCATCGGGGATCGTGGAGACGATCCTCACGGCCGAGCAGCTCCGCCGGGGCCTCGTTTTCGGCACCCCGGGGTACGCCGAATGCGGAACGCCGCTGCCGGTGAACGTCGCGCCGCACCATAGGGAGATGCCGTTGACGGCCGCGCTGAAAAGCGCCTCGGGATTCGGCGGATGCAACGCCGCCGTGGTGCTGAGCCGCGGACCGTTCGCGGAACGGCCGCCTCAGGAACCCCGCGGGGTACGGACGGTCGCCTCGTATGCGCTGTCGGACCGCGACGGGGAGTTTACGGCGTGCATCCGCCGCGAATACGCATCTGCGGGACGGACCGACATGCGTTTTTCCCGGATGGACAATCTTTCGAAACTGGGTTACATAGCGGCGGAAAAGCTGCTCGCAACATCGGACGCCGTCGGGAAATACGGCGCATGGCGCGTGGGCATCGTCATGGCGAACCGTTCGGCATCGCTCGACACCGACATCCGTCACCAGCAGATCGTCGAAAGCCACCCCGAAGAGGGGGCGTCGCCCGCCGTCTTCGTACATACGCTCCCCAACATCGCGGCGGGAGAGCTCTCCATTCGCCACGGCATCAAGGGCGAGGGGCTGTTCTTCATCGAGCCGTCGTTCGACGAGGACGGGTTCGTCATGCGGTATGCGCGGCAGCTCGTCGCCTCAGGACGGCTCGACGCCGTGCTGTGCGGCTGGTGCGAACTGCTCGGCGAGCGGTATGAAATGCACATGAACTTATTGGAAAAAATATGAAAGACCAACTCGTACAGGAACTGAAGGAGGCGATCATCGAGGCGCTCAACCTCGAGGAGATACAGCCCGACGACATCGACCCGGCAACCCCGCTTTTCCGCGAGGGACTCGGACTGGACTCGATCGACGCGCTCGAAATCATCATCATTCTCGACAAGAAATATGGCATCAAGCTGGCGAATCCCGCCGAATCGAAAGCCATTTTCTACTCGATCGACACGTTGGCCGATTTCGTGGAGAAAAACCGCACGAAATAGCCGCCATGCGCATTGCGGTCAGCGGCATCGGCGTCATCTCGGCGATCGGGAACGGAGCGGAGGAGAATCTGCGCACCCTGCGTGCAGGTCGGAGCGGCGTAGGCCCCCTGACGCTCTTCGCCTCGCGGCATGCCGTGCCCGTCGGTGAGGTCAGGCTGTCGAACCCGGCACTGAAAGAGCTGCTGGGTATCGCTCCCGCCGCCGTCGTTTCGCGCACGGCGCTGCTGGGGATGGCGGCCGCAGGCGAAGCCCTGACGGATGCAGCTCCCGGAGGATCGTTGCGCGTCGGTTTGGTATCGGCCACATCGGTCGGAGGCATGGACCTTACGGAGCGGTTCTTCGGCGACTTCAGGCGGGCCCCCGCCGCAGGACGCATCGCACTGGCGGCCCAGCACGACCCGGCATACAGCACCGCCCGGATCGCCGCCCACTGCGGAATCACGGGTTACACCACGACGATCAGCACGGCCTGCTCCTCGGCGGCGAATGCCATACTGCTCGCCGCACGGCTGATCGAACACGGCATCTGCGACGCCGTGGTGGCCGGAGGCTGCGACGCCCTGTCGAAATTCACGCTCAACGGTTTCATGTCGCTCGGCATTCTCGATCCGGCGCCGTGCCGGCCGTTCGACGCTTCGCGCGCGGGCCTGAACCTCGGCGAAGGGGCCGGATATCTCGTGCTCCAACGCGCCGACTCGCTCGTCAAAGAGCCGTACTGCTACCTCGCGGGGTATGCCAATGCCAACGACGCCTTTCACCAGACCGCATCCTCGCCGACGGGCGAGGGAGCTTACCGGGCCATGAGCGGGGCCCTGAGGCGGGCCGGCATCGGTCCGGAGCAGGTCGGATACGTCAACGTGCACGGCACCGGCACACCGAACAACGACGCAGCCGAAGCCGCGGCCCTCGAGCGTCTGTTCGGCGACGAGGTGCCTCCGTTCAGCTCGACCAAGCACTTCACGGGCCACACCCTCGCGGCGGCAGGAGGCATCGAGGCCGTCTACTCGGCACTGGCCGCGGCACGGGGTATCCGTTACGGAAGCCCCTATTTCCGAACCCCGGTCGAAGGAACCCGGCTGGTTCCGTGCGGAAGCTTCGAAGAGAACGTTCCGGTCAAACGGGTGTTGACCAATTCGTTCGGATTCGGCGGCAACGACACATCCCTGATCTTCTCGAAACGATGAAAGCCTACATCCACAGAACCGCGGCTTCGGAGAACTCCGGATGCGACCTCAAGGCGATCGTTCCCGATCCCCTGATGCGGCGGCGCTTGAGCCGCATCGTGCGCGACGGCGTGACGGCCGCAGCCGTCTGTGCCGAGGGGCATGAAGTCGACGCCGTCATCACCGCTACTGCCTACGGATGTCTGGCCGACAGCGAGAAATTCCTGCGGGTGGTCATCGACAACGACGAACAACTGTTGCCGCCCTCGGCATTCATCCAGTCGACCTTCAATACGGTAGGGGCCACCGTAGCGCTGCTGTTGCAGCGCCACTGCTACAACATGACCTATGCGCACGGGACGGACGGTTTCGGCACGGCAATCCTCGACGCCCTGATGCTGATCGACGGGCAGGAGGCCCGGCAGGTGCTGGTCGGAGCCGTCGAGGAGGTAACGCCCACGCTGCGCACACTGCTCGGACGCATGCGCGTCCACGCCCTGCCGGAGCAGGGAGGCGCGTTCTTCTTCCTCCTCTCGGCGGAAGAGGAGGGGGCCTGCGCGCAAATCCGGGTCGAAGCGACCGGAGGCGCGGCGCAGACAAAATACGGCGATCCACTGGAACCGGCCCGGCAACTCCATCGGCTCATCGCCGACGGGCAAAGCGGAATCGCGGACCTCGGGAACCTGAAACTGGAGGTGGAATGCTTATAACGATCATACTGTTGCTGCTCACCGCCGGATGCGGCCTCTATTTCACCTCGTTCCGCATCGGGTCGGGGTGCTGGGTCAAGGCGCTGTGCCGGGCCGGGAACACGGGGCGGCAGGTCGCGCTGACCTTCGACGACGGGCACCATGCGGAGTTGACGCCGCAGGTGCTGGACGTCCTGAAAAGATACGACGCCCAAGCCTGCTTCTTCCTCGTCGGGGAGCGGATCGATCCCGGACTGCTCCGGCGCATGGACGCCGAAGGCCACATCGTCGGCAACCACACTTTTTCGCACAAAGGCACGGGACCTTTCGCCCCGGTGCGGAGCATGGTCGCCGATGCACGCAGGACCGACGACGCGATTGCAGGAACGCTGCACCGCCGCCCGAAGCTGTTCCGGCCGCCGTTCGGGATCACCAACCCGATGATCGGCGGCATGGTCCGACGGATGGGCTACACGGTGATCGGATGGAGCATCCGGTCGCTCGACACGCTCGCCGGGCCGCGCGGCAAGGTTGTGGAGCGCATCCGCAGGCAGTTGCACGACGGCGCCGTCATCCTGCTGCACGACAACCGGACCGGGAGCCCGCAACTCACGGAACTGGTTCTGCGGATGCTTGCGCAAGAGGGTTACGAAGTGGTGCGCGTCGATAAATTGCTGAACATACATGCTTATGACAATGAAAACTAAAATACCGGTCCTGCTGCTGTCGCTGCTGTGGAGCGCGGGATACGCCCAGCAAACATTGCAGGATGAATTCCTCGCGGCGCTCCGGGCGAACAACACCCAAATAGAGACGATCGACTGCGACTTCACGCAGTTGAAACACAACTCCCTGCTGGCGCAGGACGCCGAGAGCTCGGGGAAATTCTACTTCAAACGTCCCGGAAAACTGGCCTTGTTCTACGACGAGCCGGCGGGCGACCGCGTCGTGATGGGCGAAACGTCGTTCCTGATCGTCGCCGGAGGTTCGCGCAGCGTCGTGAAGATCGCCGCCAACCCGTTCTTCCTGCAGATGCAGCAGGTTTTTGCAGCCTGTTTCTCGGGAGACATCGCCGCACTTTGCAGCGAGGGATCGTTCCGCTGTGAGAAGGGCCCGGAAACCTACACCGTGCGCATAACCCCCGAATCGAAACGCGCCCGCCGCTACATCACGGAACTCGTGCTGGTGTTCGCAAGCCGGGACATGCTGCTCAACGAATTGCGCATGACCGAGACATCGGGCAACTACACGCTCTACCGGTTCCGGAACAAGCAAACAAACCAGCCTGTGGCGGACTCTTGTTTCGACTGTGGAAAATAGACCGGAAGCGATGCTCGAAGGACTCTACACCCTCATCGCCGAAAGCGGCGACAAGACGCATCCGGAAGCCGATGTCCGTCTCGACGCCGGCCATCCCATATTCGCCGGGCATTTCCCCGGAAGGCCCGTCCTGCCGGGAGTGTGCCAGTTCGAACTTGTCAGGCACCTCGTGCAAAGGCGTGCCGGCAGGCCGCTGAGCTGCCGGTCGGTACGCGAACTGAAGTTCCTGAGCCCGGTGATTCCGCCGCAGGACAGCCTCCTCCGGGTCGAGCTCGTGCTGACGGACACCGGAGACGGCGGCATCGACGTGCGCGGGGCAATCAGCGCCGACGGGGTGCAAAAAACGAAAATTAAAGCTATCTTTGTCTGATGCCCCGGACAGACGCCATACCCGAACGAATGCAGGCCCTGCAATGCGCCGTGCTGATTCCGACATACAACAATGCCGGGACCATCGCACGCGTCATCGCCGGGGTGCAGCGTCACTGCCGCGACGTGATCGTCGTCAACGACGGATCGACCGACGGCACGGCGGCGATCCTCGCCCGGACAGACGGGATATCGGTAATCGGCTACGAACGCAACCGCGGCAAAGGATATGCCCTGCGCACGGGGCTCCGCGAAGCGACCCGGCGGGGATTCCGCTACCTGCTGACGATCGACGCCGACGGGCAGCACTACCCCGACGACATTCCGCTGTTCGTCGAGGCGGCGGAACGGCAGCCCGACACGCTGTTCATCGGCGCCCGCAACCTCACGGCAGAGAACATGCCCTCGAAGAATACCTTCGCCAACAAGTTCTCCAATTTCTGGTACAAAGTGGAAACGGGACAGACGCTTTCCGACTCCCAGTCGGGATTCAGGCTCTACCCGCTCACCAGATTGAAAGGCATGCGCTTCTACACGCCCCGCTACGAATTCGAAGTCGAGGTCATCGTACGGGCGGCATGGAGAGGTGTTGCGGTGAAGAACATCCCGATCCGCGTCTACTATCCGCCGCAGGAGGAGCGGGTGTCGCATTTCAAACCGGCCAAGGATTTCACACGCATCTCGGTGCTGAACACCTGTCTGGTCACATGGGCCATCCTCTGCTATTATCCGTTCCGCTTCCTGAAATGGTTCCGCCGGGCGAATGTCCGGGAGTTCCTCTCACGCCACGTCATGCACTCCGGCGAAAGCAACCACACGCTGGCCGCCTCGGCGGCATGGGGCGTTTGCTGGGGCATACTGCCCGTCTGGGGCTGGCAGGGGGTACTGGCCGTCGTCTCGGGCCACTTCATGAAACTCAACAAGGTGGTGACGTTCGCCGCCACGAACATCAGCATCCCGCCGATGATCCCGCCGATCCTCTTCGGAAGTTACGCCGTGGGCGGATGGATGCTCGGCAGGCCCCTCCTGCTGTCGCTGCGCGACATCTCACCGCAGGCCATGGCGGGTTCGCTCCTGCAATACATCGCCGGAAGCATCGCTCTGGCCGCCGCGTGCGGACTATTCACCTACGGACTTTTCCGCTTCCTGTTCATGGCCTTTAAACGCAACGCACAACGGTCATGACACGGTTTTTCCTCGCTCTATACGATTTTTTCGCACCCCGGAGGCGGTTGCTGGCCGGCCTGACGGCCGCCGCGGTCCTCCTGTTCGCGCTGTTGGCCACACGGGCGCGCTTCGACGAAAACATCACCGACATATTCCCCAAGACGGCCGACGGGCAGAACATGTCGATGGTCTTCAACAACCTCAAATCGAAAGACCGGATCATCGTCCTGTTCTCGGCCCGCGATGCGGACGTGACGGAAGACGACCTGATCGGGGCCTGCGACGCCTTTGCCGAAAGACTCGGGGAGCCGTCGGTCCGGGAGGGCATCCGCTCCGTCACCTCCGAGATCGGCGGGGAGGAAATTTCCCGCACCACCGACTTCATTTACGACTACCTGCCGGTCTTCCTCGACGAGGCGGATTACGCGCGCATCGACTCCCTGCTCGAAAACGGCGGGATCGGGCCGGTCATGGAGCGGAACTACCAACGCCTGCTGTCGCCCGCAGGCATCGGACTGGGCGGATTCATCGCCCGCGACCCGCTGTCGATCGCCGGGAAGGTGCTGGGTGAACTCCAGAATTTCAACCCATCTCTCTCCTACACCCTCTACGACGACCACATCTTCTCGGCGGACATGTCGACCTGCCTGCTGCTGATCGAACCCGTACATGCCAGCAGCGACACCTCGGGGAACGATGCGCTGATCGCCGCCCTCGACCGGATGCTGGAGGAGTTCCCCCACGAGGGCATCGACGCCGTTTATTTCGGGACGCCGGGGATTGCCGTCTACAACGCCCGCCAGATCAAGAACGACACCTATGTGACGCTTTCGGTGGCGCTGCTGCTGATCGTAGGCGTGATCACCTTTTCATTCCGCAACCGCTGGTCGGTCCTGCTCATCACCCTGCCGGTCTGCTTCGGGGGATTGTTCGCACTGGCCTGCATCGCCCTCATCACGGGCCACATCTCGCTCATCGCCATCGGCGCCGGGGCCGCCGTATTCGGCATCGCCATCAGTTACTCGATCCATGTCGTATGTCACGCCAACCATACGGGCGACCCGCGCGAAATCGTAGCCGAACTGGCCTACCCCATGACCGTGGGCAGTTTTACGACGATCGGCGCCTTCGTCGGGCTGATGTTCACCTCCTCGTCGCTACTGTCCGACTTCGGGCTTTTCGCCGCCCTTGCGCTGGTCGGGACAACCCTCTTTTCGCTCATCTGCCTCCCCCACCTGCTCCGCGGCGGGAAGGACGAAGCCCCCAACCGCATGCTCTCCGTCATCGAACGGTTCAACGCCTATCCGTTCGACCGCAACAAATGGCTCGTCACGGCGATCATGGCGCTGTTCCTGCTGGGGGTATTCACCTGCAACCGGGTGGGATTCGACAGCGACATGTCGCACCTGAGCTATATTCCGCCGAAGATCGCCGAAGCGGAACACCGTCTCGAAGAGCTTTTCGAAGCCGACACGCGGATGGTCACGGTCATTGCGGCGGCCCCGGACGTGGAACGGGCCGTGCAGACGTACACCGGAATGTGCAGCACGCTCGACGGCGAACTGGGGGCCGGAAACATCCGCTCGGTCGTCTCGGCGCAGCGGTTCGTGATCGCCCCGTCGGTACAGCAGGAGAAGATCGCCCGCTGGGAGGAGTTCTGGAACACGAACGACCGGCGCGGGAGGTTGCTCCGGAGCATCGGGGAGGCAGGCCGCCGGGCGGGATTCGCCCCGGGGGCCTTCGACGGGTTCGGCAGTGCGCTGAACCGAACCTACACCCCGATCGATTATGCAGACCAGAACGCCATTCCCCTGCTGGGGGCGTGGATCAGCAGTTCCGAGCAGACCACCCTCGTGCTGGCACAGATACGCCTCGACAACGACCGCAAAGAGGAGGTCTACCGGGCGCTCGCGCAGCAGCCGGGGGTGATAACCGTCGACCGCGGCTACTTCGCCAACAAAATGGCGCAGACCGTGAACGAAGACTTCAACTACGTCCTCTACATGTCGGGGCTGCTCGTCTTCTTCGCCCTGCTGGCCGCCTACCGCCGACTGGAGCTGACGCTGATGACCTTCGCCCCGATGTTCATCGCCTTCACCGTCATCCTCGGCCTGATGGCCGTCCTGAAAATCGACTTCAACATCGTGAACATCATCCTCTCGACCTTCATATTCGGCATCGGGGACGATTTCAGCATTTTCATCATGGACGGACTCCAGCGCGAATACAGCAACGGCCGCCCGATGCTCACCAACCACAAAACAGCGATCTTTTTCTCGGTGCTGACGACCGTCATCGGCATCGGGGCGCTGAGTTTCGCCAACCACCCGGTCCTGCGCTCGACGTCGGTCATCTCCATCATCGGCATGCTGGCCGTCATCTTCTCGGCCTACACCATCCTGCCGCTGCTGTTCCGCCGGTTCGTCACGGGTCCCGTGTCCCGCGGCGGACAGCCCTACACGCTCTCCTCGCTGGCCCGGACCGTCTACGGCTTCTTCATCTTCGTCCTGATGTGCATCGCAGCCCAGATCGTCATCCCCACGCTGATCTTCCTGCCCGTCGGCGGGCGGTGCAAACGCCGGTGGATGCACGCGACGATCCACAAAGGCTGCAAATGGCTGTTGTGGATGACCGCGCTCACGGAACACAAGATCATCCGGAACGACAGCGGCGAAACGTTCGCCAAACCGGCCGTCGTAATCGCCAACCACCAGTCGTTCATCGACATCCTGCTGCTGCTCAGCCTCAGCCCCCATCTGGTGATGGTGACCAACTCGTGGGTCTGGAGATCGCCCGTATTCGGACGCATCATCCGCTATCTGGGTTTCTGTTGCGTGGACGACGGTTACGAGGAGGTCGCGGTCCATCTCCGCCGGAGCATCCGCGAAGGCAACTCGGTAGTGATCTTCCCCGAGGGAACCCGCTCGAAAGACGGACGTTCGGTCGGGAGATTCCACAAAGGGGCGTTCTATCTGGCCGAACAGTTAGGGGCGGACATCGTCCCCGTACTGATCTACGGAACCGGGATGCTGTGCTCCAAGAAACAGCCGTTCAGCATCAAGAAAGGCAATTACGGCGCCCGCATCCTGCCCCGCATCGAAGCCGCGGACGCGTCGTTCGGCATCGGATACCGGGAACGCACGAGGCAGATTTCGCAGTATTTCAAGGCGACTTACGAAGCGTGGTGCGCCGAGCTGGACACGGTGGACAACCCCTATTTCCACGAAAGCGTGGTCAACAACTACTTCTACAAAACCGATCAGGCCGAACTCAAAGCGCGGCGCCGCCTGCGCAAGACCGGGGATTTCAGAGCGCTGACCGACGGGATTACCCGCGACGCATCGGTGGTGGTATTCGGGGCCGGACAGGGCGAACTGCCCTTCCTGCTGGCGCTGCTGTCGCCCCGGCGGCGCATCACGGCGTTCGAAGCCGACCCGGAAGCCGTGGCGCTGGCCATGCACAGCCGGTTGTGCACACCGGCCCTGACATTCGTGCAGACGGATTACGAACTGACCGAGGTCCCCGAGGCCGACTATTACCTGTTCACATCGCTGGTGCCGCCGCAGGCTGCGGAACGCATCGCAAAAATATGCCGCGGGGAGGTGCGCCATGAGTAGCCGCGACGTCATCATCATCGGCAGCGGTCTCGGCGGTCTGAGCTGCGGAGCGATCCTCTCGAAAGAGGGAAAACGGGTCTGCGTCGTCGAAAAAGAGCCGGTTCCGGGCGGATGCCTGCGGTCGTTCCGGCGCGGCGGAGCGTTGTTCGACACGGGCATGCACTACATCGGCAGCATGGCCGACGGCGAGATACTCAACCATTTCCTGCGCTACTGCGGCATTTACGACTCACTGCACCTGCAACGGCTCGACGAAGCGTTCGACGTGATTCACCTCGGCGACCGTGAATACAGTTTCTGTCAGGGATACGACCGCTTCGTCGACGCCCTGTCCGCGGAGTTTCCCGCCCAGCGGCGGCAGATAGAGGACTACGCGGCGGCGCTCCGCGAGGTCGGAAACGTGATCGGGGTCGAGAAGCTCCGGAAGGGAATCGTCTCCTCGGACGGACTGCGGTTCCTGTCGACGGCTGCCTCAGCGGAGATCGAACGGCTGATCGGCGATCCCCTGCTCCGCAAGGTCGTGGCCGGGACCTCGTTCCTCTACGACGGGATTCGCGGCCATTCGCCGTTTTACCACCACGCCATGATCAACCACTCCTTCATCCGGGGCGCCTACCGCTTCGCCGGCGGCAGTCAGCAACTCGCCGACGCGCTGTGCGACGTCATCCGCCGCAACGGCGGGGAGGTGCGCTGCGGCGACGCCGTCGGGAAAATCCGCCTCCGGGAGAACCGGGTGACGGGTGTGAAGACCGTTTCCGGAGAGGTATTGGAAGCCGGAGCGGTCCTCTCGGACATCCATCCCGCACGCCTGCTGCCGATGCTCGACAAAGACAACCGGATCAGGCCCTCCTATGCGGCCCGCATCGGATCGGTGCCGAACAGTTGCGGCGTGTTTTCGGTCTTCGCCACGGTCGACAAAAAAGCGTTCCCCTACCGCAATCAGAACCACTATATCATCGACGGCGACGACGTCTGGGCGGAGCGGGAGGGGGTGCCGCGGCCGCAGATGGTGATGCTCTCCATGCAGGCGCAGGGCGGCAACGAAGCCTGCGAAGCCGTTTCGCTGCTGTGCCCCATGTCGTTCGGGGAGGTGGCGAAATGGGCGGGTACGGCCATCGGAAAACGCGGCGCGGAATACGAAGCGTTCAAGCAGGCAAAGGCCGAAGCCGCCATCCGAAGCGTCGAGGCCCGTTTCCCGGGATTCCGCGCGGCGATCCGGAGCATTCACACGGCGACGCCGCTGACATACGAGGACTACACGGGAACTCCGCAGGGGTCGGCATACGGCATGCAGATCGACTGCAACGACGTTCTGGGAACCTCGTTCAGCCCCGAAACCAAGGTCGGGGGACTCTATCTGACGGGGCAGAACATAGCCATACACGGAGCTTTGGGGGTCGTCATGACGGCCATATCGACCTGCGGGGCCCTGCTCGGCAGGGAATACACGGCCCGGAAAATCGGAAATTCGCAAGGGGAATGAAGAAATTCGTCAAAATAGTCGCGTATTGTCTGCTCGGCATGGTCGGTTTGCTGCTCGCCGCCGTCGGGACGGGGTATTACCTCTACCGCACCGCGGAGCTGACGCCGCCCGAGGCAACCCGGGATTTCTCCGACAGCGTCGTCCGCCGAGCAGCGGACGGAAGCCGGTCATTCGGACCGAACCGACTGAGGCACAGCGAAAACGGATTCTGGGAGCTTCGCCTCGAAGGGGATGCCGAGCAGCGCGGAGCGGCTTTCGGGGCGCTGGCAGACAGTCTGCTGTACAACCAAGAGGCCGTTTTCGTGGACCAGATACGCGCCATCGTCCCCAACGACCGCTACTTGGGATTCCTGCGTTACCTGACCATCATCTTCAACCGGCGGCTCGCGCGTCACATTCCCGGCGAATACTGCATGGAGATCGCGGCCATGTCGCGTTATTGCACCCACGATTTCGACTTCATCGGCGAACCCTATCTCCGGCAACTCAACTATCACGCCGCCCACGACATCGGCCACGCCATGCAGAGCTACATGCTGGTGGGATGCACCGCCTTCGGTGCATGGGGCGACGCCGCCGCAGACGGGATGATCGTCGGCCGCAATTTCGACTTTTACGTCGGCGACGAGTTCGCCCGCAACCGACTGCTGACGTTCTGCATACCCGATACGGGTTACCGGTTCGTCTCGATCGGCTGGCCCGGCATGGTCGGGGTGCTGTCGGGCATGAACGAAACGGGGCTCACCGTCACGCTGAACGCCGCCCGGGGCCCCGTGCCGCTGAGCTCCGCAACGCCGGTCTCGATCCTTGCCCGGAAGATTCTGCAATACGCCGCAACCATCGACGAGGCCTGCGCGATCGCCTCGCAATACCGGACTTTCGTCTCCGAATCGTTCCTGATCGGATCGGCCCGCGACGCGAGATGCGCCGTGATCGAGAAAACCCCGGAAAAACAGGCGCTCTACACGGTTCCGGGACAAACGATCGGATGCACCAACCATTTCCAGTCGGAGGCATTTGCCGACGATATGTACAACAACGAGAACATCGCCCTTTCCGACAGCAAACCGCGGGCGGACCGTCTTGCGGAACTGTTGGAGCACAACGTTCCGCTGACGGTCGAAAAGGCCGTCGGCATACTCCGCGACCGCCACAGCCCGGGCGGCGGGGAGTTGGGGATGGACAATCCGCTGGCCATCAACCAGCAGATCGCCCACCATTCGGTCGTCTTTCAGCCTCGGCAGCTCCGCATGTGGGTCTCGACCGGATATTGGGGCATGGGGGAATGGGTCTGCTACGACATAGGACGGCTGCTGCGGGGAGAACAGCCCTTCGAAGGGGAGTTGTACGAGCGCGGCAGGACCCTTCCGGCCGACACCCTCTTCGTGCGGGAAAGCCTGCCCGAACTGCTGCGCTTCCGCCGGCTGAAGCACCGCCTGAGCCGGGAAACGGTCGATTCGCTGGCCGCCTCGAACCCCCAGAACTGGGAAACCTATGCCCTCATCGGGCGTTACCGGGAATCGTGCGGCGAACGGGAGCAGGCCCGGGAATGGTTCCGCAGAGCCCTCGCACGGCCGATTCCCGAAGGGGAACGGATAACATTGGAAAACAAGCTAAAAGAGTAACAGATGATACAACGGAATCCGGCGATCCAGTTCGCCTCTTCGGACAAGATCAAAGTCTGGCAGGAAGAACGCCTGCAGGAAGAACTCATTTACCTGCAGGAACATTCGCCGTTTTACAGCGGGCTGTTCCGCCGGGCGGGGGTCGACCCCACGGCGATACGCCGCATCGAGGAGCTGCAGCAGCTCCCGGTGACGACCAAGGAGGACCTGCAACGGCATAACGAAGCCTTCCTGTGCGTCCCCAAACGCGAGATCGTCGACTATGTGACGACCTCCGGGACACTGGGCGACCCGGTGACGTTCGCCCTGACGGAGAGCGACCTCCAACGGCTCGCCTATAACGAATACCTCTCGTTCTCCACCGCCGGGATAACCCCCGATGACGTCATGCAGTTGATGACGACCCTCGACCGGCGGTTCATGGCCGGACTGGCCTACTTCATGGGCGCCCGCGAACTGGGATGCGGCATCATCCGCGTCGGGAACGGCATTCCCGAGTTGCAATGGGACACCATCGCCCGCATACGCCCCTCATTCTGCATGGTCGTTCCGTCGTTCCTGACCAAGCTGATCGCCTATGCCGAACACAACGGGATCGACCACAACGCCTCGTCACTCCGCAAAGCGGTCTGCATCGGCGAATCGCTCCGCAATCCGGACATGACGCTCAACGTCCTCGGACAGCAGATCGCGTCGAAATGGCCCGGCCTGAAGCTCTACACGACCTACGCATCGACCGAAATGCAGAGTTCGTTCACGGAGTGCGACCACGGCTGCGGCGGGCATCTCCAACCCGAACTGATCATCGTCGAACTGCTCGACGAAAAGGACCGTCCCGTAGCCGAAGGCGAAGCCGGGGAGGTGACGATAACCACGCTCGGCGTGCGCGGAATGCCGCTGCTGCGGTTCAAGACCGGAGACCTGTGCTACGGCTATCCAGAGCCCTGCCGCTGCGGGCGCAACACGCTGCGGCTGAGTCCCGTGATCGGGCGCAAGGGCCAGATGATAAAATACAAGGGAACGACCCTGTACCCGCCGGCGTTGTTCGACATCTTGGACAACGTCCCCTACCTCGAGAATTACATCGTCGAGCTGTCCAACGACGAGAACGACAAGGACCGCATCACCGTGCGCGTCGGGCTGAAACCCGGGCCGGATTTCGACGTGGTCAAAGAGCTGAAAGACCGCTTTCGGGCCAAGATCCGGGTCGCCCCCGAGATCGCGGTCGACGACAGCGCGGTCATTCACCGCATGAACTTCCCCGAGATGAGCCGCAAGTCCGTGAAGTTCGTCGACCTGCGCCGATAAGCGAGGCCCGGAATCAAAAAAAGCGCGTTGCAACCGGTTCGGCTGCAACGCGCTCTGCATTTGGCATTTCCCGCAGCGGACGCCTTATTTGATGCGCTCGTAGTACTCGCGGGTGCGGGTATCGACGCGGATCTTGTCGCCCGTGTTGATGAACAGCGGCACACGGATCGTGGCGCCGTCCTTCGCCGTCGCGGAGTTTACCGTGGCGGGTTTCAGCGAGTTGGTCGATGCCGTATCGCCTTTGATGCCCGGCTCGGTGTAGACCACCTCCATGTCCACGATCGGGGGAAGTTCGGCCGAAAGGACCGACTCTTTCTCGGTATGGAACATCACCTCGACGATCTGGCCGTCGGTGATCAGGTCATAGTTGTTGATCAGGTCCTTGTCGATGTTGATCTCCTCGAAGGTCTCGGTGTGCATGAAATGCGCTCCCAGATCATCCTCATAGGTGAACTGATAGGGACGGCGCTCGACACGCACCTGCTCGATCTTCTGGCTTACCGACGAGAACGTGTTCTCCAGCACACGGCCGTTTTCCAGATTCTTGAGTTTCGAACGGACGAAGGCAGGGCCCTTGCCCGGTTTGCAGTGCTGGAAATCGACTACGAGGAACGTCTTGCCGTCCATTTCGATGCACATGCCGATCTTGATGTCAGCTGCTGTAATTGTCATAGGATATAATTTTATAATTGTTGTTTTTTCGCGGCGCGAAGTTACGAAAAAAATCCGAAAATTCCTATTCCCTGAGCCACAGCCCGCTGCAAACGCCCGCAGAACACGCTCAGAGCTCTATCGCCTTGCATTTGAGACCCATCTGCCGAATCTTCTCCAGCGTGCGGGGAAGCGCATAACGCATGTTGCGGAACGCCTTTTCGCTGTCGTGGAACACCACGATGGCGCCCGGCGCGAGGTATTTCGTGACGTTCTTCAAACAGGTGCGGGGCGAGAGGCGGCGGTTGTAGTCGCGCGAGATGATGTCCCACATCACCAACTTGTAGCGCTGGCCCAGAAAACGCGCCTGCGCCGGGGTGATACGCGCATAGGGCGGGCGGAACAGTTCGCTGTGAACCAGATCGTTGGCGAAATCGACATCCTCCGTATAGCGTTCGAGGCTCATGCCCCAGCCTTTCTGATGCGAGTAAGTATGGTTGCCGACCTTGTGCCCGGCGTCGAGGATGCGCTTGTAGAGGTCGGGGTACATCTCGACGTTCTTGCCCAGCACGAAGAAGGTCGCTTTGGCATCGTACTTGTCCAGTGTGGAGAGTATCCACTCGGTGACGCCCGGCGTGGGACCGTCGTCGAAGGTGAGGAACACCCCGTCCTCGTCGTCGATCTCCCAGATCAGGTCCGGCATCAGGCGCCGGATTATTTTCGGTGGCTTAAAACGCATGTCGGCGCAAAAATAGTGAAAATCTACACAATCGGAAAGGGAATCCGCCAAAACATGCAATGTCAAAAAAGCACAAAGAACGGCAATTGATCCGTCTTGTGTTCCCAAAAGCCAAAATAATATCTGCCGATGGCGGACTCTCCTTCCTTGTCGCTGTGCGTAATCTGTTACTCCGCTGTTACCCCGTTTTCAATAAAAAAACAGCCTTAGAATCGAATCGTTTCGGATTTTCTCGAATATACATAATAACAATTTAAATTATAATGTATATGAAAGAAAAAGAGATTATTAGGCTACGCCATAAAAAATTGCGAAACGGGCAGACATCCCTCTATTTAGACTTTTACTTCAAAGGAGTGCGACAATACGATTTCCTGCGATTATACCTCGTTCCGGAACAAACAAAAGCAGACAAACTCAAAAACGAAGAAACACTCCGCCTTGCCAATGCCATCAAAGCACAACGAACGGTCGAGTTCTTTAATGACCTGCACGGCTTTACAACCCGCAAAGCCGATGTCAATTTGATTCAATATGTCGAATGTGTGGCGGAAAATAAACGTAAATGCGGAAAAACGGGAATGGAAGCCTCACTGCAATCACTAATATACCATCTGAAAAAATACAGAGGGAGTAAAATCATGTTGAGAGACGTGACAGTTAAGTATTTAAATGGATTCATCCACTATCTTTCAAATGCAACATCCATCAACTCCTCCACGATATTGAAAAAATCGACGCAACACAATATGTTCGTAAACTTGAGGATGGTCATTCACCAAGCTATCAAAGACGAATTGTTGACGATAGACCCGACGAAATCAGTGGATGCGCCAAAAACGATACAAGCGCACAAGGAGTATCTTACCGAACAGGAGATCAAGTTATTAATCGACACTCCTTGTAAAAAAGAAGATGTAAAAAGATCGTTCTTGTTTTGCTGTTTCACAGGCTTGAGGTTTTCAGATGTCAGTTCGCTGAAATGGGGTCAAATTTCAACCGGGAATGACAATACGATGCACATCAACTTTCGACAGAAAAAAACAAAAGTCGAAAACTATATCCCACTATCAGAAAATGCAGTTTATCAATTACCGGACAGGAGTACGATAACGAACAATGAGCCGGTGTTTCAAATGCCGACAGAGACAGTAATGCGAAAAGTATTGAAACAATGGGTATCAGATGCCGGAATAGACAAACATATCACGTTCCATTGCAGCAGACACACTTGCGGAACTTTGTTGTTGAACTCCGGGGTGGACATCTATACCGTCAAGGAGATATTGGGACATACCGATATCGGAACCACCATGCAATATGCAAAGGTCGTTGACAGAACGAAACGAAAGGCAGTCAATAGTATCCCTCCCCTATATTGATCTTTGTTGAACTCGGTGTATTATCTCAAAAAGACCGGGATTGTCGTTACGGTTGACCCGTATCGAGTCGGAACAAGGTGTGACGTCGAGTGTTTTAAGTAAATTGTTGCAACACGACAAAAATCGTAGGGAATAACAATAGTCGAGATTCAAAGTTCGGAGACGATTGAACCTGCAATTCAGAACCGTAAGGAAATGACACAACATTATATCGAGGTGGGACAATTCACATCCGGGACAAAACAAATAATTCAGTTTATAGTGATTCCGTAATTCGAGTTTTTTGACGGGATTCCATCCGCAATTCAAATAGGTCAGATTCGGGAACGATTCGATCCCTGCAAACGACTCGATCCCTCGGTGGGAACAATCTATCTTCGTAATTCGTAAAGTATCGTAGGGGGATATTTTACCCTCTTTATCGACGACAAGATCATAGGTACCGACCAGATAATCGAAGAAATTGGAATCGGGGATTTGAATTCCGTATCGATAAGTTCGTTCGGTGACTTTGTAAGTAGGAAAATCCATAGGTAGATTCGTTTTTTTGTATTTATCGAGAGGAAAAACCGGCAACATACTGAGAAGATACTGAAAGTAAAATAGTGATTTTTTGGAATATTCGGGTTAAATTTGTTCGGCAATACCCCGTTGAGTGTGTTGATATTAGCAAACATTTTTATACCTTTGTGGTGTTCCCGTGGGAACAACATATTATTGATGAAAGTGTTTTGCTTTTATCCTTGACAGGAAATCTGACAGTTTTCAAGAATACAAGGATAACAATAACACTCATCACTTGTATTGGTATGTTCATATCTCAACATATCAGACAGGTGTGGGGTATTGTTTATTTGTATTCGGGTTTTGTCAGAACCTCCTGTCAGATAAACAAACAACTCCACACTTTCTTTTTTGATTGAATCCACCATTTGGGAGTTGAATGGTAACTACAATTTGAATGTTCAACCAATTCAAACAATAGTTGCTATGAAAAAAATTCTATCGGTATTTTGTATTGCCACTTTGTTATTTGCAAGTTGCAGTGACGAGTATGACGATTCGGCATTGACCGGACGTGTGGATAATCTGGAAAATCGTATTGCCAAGTTGGAGGAGCTTTGTAAACAGATGAACACAAATATTTCATCGTTGCAAACCATTATAACTGCATTACAGAAGAATGATTATGTTACGGGAGTTGCTCCCATTACGCAAAACGGAAAAGAAATCGGTTATACGATCTCGTTCAGTAAAAGTGATCCGATCACAATCTATCATGGTAAGGACGGGCAGGACGGAACCGATGGGTCTGACGGAAAACCCGGAGCTGACGGACAAGACGGTCATACTCCTGTTATCAGCGTCGAGCAAGATGCCGACGGTGTTTATTACTGGACGCTTGACGGTAAATGGCTGACGGACGACAGCGGTAATAAAATCAAAGCCGAGGGGACAGACGGAAAAGATGGTGCAGACGGAGAAGATGGAACGGACGGAGAAGATGGAACGGACGGCGCGAACGGCAAAGACGGCATTACTCCCAAACTCGAAATCAGAGAGGGATATTGGTACATTTCCTATGATAACGGAACAAACTGGACACAGTTGGGCAAAGCCACAGGTGAGGATGGAAAAGACGGCGAAGATGGCATTGGCGGTGATTCGATGTTCACGAATATCGACTATGAAACCGATTCCGACTATGTAATCTTTTCGTTATCGAACGGCACGCAAATCAAACTGCCTACATGGTCTGCGTTCGAAACTCTGAAAACACTCTGTAATCAAATGAATACCAACATTTCGTCCTTACAGACGATTGTCACTGCCCTGCAAAATAACGATTATATTACAGAGATCACTCCCATCATACAAGATGGCACCGAAATCGGTTATACGATCAAATTCAACAAAAACAATCCGATCACAATCTATCATGGCAAGAACGGACAAGACGGAACCGATGGGTCTGACGGAAAACCCGGATCTGACGGACAAGACGGCCACACTCCTGTTATCGGAGTAAATCAAGATACCGACGGTGTTTATTATTGGACGCTTGACGGCAAGTGGCTGACGGACGACAGCGGTAATAAAATCAAAGCCGAGGGGACAGACGGGAAAGATGGTGTAAACGGTTCAGATGGAGAAGATGGAACGGACGGCGCGAACGGCAAAGACGGCATTACTCCCAAACTCGAAATCAGAGAGGGATATTGGTACATTTCCTATGATAACGGAACAAACTGGACGCAATTGGGCAAAGCCACAGGCGAAGATGGAACTGATGCCGTTTCGATTTTCAAGGAAATTACCCAAGATGAAGATTATATCCATTTCAAATTGCAGGATGATTCGGTCGTTTCTGTACCCAAACATCACCCGCTGTCGATTGCATTCACCGAAACAGAGGATATTCGGGTACTGGCCGATAAAACCTACTCGATAGGTTACACGATTACGGGTGCCGATGAAAATACTGTTATCAAGGCATTGGCACAAGACGGTTTCCGGGCTGTGGTAAAAAAGACGGATGCTGCAACCGGAACCATCGAAATTACTACTCCGAGTACGATTCTGCCGAGCGAGGTATTGATATTCGTTTCCGACGGTAAGGAACGAACGATTATGCGTTCGATCAACTTCGTCGAAGGTGTCATCGTCATCACGACTAAATCCTACACGGTCAATTATGGCGGCGGTACGGTCACAGTCGATCTATCGACCAATATCGACTATACGGTCGAGATTCCCGAGACAGACAAATCGTGGATTTCTGTTGCCGACACACGCACCCGAGCCGTGATGCGTGATGAGACATTGACATTCACCATTGCGGCCAATCCGGCACTGTCGGTGCGTTATTCAACAATCCGATTGGTTGATGCCCTCGGTGTAACATCCGAAACAATTCTTATTACGCAGAAATCGGGAACATCGCAATCCGTCCACGTTGCAACGGCAGGAACACTCGACCAACTTATCAGCGCCGAAAACAAGGATATCATTGAGGAACTGACTATTACTGGTAAGATTAATACATTCGATTTCGATTTTATCAGAACCTTGAAAAATCTCAAGGCTCTCGATATTTCGGGAACAGACAATACAACGATTCCGGCAAGTTGTCTGGCCAACAGCACAATACCAACAGTATTATTACCATTGCATTTGACTGCTATTCCCGACCGGGCATTTTATCAAGCCAAAATTGCATCGCTCTATATTCCTGAAAAAGTACAATCCATTGGAAATTACGCTTTTTATAACTGTTCTTCCTTGAGGGGCGATCTCGTGATTCCCGACGCTACGATATCAATAGGTGATTATTGTTTCTCATCTTATGGTTTCGCTGTTGATGGTATTGATGCACTCGGAATCTTAAAACTCGGCAAAGGCGTCCAAATTATTGGGATAAGTGCATTTGAAGGAGCCCAGTTAACGGGAGATTTGACTATACCTGACAATGTTATATTGTTAGGAAATAATGCGTTCAAAGATTGTAACAGGTTTTCTGGAAATCTTACGATCGGAAATAGTATAAAAACGATTTCACTGTCTGCTTTTGAAAATTGCGACAAACTGTCTGGCACAATCAAAATCGGAGAAAATGTAGAACGTATAGAAAAGAACGCATTTGCTAATTGTTCGAAACTTTCAGGAAATTTAGTCATTCCAGATAAAGTCACAACAATACAAGATCAAGCATTCTATAAGTGCCGTGGATTCTTTGGATATTTGATACTTGGAGAAAGGATAAACAGGATTGGAACGAGCGCCTTTCTTCACCTAAATTTCTCAAAGATATATTGTAAAGCTCAAACACCACCTACTATATCTTATTATTATGCAAACTACCAAGTTATTAACGGTACTTTTATTGCAGGTGAGTATCCAACCAGATATTCATATTTAGGCGTTCCTACGGGATGTCAATCGGCATATAAAGCAGTAGACGGATGGACTAAATCTTTCGAGTTAATCGAAGAAATCGAATTGTAACTATGTATTTTAGTTAAACAGAATATGAATACACAAGAAAAAATGCAACAAGAATTGGAAAAGCAATTGCACGAACAGTATGCAATCAACAACAATGCGAACCTCGGCAGTATCATTGTATTAATAACAGCTTTGATTGCGGTATTCGGGGCATATGGCTATATTTATTTGCATTCCAGTATTGAATTTGCAGCAAATTATGGCGAGTTATATAAAGAAGGTTATTTTTCTTTGGATGCCTTATTACTTTCAGCAACTGCGGTCTTTTACGTTCTGGTCATCATGTACCGTCTATGTCTTTATCAAGGTACGCAACAACGTAAAGAACAGTTCATCACCTATGCGATCCGACATAAGTATTACGGCAACTTGAAAGAAATTACACCCAAAATTTTTCCGGATGGCTATCATCCATTCGGAAAAGAAGATAAGTTCGTTCAAGGAATTTATGGAGAACTTCTCCCGATATTCAGTTGGTCGTTTGGGATTATAGCAATTAGTGTTTGTATAAAACTGATTGATAACATCTGCAAATATTATCAAGGCACGACCTGTTTGAGTGTCTGGGTATCTTTGGGCGTATTCTTGGTCTCGATTATAGCATCAATCGTATTACGGCATCGTTATTCCAAGGAACACCGTAAACAATATAAAGAACGAGAACAGGAGTTTGCAAACATAAGACCTTAATAGACTTTTAGAATCTGAAAATAAAAAACGGCTGAATATCAGCCGTTTTTTTTAGTTTCTTGTCATTTTGAAACAACATCTGCTCAAGGTAAATTTGGATTATAACAATATTATTTATATCTTCCATAAAATTAAAGTGTTATGGAAGAAATTTTCAGCCCTCCGGTTTCCGATTCATGTTATTGGATTGTTACTTTAGGAATATATTGTTGTAGAACTGAACGAGATCGGACCCAACTCGGCCAACGAATCATACCTATACGAAAGAATGTCACCCACTTCCTGCCAAGAATTCCTGCAAATAAAACACGTCATACCACTAATGAACTATTAAAGTTTGAACAATTAGGGAGATATATGTGGCCATCTGGCTGCACGAATTTAAAAAAATTTTGTTGGGGTATTTATCGTATCAGAGAAAGATATCAAACCACGGATGATATTACCGATAAGCAATTATTAAAGTTGGTTGATTGTTGGCGAGATCAAGATCGAGATCAAAAATATATTGGTACTAAATATTCTAAAAATCGAGAGGGTGTAAAAGATTATCAAGTTTTCGTCCTTGATCTTGAACATATTTTCCCTCAACCTATTTGTATAGCCCAGAATGATCGGTGTTACAAATATTATAATTTAGACGCCGGTTTTTTACGAAAAATTTAATGTCCCAACAAGAAACCGAGAAAAATCATCATTTTTTGACGAATTTTTCTCGGTTTTTCTTGTGATTGTATATTTTTTACACCCCCTCAACGAGTGTATTCAACTCCTCGATAAGAGGACTACGGACGACTCCTATCGATTTGTTTTGCATCAATTCTTTGGTTTGACGTTTAATCTCCCCCAGTTGCCGATCGTTCAAATTCCCAATTTCGTGTTGTTGTTCAAAGATTTTGAAGAATTCAATCATCCCTCCCTGTTGTTCGACCAGCAATAACATCCCGATTTTGTTCAAATCCCTGAAACCCTTGCAACCGGCAATATCGATCTCGTATTCGTTGACTTTGACAATATTTTGATATACCGATCTCCAATAATCGACAATTCGATTATAGAACTGTACATCATACAACATCGGAACAGTCACTTTGTTCACTTTAAAAATTTGTTTGATGTGATTTTTCAAACGAAGTTCATACCGCAATAAATTTTTGTTTTGATATTCCGGTGGAACGTAATCTTTGCGATGGGTAGTCTCTTTGATCTTGTTATAGAATACCAACTGTTTCCGATCAGAGACCGAACTGTAGTACAACCCCTCTATCCCCTTGCAGAACATTTGTTCCAGTCGTTTGTAGTAAGGGAGATCTCCCAAGTGGTAGAAATAGGATTCCGGAGGATAGGTAACCTCAAAGTTGTATGCAATATCCATCCGGGAAACGGTTGCATTGTTCAACGAGATATGCAACGTGTCGGACAACTTTTCAAATGCAAGTCGGGTATCAGTCCTCGTAAAGTTGACCACGTTGTTCCCGTGAAGGAACTTGCAGAGACTGCCGTTACCGATTCTGAGTTCATTCGCATTCACCAGAACAGAAAGATTATCCACGCAAGACTTGAATGTCGTTGTTCCGGATTTTGTTTCGGTAACAACGACATTCAGATCACGGGTTATTGTTTCGACGAAATTCAATTGGTAGGTATCAATCGATTTAAGATTTATATTGATGCTATCGAACATAATTTAAACAAATATTTTGTATTAAAAACAATATTAATATATGCAACGGATTCGTCTGAAACCATCGAGTGATTCCCGGTACAAATCCACTGCATGATATTGATGTTATTCGTCATAGTCGTTCGATACGCTAATTTATAATATATATTCATCGCATACTACCGTATTTTTTCAGATCGAACATCGCAGCTCGTTGTCGAATCTCTGCGTCGGTGTCCTGCGGATTTTTCAACAGCCATGCTTCAACTTCGTCTTTGTGAAAAAAGATTTTCTTGCCGTTCGGTTTATGAAACGGAATCATTCGATCGCTGGTCAGGTGATACAGGTAGTCTTTACTCAACCCGTACATCAACGATACGTCATCGGGCGTCAATACATTTTTACAGCTAATTAACAACAATTGCTCTATTTTCTGCAATTCTTTCAAAATTTCAGTTCCCATAAAATTTAATTTTTTATTTTAATTATTGTTTAAGGTCGAATATAACCAACCCTTTTCTTGATTATATTTGACTTTAACAATTTTGATTAAAATAAGAACAAAAAAATCCTCGACCCACCGGATAGAGGATTGTCAATAAACTATGTATTAGTTGGTTATATTTGCAGTAGAAACAAAAAAAATAGCAGTTTTGTTACTTAGCTGTTACTTGAAAAGAGGCCCGATACTTGTAATGAATTGATTGCAAACCTAATAATTGAGAACATGTTGAATTATAGTGAAAATCCGGGCCATTTGGAAAAAATATGCCTATATTTGTAGTAGATTCAATTTCAGACCGCAGCATGAAAACTATCCTCCGTATCGCATTGGTTGCCGCCGTCATCGCGACGATGACGGGCTGCGACGCCTTCAACACCCTGAACAAATCGAAAAAAAGCGCGCAGGGAAAACCCTACGAGCTGATCGTGGTATGCCCCCAGACGGAGTGGACGGGCGAAGTCGGGGATTCGCTGCGCGCGATATTCACCGCTCCGGTGCCCTACCTGAACCAAGTCGAGCCGATCTTCGACGTGCTGCGCGTCACCGAGCGCGGTTTCACGGGTATGATCGCCGACCACCGCAACATCCTCAAAGTAATCGTCGATCCTTCTCTGGAGCAGACTTCGACGGCCGTGCAATACGACGTCACCGCCGATCCGCAGATCGTGCTGACGCTTCAGGGCCCCGACGACAAGGCCGTGGTGGAGTATCTCTCGCAGCACCGCGGGGAACTCGTCCACGTCCTCGAGCAGGCCGAGCGCGACCGCGCCCTCAAAGCCAATGAAACCTACAACAACCCCGGCGTCGAGGCGGCCATCCGCAAGACGTTCGGCGTCGAAATGCGTATCCCGAAGGGATACCTGCTGGCCGCACAGAAGGAGGATTTCATCTGGGCCCGCAACGAATACCCCACCGCCAGCCAAGGATTTTTCATCTACTCCTACCCCTACAAAGGCCCGGAATCGCTCTCGGCCGCGGCTCTGACCGCCGCCCGCAACAAGTTTGCGGCGCTGATCCCGGGTCCGTCGGACGGCTCGTACATGATTACCTCGGACGCCTTCGAGCCCGACTACCGGATGTTCCGCCTCGAGGGGCGCCTGTGGTGCGAACTGCGCGGATTCTGGGACGTGCAGGGCGACTTCATGGGCGGTCCGTTCGTGAGCTACTCGACCGTGGATACGGCCACCAACCGTGTCTTCACGCTCGACTGTTACGTCTACGCCCCCGACCTGAACAAACCCCGCAAGCGCAACTACATGCGCGGCGTCGAGCATCTGCTCTACTCGGTGCAGTTCCCCAAGCAGGCGGAGTAGTCCGGAAGCCTGCGGCGCACGGCGCCGCATGAAACGAAGAAACCGACAATATGCAGCAAATACTGACATATACGTTCCTCGTTCTCTATACGGTCACGATCCTCAGCATCGTTCTGGTCATCATCACCGACAACCGGAACCCGCTGAAGACCCTGCCGTGGATCATCGTACTCGTGTTCGCACCCGTCGTAGGGCTGCTGTTCTACTTCTTCTTCGGGCAGAACCTCTCCAAACGGCGCATCATCTCGCGCCGCACGCGCAGGCGCATCACCATGCAGCTCGAGGAGGCCCGCGACGCCGGGCATCCCGGGATTCCCGAGGAGTACCGCCCACTGGCCACGCTCCTCTACAGCACGACCCACTCCGTACCGCTTTACGGCAGTTGCATCACCCCCTACACCGACGGCACGTCGAAAATGGAGGCCCTGCTGGCGGAGATCGCCCGGGCGAAGCACCACATTCACATTCAGTATTACATCTTCTGCGACGACGAAACGGGCTGCCGGCTGCGCGATGCGCTGGTGGAGAAGGTCCGGCAGGGGGTCGAGGTACGCATCCTCTACGACGACGTGGGGTGCAGCGGTGTGAAAAAATCCTTTTTCGAGGGGATGCGCCGCGAAGGGATCGAGGTCTTCTCGTTCCTGCACGTCAAATTCCCGCTCTTCACCAGCAAGGTCAACTACCGCAACCACCGCAAGATAGCCGTCATCGACGGCCGCGTGGGATTCATCGGCGGCATGAACATCGCCGACCGTTATGTCCGCGGCACGGAGTGGGGTTCGTGGCGCGACACCCATTTCCGGGTCGAGGGCAGCGGTGCGGCAGGACTTCAGGTGTCGTTCCTGAGCGACTGGTCGGCGACCACCAAACAGCACATAACGGGTGCGGATTACTTCCCCCAGTCGGAGCGCCATACGGACAACATCCTCCAAATCGTCCCCAGCGGTCCCTTCGGCCAATGGCGGGCGCTGCTGCAGGCCGACAGCTACGCCGTCTCGAACGCCCGGCGGCGAATCTGGATACAGACCCCCTACTACCTCCCCTCGGACGTGCTGAACACGGCCCTGCAGGTGGCGGCGCTGGCCGGAGTCGACGTGCGGCTGATGCTCCCGGCACGCTCCGATTCGAAGATCGTGGACCTTGCGTCGCACTCCTACCTCGACGACATGATGAAAGCCGGCGTGAAGATACTCTTCTACAAGCCCGGATTCCTGCACTCCAAACTGCTGATTATCGACGATATGCTGACGGTGATCGGCTCGGCGAACATGGATTTCCGCAGTTTCGAGCACAATTTCGAGATCAACGCCTTTGTCTACGACCCGGAATTCACGGCCCGCATGGACGCCGTGTTCCGCGACGACGCCTCGCACTGCCACGCCCTGACCCCCGGTGAATGGTTCAACCGTCCGCGGCCGCGCCGCTGGGCGGAATCGCTCATGCGGGTATTCTCCCCGCTGCTGTAATCCCCGCCCGACAAAAGGCGGGTTTTTGATTATCTGTCCCGGACCGCCAGAGGAGTGCAAAAAGCGCCCGTGAGAATCGAAAACTAAATGTCGACGATGCCGTTGCGAATGGCATAGACCACCAGCGAGGCGGTGTTCTTGCAGCCGGTCTTTTCGAGGATGTTGGCGCGGTGCTTGTCCACCGTGCGCTTCGAAATGAAGAGTTCGTCGGCGATCTCCTGATTCGACAGCCCCCGGCAGACCGCCACCAGAATTTCGCGTTCGCGCGACGAGAGCTGTTCGTCGGCGGCGTCCTCGCGCGTGCGCATGCGCCCCGTAAGCGACGAGAGCAGTTGCGGCGAAAAGTAGCTGCCGCCGTCCATCACCGTCCCGATGGCGTCGATCACGTCGCCGATATCGGAATCCTTCAGCAGGAAGCCCCGGGCCCCGGCTTCGACCATCCGCGAATAGTAACTCTCCTCACCGAACATCGAAAGGGTGATGATTTTCAGGTCCGGACGCCGCGCCAACGCCCGTTCGGTCGTCTGTGCGCCGTCGAGCCCCGGCATGGAGAAATCCATGAAGACAATATCCGCCTGCACGTCGTCGAGCATGGCCAGAAACTCCTCGCCGCTGGCCGCCTCGCCCACCACGCGGCAATCCGCACAGCGCTCGAGCAGCCCCCGCAGTCCGTTGCGGAAGAGCGAATGGTCGTCTACAAGTATAATCCGGCGCTCCATATTACCGGCGGCGATGTTTGCGGTGTTTGGCAGGCGCGGGGGCCAACTGCGTGTTGACGTGGATGGCGGCACGCATCCCCTTGCCCTTAGCCGACGATATATCGAAGGTCCCGCCCAGCGAATTGATGCGCGAGGCGATGTTCGAAAGTCCCATGCCGCAGTCCATCATCGCCTGCGGATTGAATCCCCGGCCGTTGTCGGTATAATCGAGCGTCAGCTCGGGACCGTTCTGCGACAGCGAGAGGTTGACGGCCGTGCAAGCCGCGTGTTTGAGCGAGTTGTTGATCAGCTCGCAGATCACCCGGTAGAGGATGACTTCGATATCGGTGTCGTAGCGTTCCGAGCGCAGGTTGGTCGTGAAACGAATCTTCACGTCGTGCATCGCGGCGCTCTTGTCGATAAAATTCTGTATGCCGCGCGCCAGTCCGAAATCGTTGAGCACATGCGGCGAAAGGTTGTTCGAAATCTCGCGCAGCGAACGGATCGCCTCGTCGATGACATAGGTCGTGTTGTCGATGATCTCGCGCTGGTCGGCGTTATGCTCCTCCCGCGAGAGAGCCGTGAGCGACATCCGGGCCGACGAAAGCAGCGGCCCGAGGCCGTCGTGGAGCTCCTTCGAGAAGCGCGAACGGGCTTTCTCCTCGGTGCGCAGCACGGCCGTGAGGATGCGCTTGTTGAGCATCGACCGCTGGCGGTTGAGCCGGTCGATGTATTTGAAGAGCTTGTGGGCGTACATCACGCCGATCGACAGGCAGACCGAGATCACGATACCCAGATAGGCGAACCACCAGCGCGGTATGACCTCGACCCCGGAGGTGATGAGCAACTGCACGAGACGTTCGACCGAGAGCAGCGAGAAACCTACGATGAAGAGAATCCACACCGAATTGTACTTGGTGGTGCGCACCAGCCGCAGGGCGTAACCCGTGGCGACGCACTGGATGACGATGGCGATGACGAGCAGGATTTTGATCAGCATAGGCTTCGGATTTGTCTTAGGGCAAATATAAGACTATTTCAGCACATTGCCAAGATTTTTCAACTGCCGGTAATCGGTCAGGTCCGTCTGCACGGGGACCACCGCCACATAGCTGTTCGCCAAGGCCCATTCATCGGTATCCTCAGCCTCGGGTTCGCCGTTGACGAACTCGCCCGTGAGCCAGAAATACTCGCGGCCCCGGGGGTCTTCGTGGCGGTAGAACTCCTCGCGCCAGAAACCGCGGTTCTGGCGGCAGAGCCGTATTCCCTTTATCGTCTCGGGGCGTCCGACCGGGACATTGACGTTCAGGCACAGCGGCAGTTCGATCTCCGCGGCGAGGATGTCGCCGACGATCTGTTTGCCGTAGACGACCGCCGCGTCGAAATCGGCATCGTCACGGTGGTCGTCGAGCGACAGCCCGACGGCCGGACAACTGTAAAAGCTGCCCTCGATGGCGGCGCCCATCGTCCCGGAGTAGAGCACATTGACGGCCGAATTGGAGCCGTGGTTGATGCCCGAGATCACCAGATCGACACGTTCGTCGCGCAGCAGGTAGTCGAAGGCCATTTTCACGCAGTCGACCGGCGTTCCCGAAAAGGCGTAAATTTCGAGCCCCTCCTCCTCGCGGACGCGCCGCAGGTAGAGGGGATTGTACATCGTGATGGCCTGACTCATGCCGCTCTGCGTCGTCTCGGGGGCCACGACAACCACACGGCCGAAGCCCCGGGCCACCTCGACGGCAGCGGCCAGGCCTTTGGAATCATAGCCGTCGTCGTTGGTGACAAGTATCAGTCTTTCGTTCATCTTTCAAATCGTTTTCCTGCAAAGGTAACAATTTATCGCGCTTTTTTCATGTAATAGTTGCACCGTTCCGAAAATTCTTCCTATATTTGCAGTCCCTTTCGGGCGTATATCAACCTCTTTCATTGGGCGGTACGGCGGATGCGGGCGCGGACGGCAACGGACGCGGCACCCGTGGGATTACAGGCAAAGGATCTGTATGGTAGCCGGAACGCAGCGGAAATGTCGAATGCGAAACACAAAAATTTGTTGCAACAATGAACAAAGACGCAATCATCAAGCTCGTCAACGAGCAGATGTGGCCGAAGACGGACGCCGACGTACCGTCGTTCAAGGCCGGTGACACGATCACCGTCTCCTACAAGATCGTCGAGGGTAACAAGGAGCGTATCCAGAGTTTCCGCGGCGTAGTGATCCAGATCAAGGGTTCGGGCAAGACCAAGATGTTCACCATCCGCAAGATTTCGGGCGGCGTGGGTGTCGAGCGTATCTTCCCCCTCTACTCGCCTCACATCGAGAAGATCGAGGTCAACAAGGTCGGTGTCGTACGCCGCGCACGCATCTACTACCTGCGCGACCTGACCGGCAAGAAGGCCCGCATCAAGGAGAAGCGTATGACCCGCACGGAGAAGAAATAATCCGCAAAGGTTCCGAAAAAAAACAGGGTGTCCCGACGGGACACCCTGTTTTTCGTATGATCGGACCGGGATAAAAAATCCGGCCCGGAGGAAAAATCCATCCGGACCGGACAAGGCAGGGCGAAAACGCCCGCTGATATTTATTCCGTTACGGGAATGTCCTTGTTGACGTTCTTCGAACCCACGAGCGCGTAGTAGAGCAGGTAAGCCAGAGCGACCACGATCACCCAGTAGCTGGTCAGATAACCCATACCGCCGTCGGTGACGTCGACGATCGCGTTCTGGAGCAGGGGCAGGATACCGCCGCCGCAAACCAGCGCCATGAAGATACCCGAAGCCTTCTCGGTGTACTTGCCCAGTCCTTCGACGGCGAGGTTGAAGATACCGCCCCACATGATCGAGGTGCAAAGCCCGATAAGCACCAGCAAGGCCGCGTTAACGGGAACATTCACCAGTCCGAAGCCCTCGGAACCGTTGAAGACGGGCAGGTTGACAGCCACCGCGGGCAGGAACATCGCTCCCAGCGTAAGCAGCAGGCCCACGCCGGAAACGACGGTCAGCATGCTCTTGGCCGATACCTTGCTGCCGATGGCGGCGCCCAGCAGACGGCCGACCAGCATCAGGAACCAATAAGTAGCGGCAACCGATCCGGCAACGGCCTCGGCATTCACGCCGCCGCCCAGCACGTTCAGGTCGGGATTCTGCAACCATTTTTGCAGTACGTTGGGAATACCCACCTCGATACCCACATAGACGAAGATGGCGATGGCGCCCAGAATGAAGTGACGGAACGACAGCGGACCGTATTTCGAAGTCTCGGCACTCTTCAGACCGACCTCCTTCTTGGTCTCCGGAATCTTCGTCAGGCTGATTACCACGAAAGCGAAAGCGAAGATAGCCAGTGCGGCGTACATCAGCGGGAACACGTTGCTGATCTGCGCATTCTTGATGCCCTCCGGGATCAGCAGACCCGTCAGGATGATTACGGCCGTACCGCAGAGCGAGTTGAACGAACCGCCGGCCTGAATCAACTGGTTGCCCTTGTTGCCGCCGCCGCCGAGCTTGTTCAGCATGGGGTTGACGACCGTATTGAGCAGACACATGGAGAAACCTGCGATGAAAGCGCCCAACAGGTAAACGCCGAAACTCTGTGCCGTGCCGGAAAGCGTCTGGATGCCGACGCCGATGAAACCGACGGCGATGGCGACCAGCGCGGTCTTCTTGTAGCCGTACTTCTGAAGCATGTTGCCCGCGGGATAACCCATGATCGCATAGGCGATGAAGTTGGCGAATACGCCCAGCGTACCCATCCAGTTCGGGACATTGAACTGATACTTCAGAATGTCACCCATCGGGGATGCCAGATTCGTTACGAACGAGATCATACCGAAGAGGAAGATCATCACGACGATCGGCAAAACATAGTTTTGTTTTTTTGTCTCCATTTTTATCAATTTAGGTTAATAAGTTTCGGGTTAATATCAGCGGTCCCGCTCGGCGATATAGGCGCAGAGGTTGATTAGCGCCGAGCGGTATTCGGAATCTTCGTAGTCGGCGAGCATCTCCACGGCCCGCGTGACGTAGCTCTGCATCACCTCGGCGGCGAAGGTCAGGCCGCCTTCGTTCTCGACAGCCGAACGCAGGTATTCGACCGCCTCGTCGTCCTCGTAGCAGCGCGCCAGCCGGGCCAGCAGGTCGGCGCGGCGCTCCTCCGAAGCCCGGTCGAGGACCGAGAGCAGCGGCAGGGTGATCTTCCCCTCGCGCAGGTCGTTGTTGGCGGGTTTGCCCGTATGTGCGGAGGGGGTGTAGTCGAGGATGTCGTCCTGTATCTGGAAAGCCATGCCCACGGCCTCGCCGAAGCGGCGCATCGTGGCGACCTTGTCGCGCGTGGCCCCTACGGCCAGCGCTCCGGCCGAGGCGCTGACGCCCAGCAGGCTGGCGGTCTTCTTATATATAATGTCGAGGTAGGCCTGACGGGTCATCGTGCGGTTCTTGGCACATTCGTCCTGCAGGACCTCGCCCTCGCACAGCGCGGCCATCGAGCCGCAGACGTGGGTCACCAGATCGAACTGCCCGCTCTGCAGGCCGATGTTCATGTTCTTGGCAAGGATGTAGTCGCCCAGAATCACGGCCTTGTGCGACTGCCAGCGGGCGTTGGCCGAAGGCTGCCCGCGGCGCATGTCGGATTCGTCGATCACATCGTCGTGGATCAGCGACGCCACATGGATCATTTCGACCAGCATGGCGGCCAGACAGGCCCGACGTCCCATCGCGGCGCCTTTGACCGGGGCGTTCATCGCCGCCGAGAGCATCACCAGCATGGGACGGATCCCTTTCCCGCGCGTGGAAAGGGCATAACGCAGCATATCGGAAAGCAACTCCCCCTCGGCTGTGAACTGGCGGTCGACAAAATCGTCGAAGGCCTCCAGTTCAGCAGTCACGGGTTTATGAATGTCATCGAGTGTAATCATAGGGACAAAGATAGTGATTTTTCGCAATCACGACTCGGGAAGTAACTATTTTTTCGTACCTTTGACAACTGGTTAAGACTCGGTAAAATGGAATTTTCGAACGCTATACGCACAAAACTGCTGCCCGCGGCAACGGCCCTCGTGCTCTTCTTCGTGGTGAGTGCACTCTACTTCGCCCCGCAGTTCCGCGGCGAGGTGCTTCCCCAGCACGACGTCATCCAGTACGAAGGCATGGCCAAGGACATCACCGACATGCGCGCCGCGACGGGCGAAGACCCCCAGTGGACGGGCGGCATGTTCGGCGGGATGCCGGCTTACCTGATAAACGTCGCCTACCCGGCCCAGCTCGTGAAGCGCACCGTCGGACAAGTCGTGAAGATCATGGACACCCCGGCGGCGTTCCTCTTCTTCTCGATGGTCTCGATGTGGCTGATGCTGATGATCTTCGGCGTCAATCCTTGGGTGGGAATCGTCGCGGCGCTGGCCTACGGGCTGTCGACCTACTTCCTGCTGATTATCGGTGCGGGGCACGTCACGAAGATGTGGGCGCTGGTTTACGCCCCGCTGATGATGGGAGGCGCGTGGATGACGCTGAGGGGCAGCATCTGGTGCGGCGCGGCGCTCACGGCGCTCACGGCGTCGCTCGAAATCGGCGCCAACCATCCGCAGATCACCTACTATTTCCTCGTGGCAATGGCCGCCTTCTGGATCAGCGAAGGCATCGTCTCCTTCAAGGAGGGACGCCTGCGCAATTTTTCCCTGCGCACGGCGGCGCTGGCCGCGGCGGGCATATTGGCCGTAGGGTCGAACTTCTCGCCCCTGTGGTACACGGCCAAACATTCGAAAGAGACCATCCGCGGCGGCTCGGAGCTCACCGCGACGGCCGAAACCTCGCAAAGCGGCCTCGCGCTCGACTACGCCACAGCGTGGAGCTACGGCAAGGCCGAGACCTTCAACCTGCTGATCCCCGACTTCATGGGCCGCGAGTCGGCCACGACATTCCCGGCGGACGGAGAGACGGCCGCCGTGCTGAACGATTACGGACTGCGCGGCGCGGCGCAGCAACTGCCCGCCTACTGGGGCACGCAGCCCTACACGGGCGGCCCGACGTACCTCGGGGCCGCGGCGGTGTTCCTCGCGGCGCTGGGCATCGCACTGGCCCGGGGACGCAACAAATGGTGGATCATCGCCGCATGCGTCGTGATGATCCTGCTGGCCTGGGGCCGCAACCTGATGGGATTCACCGAATTCGCGTTCAAATACCTGCCCGGTTACAACAAGTTCCGCACGGTCTCGATGACGCTCGTCATCGTGCAGTGGGCCGTGCCGCTGCTGGGGGCACTGGCCCTGATGCGGCTCTGGAAAGAGGAGATTCCGCGTGAGCGGCTGATGCGCGCGCTGGCATGGGCGGCGGGCGTCACGGGCGGGCTGTGCCTGCTGCTGGCCGTGGCCGGAGGGGCTTTCTTCGACTTCGGGCGCGAGAAAAGCGTCGTGGAGATGACCGACACATTCCACCGCATCTTCGAAGCCAACAACATGCAGTCGTATATCGACCGCGGCATGGATGTCGAGTGGGCCGAAGCGACGGCCGACGCGATGGCCGCCGACCGCGCGGCGATGATGCAGGCCGATGCGTGGCGTTCGCTCGTGATGATCCTGCTGGCAGCGGGCGGCGTGGCGCTGTTCGCCCTGCGCAGAATCAACAAATATGTGTTGACGGGGTTGTTGGCGGGTGTGATGCTGCTGGACCTCGTACCGGTGGACCTGCGGTTCCTCGCGCACGACAAATTCGAATCGGCGCGCCGCCGACAGGTGACGGCCTCGGCGGCCGACAAGGCGATCATGCAGGACAAGGAGTTGGGCTACCGGGTGCTGAACCTTACGGTCAGCCCGTTCAACGACGCTACGACCTCCTATTTCCACCGTTCGGTGGGCGGGTATCACGGCGCCAAGCTGGCCCGTTATCAGGACCTGATCGACCGCTATCTGTCGGGCATCGACGACGGAGTGCTGGACATGCTCAACACCCGCTATCTGATCGTTCCGGGGCAGAACAACCAGCCCGAGCCGCGTCTGCGGACGACGGCCAACGGTGCGGCGTGGTTCGTCGACCGCCTCGTCGCGGGTGAAACCCCGCAGCAGGAGATCGACCTGCTGGGCACGACCGATCTGAAGACGGCGGCGGTGGTCAATCCCCGGGACAAGGCTTTCGCCGAGGAGTGGCAGGCCGGAAGCACCGGGGCCGACACGGCGCTCGTGCGCTCGATAGCGCTCACGGAATACCGCCCGAACTACCTCCGCTACGAATACACGACGCCCGAAGAGGCCGTGGCGGTCTTCTCGGAGATCTTCTACGACCACGGCTGGACGGCCTATGTCGACGGCGAGGAGATGCCCTGCTTCCGGGCCGACTACGTTCTGCGGGCGATGAAACTCCCCGCCGGGAAACACACCGTCGAATGGCGGTTCCGCGCACCGGGATGGACGGCGGTCGAAGGGGTGACGCTCGCGGCATCGCTCGTGATCCTGCTGGGGGCCGTCGCGGCGCTGGTCTATTGTTTCAGGAAGAAAAAAGCGTAAGGTTATGAAAGATGACAAGCGGTTGAAACGAAAGGTCCGCAACTCCTACATCGTATCGACGGTGAGCATCACGCTCGTGCTGTTCCTGCTGGGATCGGTGGGCTACCTGATGGTCGCGGCGCTGAAAGTCGCCGACACGCTGCAGGAGAGCATCGCCGTCACCGTGGAGCTGAAAAACGGCCTTTCGGAGTCACAGCGGGAGGCCATCAACAAACGGCTGACGGCCGAGGAGATGGTCGCGACGATCGCCTACTCGCCCAAGGAGGAGAAGATCGACGATCAGGAGTTCCGCAAAATGTTCGGCAGTTCGTTCGAGGAGATTCTGCAGGAGAATCCCCTGCTGGATTCGTTCGAACTCACGCTGACCTCCGCTTCGGCCGACAAGGAGCTGTTGGACTCGTTCATCGCCGCCGTCGGGCGCATCGAGGGGGTCGACCGGGTGTCGTACCCCGCGCTGATGGCCGAACGGCTGCACGCCACGGTGAACAAGATTCGCCTCGTGCTGCTGCTGTTCGGCGGGGCGCTGCTGGTCATCTCGCTGATCCTGCTGAGCAACACCATCCGGCTGGCGATCTTCTCGAAGCGTTACCTCATCAACACGATGAAGCTGGTCGGAGCCACCAAGTGGTTCATCATGAAGCCCTTCCTCGGGAGCAGCGTCACGCAGGGAATACTGGCCGGCGTGGCTGCCTCGGCGCTGTTCGTCCTCGCGGTCTACGGGCTCAACGAGGCCATACCCGAGCTGATGACCATTGCCGAAGCGGGCAAGATCGCCATCATCCTCGGCTCGATGGTTGTCGGCGGCATCGTCATATCGGGGCTCTTCACCTTCGCGGCCCTCAACAAATTCGTCAACATGAAGTCGAACAAGATATACCTATATTAAATGAAAAAGGAGCAGAAAAAAACGCAGGACCCCGCGCAGGAGGATACGCGCATGCCGCTCACCCGGCGCAACTACGTCCTGCTGGCGATCGGATTCGCCGTCATCCTCGTGGGCTTCATCCTGATGGCCGGCGGCGGCAGCGATTCGCCCGATGAATTCAACTATGCGATGTTCTCGTGGCGGCGCATCACGCTGGCCCCGATTCTGGTGATCGGCGGATTCGTCATCGAGATATATGCCATCATGAAGCGGTACTGATACTGACATGGACACACTGCAAGCTATCCTGCTCGGCATCGTGCAGGGCATCACCGAATTTCTTCCCGTATCGAGCAGCGGACACCTCCAGATCGCCAAGGAAGTGCTGGGCGTGGAGCTCGAAAACAACATCACCTTCGACGTCATGCTCCACGCCGCCACGGTGCTGAGCACCGTCGTCGTGCTGTGGCGCGAACTGCTGAAATTGTTACAGGGGCTCTTCTCGCGGCATTTCAACGAACAGCAGGCCTACATCCTCAAGATCGTCGTCTCGATGATCCCGGCCGGCATCGTCGGCGTGCTCTTCGCCAAGCAAATCGAAGCGTTCTTCGCATCGTTGACCTTCGTCGGAGCCATGCTGATGCTCACGGCGCAACTGCTGACCTTCGCCTACTTCGCCAAACCGCGCGCGAAGAAGGGGATCACCTTCGGCAATGCGTTCGTCATCGGCCTCGCGCAGGCCGCGGCCACGCTCCCGGGCCTCTCGCGGTCGGGCTCGACCATCGCCACGGGGTTGCTGCTCGGCAAGAGCAAGGAGGAGGTCGCCAACTTCTCGTTCATCATGGTCATCCCGGTCATTCTGGGCAAGATGCTGTTAGACATCTGCTCGGGCGAGGTCGCAGCCATGGACATCCCGGCAGGCGCCCTCGTCGGCGGATTCCTCGCGGCATTCATCTCGGGAACGCTGGCCTGCAAGTTCATGATCGAGGTGGTCAAGCGCGGCAAGCTGATCTGGTTCGCCCTCTACTGCTGTCTCGCGGGACTCGTTTCGATCATCTTCTCCATCCTCTGACCCCCATGCCCATGACCCGAGAACCGCTCGACCTGCGCGGCATCAACTTCGAAGACGGCTACATCGCCGTTCTGGACAAGCCCCTCCGCTGGACCTCGACCGACGTGGTCCGCAAGGTCAAATTCGCCCTGCGCAAACTCGGCTACCGCAGGATCAAGGTCGGACACGCCGGGACGCTCGACCCGCTGGCGTCGGGCATCCTGCTGGTCTGCATCGGCCGCGCCACGAAGCTGGTGGACGCCCTGCAGGCCGAGGAGAAGGAGTATGTGGCCGACGTGATGCTGGGCGCCACAACCCCGAGCTACGACCTCGAACACGAGATCGATCAGACATTCCCCTACGAACACATCACGCGCGAAGCGGTCGAGGAGGCGCTCGCCTCGCTCACCGGCGAGCGGCTGCAAACCCCGCCCGTCTACTCGGCCAAGAAGATCGAGGGCACACGCGCCTACGAACTGGCCCGGGCCGGCGAGGAGGTAGCCGTGCGTCAGGCGCTGATTACCATTTATGAAATGGAGATCGTGGAGTACGACCTCCCGCGGGTGCGCATCCGAGTGCGTTGCAGCAAGGGCACCTACATCCGTTCGCTGGCCCACGAAATCGGGCAGGCGCTCCACAGCGGGGCCCACCTCTCGTCCCTGCGCCGCACGCGCAGCGGCGGGTTCACGCTCGAAAAAGCGTATGAACTGGATGATTTTCTGGAAAATCTGCAAAAAATTGAAACAAAATAGCCTTTTTTGCGTATAGAAAATAATCTGTGTATTTTTTCAAACGTAAAAAGAGCGTTCATCTATGAAATTATCGCAATACGGGTACGACTTTTCACCCGAAATGCTGGCCAAATACCCGGCCGACAACCGCGACGAATCCCGGCTGATGGTCATCAACCGCGCCAAGGGCACCATCGAACACCGCATTTTCAAAGACATCATCGAGTATTTCGACGAAAAGGACCTGTTCGTCTTCAACGATACGAAAGTTTTCCCGGCACGTCTCTACGGCAACAAGGAGAAGACCGGCGCCGAGATCGAAATCTTTCTGCTGCGTGAGCTGAACCGTGAACTGCGACTGTGGGACGTATTGGTGGACCCGGCGCGCAAAATCCGCATCGGCAACAAGCTCTATTTCGGCGACGACGACCTGCTGGTGGCCGAGGTGATCGACAACACCACCTCGCGCGGCCGCACGCTGCGGTTCCTCTTCGACGGCTCCTACGAGGAGTTCAAGCAGACGCTCTTCGCGCTGGGCGAAACGCCCCTGCCCAAATGGGTGCGCGAAAAGGTCGAGCCCGAAGATGCCGAGCGTTATCAGACGATCTTCGCCGACAAGGAGGGCGCCGTGGCGGCTCCGACGGCCGGCATGCACTTCTCGAAGCACCTGATGAAACGCATGGAGATCAAGGGTGTCGACAAGACGTTCGTGACGCTCCATGTGGGGTTGGGCAACTTCCGCACGGTGGACGTCGAGGACCTCTCGAAGCACAAGATGGACTCCGAACAGTTCTTCGTTACGGACGAGGCCGCCGACGCGGTAAACGGCGCCAAGAACGCCGGACGCAAGGTCGTGGCCATCGGCACGACGGTCATGCGCACGGTCGAAACCGCCGTCTCGACCAACGGACTGATCAAGCCCATGGAGGGGTGGACCAACAAGTTCATCTTCGCCCCCTACGAGTTCACGGTGGCCGACGCCATGGTGACCAACCTCCACCTGCCCTACTCCACGCAACTGATGATGGTGGCGGCATTCGGCGGGTATGAAACCGTGATGAATGCCTACAAGATAGCCAAGGAGGAAGGGTACCGTTTCGGCACATACGGGGACGCAATGCTGATTCTTTAAAAAATTTTCACTATCTTTACGGGGTAAAAGCGACCCCGTGAAGATAGGATGCACCTCGGCAGAATCCGAATAAATTTGGTTCTGCACTCGGTTTTCACTATCTTTGCAAGTATAAACCCCCTTTAAAACATGGCAAGCAAGATTCTGTACGTCTGTCAGGAAATCACCCCCTATCTTCCCGAAACGGAGGGTTCCCGGCTTTGCCGTGCACTGACGCAGGCAATGCAGGAACACGGGAACGAAATCCGCACCTTCATGCCCCGCTACGGCTGTATCAACGAGCGCAGGCACCAACTGCACGAAGTCATCCGCCTTTCGGGTATGAACCTCATCATCGACGACAACGACCACCAACTGATTATCAAGGTGGCCTCGATCCCGGCAGCACGCGTACAGATTTATTTCATCGACAACGACGACTACTTCTCGCGCAAGGCCGTACTGGCCGACGACGCGGGCAACTACTTCCCGGACAACGACGAACGGGCCATCTTCTTCGCCCGCGGCGTGTTGGAAACGGTCAAGAAACTGCGCTGGACACCCACCGTCGTGCATTGCCACGGGTGGTTCACGGCCGTGGTCCCCGTCTACCTGAAGCGGGTTTTCGCCGACGATCCGATTTTCCGCGACGTCAAGGTCGTGGTGTCGCTCTACGGCGACGGATTCCCCGGGGAGCTCGATTCGGGATTCGGCGCGAAGATCGCCGGCGAAGGGGTCAAAGACAAAAATCTTGCGATTCTCGACGCCCCGTCATACGAAAACACCTGCCGTTTCGTTATGGAATATGCCGACGGTGTGGTGGTGGCTTCTGCGGATGTCGACCCCAAGGTGCTCGACATGGCCCGCGCAAGCGGAAAGCCGATGCTCGAATACCAGTCACCCGAAGCGGAGGACTTTTTCGATAATTACAACCGATTCTATGAAGCAATTCAATAATTTCCGCCGCAAGCTGCTCCCGGTCGCAGCACTGGCCGCCGCAATCGCGGCGGTATTCGCGGGCTGCACCAAGGTAGACGATACGCTGGGCGGAAACCTCATTCCGGACAATCAGCAGATGAAGGCCGGATACGTCGAACTGCTCGGCGAAGGGCTGAATCCCCGGAAATACGTCGAAACGCGGCTGTTCCAGAGCGACTCGCTGATCGGCTCGAACATCTCCTACGGCTATTTCGGAACCTGCATCAACGACACGCTCGGCGAGCGCAAGGCCGGATTCCTCTCTCAGATGATCAACTATTACAAAGTCGATTCGGGCTATTTCGGATACATGCCGATCTTCGACTCGGCGCAGATCATGCTCAAGATCACCAGCATAGGCCGCGACTCGCTGACCGAACAGACCTTTGCCGTCTACGAGATCATCAGCAACGACTACATCGACAAAAAGGCGTCGAACGACACGACTTTCTATATCAATTTCAATCCGCAAAACCCCAACGGGGACGGTTCCGCCGAAAAGGTTTACGACGAAAGCAAACCGCTCTTCCGGTTCAAGCTCGGCGGTGAAGGGACAACCCCTTCGACCGCTACGAGCATCACGCTGGAGCCGACCCCCGAAGGTGAGGATTACATCAAACGCCTGATGCTCCAGAAAGAAGGCGAGAAATATTATGGAGATTACTCGATCTACAGCCCCGACAGCCTCGAATACTGGGTCAAGGAGTTCAAGGGACTTTATATCGGTCCCGACCCGAAGAACCCGATTCAGCAGGACGGCACCAAGGAGAAGGGTACGATCTTCGCAACGTCGCTCGACTACTCGGGACTGGCGGTCTTCGGCCGTAACCGTGTGAAGGATGATCCCACGCTGATAAAGGACACGATCGGCATGGTCTACTATTTCTACGAATCCGGCACCGAATTCGGCAATGTCTCGGTGAACACCATCACCCATAACTATGACGCAGCCACTTCGGCCGCGAAGATCGACATCACCAAAGCCCGCGAGGTCAATCCCGACGGAAGCATCAACGAAAACCGGGAACCGAATCCCCGCATCTATGTCGAAGGCATGGGCGGCGTGGTGACCGAGATGACCTTCACCCCGGAGTTCTTCGCAAGGATGGAAGAGGAGATCGCCGAGGGCAACAAAGACGGCAAAGATTTCAAGACACTGGCATTCAGTCAGGTGCGCATGTCGATCTATTTCGATGACAGCGAATATGACTGGGAAAAGCTTAACCCGGTTAATCTGACGAGAATGATCGACGAAATGAATGCATTCCCGAGCCGGCTGGGCATGTATACCAATTTCAAAAAGCTGACGCCGATCTCGGACTACGCCTACACATACGAGCAGAATTACAACACGACGCTCTCCTACGGCGGCAAGATCAACCGCAGCCGCGGATGTTATGTGATGGACATCACGGGCTACATGCAGCAGTTGTGGAACAGTTACAACAAGGCCAAGGAGGCCGCGGGCGGCGTAGCCGACGACATCGACTGGGACAAAGTCACGAACCGCACGGTCTATATCGGTCCCGAGGCGTACAGCCTTTACTCCTCGTCGTTCGGCGTATTGCAGGGCATGGCGACCGACAGTTCGGAACCCGTCGTGAACAACGCCCCGATCCGCTTCGACCTGACATATAACCTGATTAAATAAACGACAGAGAAATGCTCATGCGGAACCTAAGTGTAATGCTTAGGTTTTCGCATTTCTGAAAAGCCATCAAAAAACGCAATGCAGGAAAACTTAGTTATCGTAGAGTCCCCCGCCAAGGCCAAGACCATCGAGAAATTCCTCGGCAAGGACTTCATCGTCAAATCGAGCTTCGGCCATATCCGGGACCTCGCCAAAAAGGACCTCGGCATCAACATCACCGAAGGGTTCAAGCCCGTCTACGAGATCCCGAGCGACAAGAAAAAAGTGGTCGACGAACTCACGAAATTGGCCAAATCGAAAACCGTGTGGCTGGCGTCCGATGAGGACCGCGAAGGAGAAGCCATCGCATGGCACCTCACCGAAGTGTTGGGGCTCCCCGTCGACCAGACCAAGCGCATCGTCTTCCACGAGATCACCAAGCGGGCGATTCTGGAGGCCATCGAGAAACCGCGCACGGTCAATATGGACTTGGTAAACGCCCAGCAGGCGCGCCGCATACTCGACCGGCTGGTCGGTTTCGAGCTCTCGCCCGTGCTGTGGAAAAAGGTGCGTCCGTCGCTCTCGGCAGGGCGCGTGCAGTCGGTGGCCGTGCGGCTGATCGTCGAGCGCGAACGCGAGATCATCGCTTTCCGTTCGGCCGCCTATTTCCGCGTCGTGGCGCAGTTCCACGCCGCCGGCGATCCCGAAAAAACGCTCTTCAAGGCCGAACTCGGATCGCGTTTCGAAACTGCTGCACAGGCCGAGGAGTTTTTGAAAAGCTGCATCGGTGCAACTTTCACGGTGGCCAAATCCGAAGAGAAACCCGCGCAACGCTACCCTGCGCCGCCGTTCACCACCTCGACGCTCCAGCAGGAGGCAGGCCGCAAACTGGGCATGTCCGTTTCGCAGACGATGTCCGTGGCGCAGCACCTCTACGAACAGGGTCTCATCACCTACATGCGTACCGACTCGGTGAACCTCTCGCAGCAGGCGCTGGCCCAGTGCAAGGAGGAGATCACGAAGCTCTACGGCGAGAAATACTCCCGCTGGTTCAACTATAAGACCAAGACCAAAGGCGCGCAGGAGGCCCACGAGGCCATCCGCCCGTCGTACATCGAGCGGCAGTCGATCGAGGGCACGCCCGCCGAGAAGAAGCTCTACGACCTGATCTGGAAGCGTACGGTCGCTTCGCAGATGGTCTGCGCCGAGCTGGACCGCACGACGATCACAATCGACATGTCGGGTTCTTCGAACCAGTTCGTGGCACAGGGCGAAGTGGTCCGTTTCGACGGCTTCCTGCGCCTCTACTCCGAATCGACGGACGACGACCAGACTGCCGAAAGCGGCGAGGGACTGCTACCGAAACTGGCGGCCGGCGACCGGGTGCTCCCGGCGCAGATCACCGCCACGGAGCGTTTCACATCGGCTCCGGCCCGCTACAACGAGGCATCGCTCGTCAAGCGGCTGGAGGAGCTGGGCATCGGACGTCCTTCGACCTATGCCCCGACCATCACCACGATCATCAACCGCGGCTACGTCGTCAAGCAGAACAAGGACGGACAGAAGCGCAACTATGTGCAGTTCACACTCACCGGCGACAAGATCGCCGAGAAAAACCTCTCGGAGAACTACGGCAAGGAGAAGAACCGCCTCTCGCCGACGGACATCGGCATGGTGGTGAACGACTATCTGGAGGAGCAGTTCGGCCCGATCATCGACTACAACTTCACGGCCAACGTCGAGAAGGAGTTTGACCGCATCGCCGAGGGCGACATCACATGGGAGAAGATGATCGACGGATTCTACGGTCCCTTCCACAAGATGGTCGATTCGGCCATCGCGACCCAGAACCCCAAGACGCGCGAGGTGCGCATTCTGGGCAACGACCCCAAGACGGGCCATGTCGTGAAGGCCCGCATCGGCCGTTACGGCCCGATGGTCGAGATCGAAGGCAACGAGGGCGAGAAAGGACGTTTCGCGTCACTCAAGAAGGGCCAACTGATCGAGTCGATCACGCTCGAGGAGGCGCTGGAGCTCTTCGCCCTGCCCCGCGACCTCGGACAGTTGGACGGCGAGGAACTGACCGTCGGCATCGGCAAATACGGTCCCTATGTCCGCTACGGAAAGTCGTTCGCCTCGCTGGCCAAGACCGACGATCCCTATACAATCACCTATGACCGGGCCGTGGAAGTCGTGCGCGCACATCAGACGGCTGCCGTGGCTGCCAATACCCCGCTCAAGAGCTTCCCGGAGGACCCCGACATGCTGGTGAAGAACGGCCGTTACGGCGCCTACATCGCCTACAAGGGCAAGAACTACCGCCTGCCGAAGGGTGCCAAACCCGAGGAACTGACTCTCGACGAATGCCTGAAAATCGTCGCCGGATCGAAGAAATAACAAAAAACGCCATACGATGAAAAACCTCATTTTCACCGCACTCGCGCTCTGCTCCGCATTCGGGGCAGCCGCGCAAACACCCGATACGGCCGCCGTCAAAGGCTACCGATTCACCGACGTCAAGGTCCTGCCCGTCACCTCGGTCAAGGACCAGAGTCGCAGCGGCACCTGCTGGTGCTATTCGACCCTCTCGTTCCTCGAGAGTGAAATCCTCCGCGCGGGAGGTCCCGCCATGGACCTTTCGGAGATGTGGATCGTGCGTAACATCTACTTCGAAAAGGCCGTGAAATACGTCCGGCTCCACGGTTCGCTGAACCTCGCCGTCGGCGGTCAGGCCCACGATGTGATCGGGGGCATCCAGCACTACGGCATCGTCCCCGAGGAGGTCTATCCGGGGCTGAACTACGGTTATGACAAACCCAACTTCGACGAAATCGACGCCGTGATCAAGGCTTATGCCGACGCGGTGATCAAAGCCGGCGAAAAGCGCAGTGACAGCCGCCTCACGACGGCATGGCAGGCCGGGCTGAACGGCATTCTCGACGCCTATTTCGGCGCGATGCCCGCGAAATTCACCTACGACGGCAAGGAGTACACCCCCGCCTCTTTCGCCGCCTCGCTGCCGATCGACCTCGACGACTACATCGAGTTCTCCTCGTTCACCCACCACCCGTTCTACACGGAGTTCGCCATGGAGGTCCCCGACAACTGGAACTGGGACAAGGTGTGGAACGTCCCCTTGGACGAATTCATGCAAATCATCGACAACTCGCTGGAGAAGGGTTACACCATCGCATGGGGTACGGACGTCAGCGAAAAGGGCTTCAGCCGCACCAAGGGGCTGGGCATCATTCCCGAGGCAGACACCGAAGGTATGGAGGGCACCGAGGCCGAGAAATGGGGCAAACTCACCCAAAAGGAGAAGGACGCCGCACTCTACACGTTCGAGAAGCCCGGCAAGGAGCGCACCATCACGCAGGAGCTCCGTCAGGAGGGATACGACAATTACGAGACCACCGACGACCACGGCATGCAGATCGTGGGCACGGCCGTCGACCAGAACGGCACGCCCTACTACAAGGTCAAGAATTCGTGGGCTCTGGCCGGACCTTACGAGGGCTACTGGTACTTCTCGCGTCCGTTCGTCGCCTACAAGACGATGACCGTGCTGGTCAACAGGAACGCCGTACCCAAAGAGATACTCAAAAAGATCGGACTCAAATAAAAGAGTCTGCCACTAAAAGCAGCAGCCCGGGCTTCCGTCGAAGTCCGGGCTGTGCATTTATCGGAACTGGCTCACTCCTCGATCTCGACGCCCAGCAGACGGGCCAGTTCGGCGGCCTGCAGGACACTTATCTTCACGCCTTTCAGTTCGAAGGAGTCGATCTCGCGGACGCGGATTCCGCGGATGTCCGAGTCGGCGAACGACACACCCCTCAGGCGCGTCCCGAAGAACTCGGCCATCGCCAGTTCGCACTGCGAGAACTCCACGCGTTCGAAGCGGCAGTCGCCGAAAGCCGCGCTGCGCATCCGGCATCCGCCAAAGCGCACCGTGCGCAGGCGCGAAAAGGCGAAATTGGCAAATTCGCCCTTGCAGCGGTCGAACAGCAGGTGATTCAGGGTCGTCTCGGCAAGGTTGGTCCCCGTCAGCTTGCAATCGGCAAACTCCGCGCGGTGGAAACTGCATCCCTGCAAATCGGCGTTCGAAAAGTCGCAGTTGCGGAAAATGACGTCCGAGAACTGCGAATGCCCGAGTACGCTTCCCGCAAAGACGCAGCCGGTGAAACGGCAGCCCTGCACCGAGAGGTGCTCGCGGACGAGCGCACCGAAATCGGCGCCGCGAAACGCAGCGTCGACGATCTCTTCGTCGAGGTGCATCCGGGCGGGATCGGCAGCCGTTTCGGGCTCGGGAAGCAGTTGCGGTCGGGCGATTTCCATAAACGAAGATTGTTTGAATTACTACAAAGGTAGGAATTTTTCCCGGATTGGTTGCCACTTTCAGGGGTTCCGATTGTTCATTTTGCACAACCGGAAAATAGAATTATCTTTGTACTCGGCTCCTACCTCAAAGTCAATGAAAAAGATCATCATACTCCTTTCCGCGGCACTGCTGACTGCCGGTTCGGCATCCGCCCAAAGCCCGGACGACTCCCCGAAAGAGAATTTCCCCTCGACCGAAACGACCCTTTCGCAGATCGGGCAGGCCGAGGCACATCCGAACGCCAAACACGTCCGGGCGGCCGATACATCGGCCCTCACCGCCCCGGTGAAACGCCCGGGACTCATCCGCCGCATCATCGACTATTACAGCCGCTCGAACGTCGACCGAACTTTCGAAAAAAAGATCGACTGGAGCATCGCCCCCGGCCCCAACTACTCGTCGGATGTCGGATTCGGCATCGGCTTCCTGCTGGCGGGCCTCTACCGGCTCGACCGCACCGACTCGGTGACCGCACCGTCGAACATTTCGATCTACGGCAACTTCACGACCGAGAAATTCGTGCTGCTGCGCTTCTCCGGCGACAACATCTACAACAAGAACAAACAGCGGCTGAGCTACTCGGGGGCCTTCGTCTACTTCCCCGGAGCCTTCTACGGCGTGGGCTATCAGGCCGGCAAGGAGGGTTACGCGCAGGACCTCACCACCACGATGGGTGCCTTCCGCATCTCCTACTGCACGTCGCTCGCCGGTCGTTTCTACATCGGCGTGAGCGGCGGCATCGACTACTCCGGAGCCAAATACAAGAGTTCCGGCATGGTCGAGTACATGCAGCGGATCGACAACGGCGAGGTCCAGAAACCCGGCGGACAGATCGGCGAGATGTACGACCTCTGGAAAGACGGCAAGCGCTACGACCCCGAAAAGCAGGACCCTTTCTCGAACTTCATCGCCACGACGGGCGACAAGCCCAATGCCTTCAACACCAGCATCGGCCTCTTCGCCCAATACGATACGCGTGACGTGACATTCAACGCCTCGAAAGGCGTCTTCATCAAGGCCGAGGCCAAATGGTATCCCGAATGGCTGGGCAACACCCGCCGCACGTTCGGACGCTTCACGCTGACGTTCGATTTCTACCAGAAACTCTGGAAAGGGGCCGTACTGGCCTACGACCTCTACGCCGACGGCACGGCCGGAACCCCGTCGTGGCACATGTACGCCAAGATGGGCGGCATGGAGCGCATGCGCGGCTACTACGAGGGGCGTTACCGGGATAAACGATTGGTAGAGACGCAGATCGAACTGCGGCAGAAGATTTACCGCCGCCACGGCATCGTGGGATGGATCGGCGGCGGACAGGTCTGGGGCACGGAGAAATTCCGCTGGGGCAATACGCTGTGCAGCTTCGGATGCGGCTACCGCTTCGAGTTCAAGAACCGCATGAACATCCGCCTCGACTACGGATGGGGCAACTTCGGCAACCAGAACCTGCCGTGGGACCGCAAGCGCTCCTCGGCATTCCTCTTCACCGCTTCGGAGGCATTCTAAAGAATATAGACGATGATAAAGCCGTCTTCACGGCGCACGGAGAGCTCCACGGGCTCTCCGTTTTCGATCCGGCCCGTCAGCCTGCCCGCCGCGAGGTCCGCACGCTCGATGCGGAGATCCTGCCGGAAATCCAGTTCCCGGCGCCCGGCGTATTTGTAAAGCGTCTCCTTGGCACACCAGACGATCCCCGGCCACAGCGGATCGTCGGAAAGGGCCCGTTCGGACGGGGTCATATAGCGGCTTTCGGCCCGGCTGAAATTGCGCGACGCCGGTTCGATATCCACGGCACAGCGTTCCGGAGAGATGCAGAGGGCGATGCGGCCGGCACAATGCGCGACCGAAATGCAGCAGTCCGAGCCTGTCAGCACGGGAGCCCCCACGGCATCGTAGCCGATCCGCACATCCGCCCCCAGCTCGCGCCGCACAATGGCCCGCCAGCCGAGGAACTCCGCACGGCGGCGCTCCGAGCCGAACGCCGCAGCTTCGGTACGCTCTTCGGGCGTCGTCCACCGGGCCGCCTCGCCGGCAGTCATCGGCGGCTCGACCAGCAGTTTCCGGATCATTGGATGTCGATGCGGATTTTGTCGATGCGGTGCCCATCCATCCCCTGCACCGTAAAACGGATGTCGTGCGAGGTGAACACGTCGCCTTTGCGCGGGAAGTCGCGTTTGAGTTCGAGCATCAGCCCCGCCAAGGTCTCGGCTTCGCCCCGCACGTCGGCGAAGGTGTCTTCGCCCAAACCGAGAATGCGTTCGAAATCCCCGAGGTGGGTCTTGCCCTCGAAAACATAACACTTGGGATTGAGGCATGTATAGAACGATTCGTCGTTGTCGCTCTCGTCGGAAATTTCGCCCACGATCTCCTCGATGATGTCCTCCAGCGAAACCAGTCCCAGCGTCGAGCCGTATTCGTCGACGACGATGGCCATGTGGACCTTGTTCGACTGGAAATCGGCCAGCAGGTCGTTGATCTTCTTGTGCTCGGGGACGAAATAGGGTTTGCGGACCAACTGCTGCCACACGAAATCGCTGCCGTTGTTGATGTAGGGCAGCAGGTCCTTGACGTAGAGCGTGCCGCGGATGTTGTCGATATCCTCCTCGTAGACCGGAATGCGCGAAAAGCCCGATTCGATAATCGTCTTTTTGACCGTCTCGTAGTCGTCCGTGGCATCGAGCGCCGTGATGTCCACACGGGGTTTCATGATCTCCTGCACCTCGGTATTGACGAAGTTGACGATTCCCGACAGCATCACATGCTCCTCGGGACTCGAACTTTGAGTCATGTCCACGGCGTCGGCCAGTTCGTCGAGCGATATCTCGCTCTTGTGGGCGGCCTTTTCGCTGATGCGGCTGCTCGTGCGGACCAGCACATACGACAGCGGGTAGAAAATCCACCGCAGCAGCACGAGGGGCCGGGCCACCATCGAGGCGAAGCGCACGGGAATGGTCTGCGCCAGCACCTTGGGCAGTATCTCGCCGAAGAGCAACAGCAGGAAGGTCACCAGCACGGTCTTGAACAGGAACTCGAAACGCAGGAACGTGAACAGCGAGTCGATGATATTGGCCGTGAGGATGACGATGCATATGTTGACCAGATTGTTGACCACCAGAATCGTCGCCAGCAGCAGGTCGACATCGGTCAGCAGGCGTAGCACGGCGGCGGCCGACGTGCTCCTGCTGTTCTGCAGGCGGCGGATATCGTTGTGCGAAAGGGAGAAAAACGAAGTCTCGGCACCCGAAACGAGCGCCGAAACACACAGCAGGCAGAACGTCACCGCGCACAGCACGGCGATATGGGCTTCGAACCCGTTGAATGCGATCCAAGAATGAGCTTCTTCCAAACTGACAGTCATTTGGTTAATCGAACAGCGAGCCGCCCTGCGTCTCCTCCTTCGGGGCCTGAGCCTCCGCCGCGTCGTCTTTCAGCACCTCTTTGCGGCCGCCGGGCATCTGCACGACGAACTTCGAGTTGCGCGACTGGTAGGCGGGTTTGGCCAGCAGGGTCTCGATATTACTGTAACGGGTCGGCTTGGCCCCGAGCATCACCTGCTCGGGCTGGCGCTGCGCGACCTTGGGAGGCACGGGCTTGATCGGCTCCAGCACGGGAGCCGCGGCAGGCTCCTTGGCGATGGGTTCGACGATATGGGCCGGGGGAATGATCTGCTTCATCACGCCGGGCTGTGCGTCGCCCTCGAATCCCGTGGCGACCACCACCAGCTCGATGAAATTGCCCAACTGCGGCTTCTCGCTCGTACCCCAGATGATGTTGGCATTGTGGATCACGCCGTGGTCGTCCTGTACGCTGGCGTGGGCCTGAATGTACTCCAGAATCCGCACCACCTCCTCGTACATCAGGGCATCGGCGTCCGATACCGAGATGTTCAGCAGAATGTTCTTGGCTCCCGAGATCAGGTTGTGGTCCAGCAACGGCGAACGCAGCGACGCCTCGGCGACAGCTTCGGCGCGGTTGTCGCCGTCGGCCGTAGCGACGGCCATGTGGGCCCGGCCGCTGTTGCGCATGACCTTCGAGACATCGGCGAAGTCGACGTTCACCAGATCGCTCTCGACGGTGATGATCTCGGCAATGCCCTTGGCCGCCGAGGCCAGAATGTCGTCGGCCTTGCCGAAAGCCTGTTTGAGCGAAAGACGCCCGTAAATCTCCAGAATGTTCTCGTTGTTGATAATCAGCAGCGAATCGGTATTTTGGCGCAGCTCCTCGATACCCCGGAAAGCCTGCTCGTAGCGTATCTTGCCCTCGACGGCCAGCGGCGAGGTGACGATGGCCACCGTCAGCAGTCCCATCTCCTTGGCCAGTTTGGCAATGACGGGCGAAGCGCCCGTACCCGTGCCGCCGCCCATACCGGCCGTGATGAAGAGCATCTTCGTGCCGGCCTCCTCGAGCACCTGACGGATCTCGGGCAGCGACTCGACGGCCGCGCGACGCCCGTTCTCGGGGTCGTTGCCGGCTCCGAGGCCCTCGGCCCCGAGGCGTATCTTCTGCTCAACGGGGCTCTTATCGAGCGCCTGCTGGTCGGTGTTGCAGACCATGAACGTAACCCCTCTGATGCCGAGATTCCACATGTGGTTCACGGCATTGCCCCCGGCTCCGCCGACACCGACCACCGTAATGATCGAGCCGTTCGTGCGCGGGGCCTTGATTTCCGACATCAATTCGTCTGTCATATCTCGTTTTCTTTTTCTTTAATTACACATGCGCTCCAAAGCGCCCTTTCCGCCGCTTGCGGCGGACATAAGCCCCTCCCCGAGGGAGGGGTTTGGGGTGGGGTCGGATTTGCAAACGCGGCTTTGCCGCGAGGCCACCGCCGACACTCCCCGGAAAACGGTAAACCGTTGCTTGCGCGTTCCTCTTTGCTAAACTATATCTCTTCGTCTTCGGCGGCCGAGAAACCCTTGTTGATCTTGTCGATCGCACTCATGACGATCGACCCGAAACCGCGCTTGCGCTTGGGTTCGGGCACCGACAGCGGCTCGTCCTCCCGCGGTGCTTCCGGATGTCCAACGGTCTCGTCCTCCGGCTCCGGCACAGGCTGCGCTGCGGGTTTCGCAGGCGCGGCATAGGGCTGGGCCACACGCGGCTGCGGAGCCTTGAATCCGCCCGCTACGGGCTGAGCCGGAGGTATGAAGCCCGGACGCTGTCCGGCTCCCGGTGCTGCGGCAGATGCGGGGGGCGCAGGCCGTTCGACAACGGCGCATCCGCCCTGCTCGGCACCCTTCAGCAGGATACCCACAGCCGTCGAATAGGCCGGATCGGCGACCTTCTCCTTCGACTCCTCGGTGATGCCCGCTTCGGGAAGGGCGACGCGCACGTCCATGCCCGTCACCCGGCGGAACAATTCGTCGAGGTCCTTCAATTTCGCCGAACCGCCCGTCAGCACGATGCCGTAGGCCAGTTTCCCGGCGTAACCCGAATCCTTGATCTCCTGCTGGACGAACTCGGCGATGTCCGTAGCGCGGGCCTCGACCACCGTCGCCAGATTGCGCAGCAGGATATCTTTCGCCTCGCGGGCCGTGCGGCCGTTGACGCGGATCAGTTTATCCTCGGGGGCCAGTTCGGCAACCGCCGAACCGTATTTCTGCTTGAGGCTCTCGACGTGTTTCTCGGGAACGCTCATCGTGCGGATATCGCGGTTGATGGCCGAGGCGCCGATCGGGATCGAGGCGATGTAGCGCACCACGTTGCGGTAATAGACCGTCACGTCGGTAACGCCGCCGCCGATGTCGACCACGGCTACACCCTCCTCCTTCTCATCGGGCAGCAGCACCGCTTCGGGAACGGCCAGCGCGTCGGACACGACGCCCAGCATCTTGATACCAAGTCGTTTCAGCGCCATGTCGAGACGCTGCATCGGGGTTTTGAGGCAGAGGATGAAATTGAACGTCGACGAAAGTTTCTTGCCGAACGACCCCACGGGATTGCGGACCTCCTGACTGTCGTCCACCAGATAGTTCTGGGGCACGCGCTCCATGATGGTCTCATCGTCGGGAGCCTGCACGTTGCGCATGCGGTCGAACAGCGCATCGACGTCCTTCTGGTTGACGCCGTTCTGGGGATCGTAGACGAAGACATGGTCGGTGTGGCGCGCACAGCGCACGAAATCGCCCGAAATACCGGCGTAAGCCTCCGTAATGCGGATTCCGAGCTGCTGCTCGGCTTCCGACACGGCCTCGCGGATGGCGCGGCTCACCAGCTCGATGTTCTCGATCCGGCCCGCATTGACCCCCTCGACGGGTTTCGAGACGACGCATGCGACGTCAACGGCGCCTTCGGGCGTCTTCTCGCCGACGGCCACCACGACCGACGAGCAGCCCAGATCGACGGCAACGGTATAATTCTTTCTTTCCACGGTATACTCTCCTTTTACTTCTTGCAGACCACCTGGTCGTTATATCTGATGTCTATAGTGCGGTATTCGTTCCAGCCGATCGACGGAAGTCCGCGGCGGTAGAACCGCTGCAACTTCCCGAACTTGCGTTCGACCTCCTCCAACCGGCCGAAGAGAATCGTAAAACGACCGCTGCGGGGCGTCAGTTCCACCTCCAATGCTCCGCTGGGGGTCGTGCGCGCTGCGATCTGCACCACTTCCGACCTCCAGAAATCGTCGTTCTCGACACTTTCCACAAAGGTAAGGAGTTTCATGAAATCTTCGTAGCTTTTCTCCAACTTTTTTTGCTTCGCCCGCTCGGCCTCCTGCCGTCCGGCGATCCGCTCGATCTCCTCGCGGATCACACGCGCCCGATAGCGGTAGCTGCGGCGCAGTTTGGCCTTCTTTTCGCGCAGCGCATCGACCCGCGCATCGAACTCCTTCGCCCCCTCCAGCCGCCACCACTGCCGCTTGATGCGCATGCGGCGCAGGGCCGAGATGTTGCGGTCGTTCTCCAGCTCGCGGCGGTAGAGGGGATACTTCTCCCGTTCGAGTTCAGCGATCCGGTTTTCGATCTCCTGCAACCGCTGGTCGATATGCTCCCGGACACTCCCCACATACGATGCCGGAAAAGGCGGGCGGTACGAACCGGTAACGACCGGGACGTAGAGCGACGAGGCGCGCGGGGCGGCGAAAACATACCCTTCGGGCGTCACATAGGCGTTCATGCCGTCGGTTAGCAGCCGCAGGAGGGGCTTGCGCTGGCTGATGGCGACGTGCATCACCCCGTCGTAGGAGACGTAGGCGACCACCTCGTCCACAAAGCCGTTGCGGGCGATCAAGTGTTCGATGCCCGCGAGGTCCACCGCATCGACGGCCGCGCCGAGCGTCTTGATCCCGCTGCGGGAGATCCATCCGCGGACCATCGCCGCCGAGACCAGATGCCCCTGCGAGGTGCTGTCCACGACCTCGATCTCCACGCTTGCTACCTTTTTCCCCACACGCGCACGCCGGGCCGATGCCCCCGCCCAGATGATATAGACGGCGACGGCGGCCCACATGAGACCCAGAAGCGTGTATCGGAGGTAGCGGTTCATCGTCTAACTTTTCATGCGGAGCTTTTCGGCAATGGCTTCGCAGCAGGCGTCGATATTGCCCGCCCCGAAGCTGATGACCACGTCCGTATCCATCGCGGCGACCTCGTCGGCCAGCCGGCCGCGCTCCACGATCCGGCAGGGGACTGCCACCCTGTCGGCGATGATCTCCGACGTAATGCCGGGAATCGGCTCCTCTCGCGCCGGATAGATCGGCAGCAACACCACCTCGTCGGCATGCGACAGCGCCTCGGCGAACTCTGCATACAAGTCGCGGGTGCGGGTGTAGAGGTGGGGCTGGAAAAGCGCCGTGATCCGCCGTCCGGGGAACATTCCGCGCACGGAGGTCAGCGTCGCCGCCAGTTCGCGCGGATGGTGGGCATAGTCGTCCATATAGACCTGTTTCGGAGTGTTCACATAGAACTCGAAACGCCGTTTGACGCCCGAGAACGATGCCAGCGCTTCGCGCAGTTTGTCCGCGTCCGGTTCCGTCCCCTCGGCCTGCGCGGCGCACCACACGGAGGCCACCGCCGCCACCGAATTTTCGATGTTGATCCACCCCGGGATGCCGAGCGTACACCCTTCGATCGCGCCGCCGGGCGTCACGATGTCATAGCGGTAATGGCCGCCCTCGAGCAACTGCACATTGCGGGCGTAGAAGTCGCACGGCACATCGTAGGAGTAGCGGTAGACGGTAATTTCCGGGTTGTCGACGACGATGTCGACCCCCTGCTTGATGATGAGGAATCCGTCGGGACGGATCTGCCGCACGAACTGCGAGAAGGCCTCCTTCACCGCCTCGTGGGTGCCGTAGATGTCGAGGTGGTCGGCATCGGCCGAGGTCACCACCGCCACGTCGGGATACAGCCGCAGGAACGAACGGTCGAACTCGTCGGCCTCGACCGCAAGGCGTTTTCCACCGCCCAACACCAGATTGCCCGCGAAATTCTTGGAGATGCCTCCCAGAAATGCCGAGCCGCCGCCCGTCAGGACACGGTTGAGCCACGCCACCATCGTCGAGGTGGTGGTCTTGCCGTGCGTACCCGCCACGGCCATCACATATTTGCCCTCGGCCAAGTGTCCCAGCATCTGCGACCGCTTCTCGATCCGGAATCCGTGCTCCGTGAAATAGCGGTATTCGCTGTGGTCCTGCGGCACGGCGGGGGGGTAGACCACCATCGTCTCCTTCGGGTCGAGGAACTCCCCGGGGATCAGCCGCACATCGTCCTCATAGTGGACTGCGGCGCCTTCGGCCTCGAGTTCTTCGGTGAGGGGCGAGCGGGTGCGGTCGTAACCGGCGACCCGGCGGCCTTCGTGGAGAAAATAGCGGGCCAAGGCGCTCATACCGATGCCGCCGATACCCAGAAAATAGACGTTCCGAAATTCCATTATTTCATTACTTTTATTATCTCATTCACAATATCTTCCGCGGCGTTCGGCCTGGCCAGCGACTCCAGATTGCGGCTCATCGAGGCCAGCGCCTCCTTGTCCGCCAGCAGCTCCATAGCCCGCGGCATCGCCTTCGTGCGGCTCTCGGCGTCGGCGACCACGACCGCGGCGCCCTTCGTCTCCAGCGCCCGGGCATTCTTGGTCTGATGGTCCTCGGCCACATTGGGCGAGGGCACGAACAGCACCGGTTTGGCCACGAGACACAGCTCCGAGACCGTCCCGGCACCGCTGCGCGACACCACCAGATCGGCCGCGGCATAGGCATAGTCCATGCGGTCGATGAAAGCCCCCTGCCAGACGTGCCGCGCCGGGTGTGCGGCCAGAAAAGCCTGCATTTCGCGCTCGTAGTATTTGCCCGTCTGCCAGATTACCTGCACGGGGGCCTCGCCGCCCGTCTGGACGATCCACGCCTTCATCATCTCGTTCAGCGACCGCGTGCCCAACGACCCGCCGACCACCAGAATCACCGGCAAGCCGGGCGTGAGGCCGTAATATTTCAGCGCCTCGGCGCGGTCGGCGCCCTCTTTCGAGAAGCGGCCCCGCAGAGGGTTGCCCGTCAGTGTGATCTTGCCCGCCGGAAAGAAGCGTTCCATCCCCTCATAGGCCGTGCAGATGCGTTTCGCACCCTTCGACAAAATCTTGTTCGTGACCCCCGCATAGGAGTTCTGCTCCTGAATCACCGTCGGCACGCCCATTCGCTGCGCGGCCCACAGCACCGGGGCGCTGGCGTAACCGCCGAACCCGACGACCGCATCGGCCCCGAATTCGCGGATGATCCGCTTCGCCATCCGGATGCTCTTCACAGCCTTGAACGGCACGGCAAGGTTGTGCCAGTCCAGCCGCCGCTGCAATCCCGCGATCGGCAGTCCCGCGATGCGGTAGCCCAGCGCCGGAACCTTCTCCATCTCCATCTTGCCCTCGGCACCGACGAAGAGGATATCGACCTCGTCGCCGAAACGCCGTTTCAGGGCCTCGGCGACCGCCACGGCGGGATAGATATGGCCGCCCGTGCCGCCGCCGGAAAGAATAATGCGTTTCATATTTTCATTTTTTTAACGTCCCCAGTTACCCCGGTCCAGCGACCGGTAGTTGATCGCCTCGGCGATGTCCGCCTGAACGATGGCGTCGCGTCCAGCCAGATCGGCGATCGTGCGCGCCACCTTCAGGATGCGGTCGTAGGCCCGCGCCGAGAGCGACAGCCGTTCCATCGCCCGCTCCAGCAAGGCCGCCGAAGCCGCATCGAGACGGCAGTATTCGCGCAGCATCGCGCTGTTCATCATCGAGTTGGCATGCACACCCTCCGCATTGCGGAAACGCGCCGCCTGCACCTCCCGCGCCCGGATGACCCGTTCGCGGATCGCCGCGCTCGGCTCGCCCGGAGCCGTCGCCGACAACTCCTGCGGAGCCACGGGCGTCACCTCGACATGCAGGTCGATGCGGTCCATCAGCGGCCCCGAAATGCGGCTCATATAACGGTGTACCGACCCCGGCGAGCAGGTGCACTCCTTCGTCGGATGGTTGTAATAGCCGCACGGACACGGGTTCATCGCCGCGACGAGCGTAAAATTGGCCGGGTATTCGACGCTGTATCTGGCCCGCGAGACCACCACGCGCTTCTCCTCCAGCGGCTGCCGCAGGACCTCGAGCACGCTGCGGCCGAATTCGGGCAGTTCGTCGAGAAACAGCACCCCGTTGTGGGCCAGCGACACCTCACCCGGACGGGGCGACTGCCCGCCGCCGATCACGGCGACCTGCGAAGTGAGGTGGTGCGGGGCCCGGAACGGCCGCCGGGTCATCAGTCCGCCCGTCATGCCGCCCGCCACGGAGTGTATCTTGGTCGTCTCCAGCGCCTCCTCGCGCGTCAGCGGCGGGAGGATGGTCGGCAGGCGTCGTGCAAGCATCGTCTTGCCCGAACCCGGGGCCCCGATCATAATCACATTGTGGCCGCCCGCAGCAGCTATCTCCAGCGCCCGCTTGACGTGCGTCTGGCCCTTCACGTCGGCGAAATCTTCGGCATAACGCGATGCCGCTATTTCGAACGGTTCATCGTCGGCAGGCATCGCAGGAGCGATCTCCGCCTCGCCGTTCAGGTAGGCGACGACCTCCCGGAGCGTGGTGACGCCGATCGTTTCGATACCCTCCACGACGGCTGCCTCGGCAGCGTTCCCGGCCGCCAGCACCAGCCGCCGCAGCCCTTCCGAACGTGCCCGGACCGCCAGAGGCAGCACGCCCCGCACGGGTTTGACCGAGCCGTCGAGCGACAATTCGCCGACGAACATCGTGCCGGCGACCGCTTCGGCGTCGATGCGGCCCATCGCCGCGAGAATCCCCACGGCGATCGGCAAATCGAAGCCCGAACCCTCCTTGCGGAGATCGGCGGGCGCCAGATTGACGACGATCTTCCTGCCCGACATCCGTTCGCCGGAGTTCTCGAACGCCGCACGGATGCGCTGTTCGCTCTCCTTCACGGCATTGTCCGGCAGTCCCACGAGGTAGAGCCCCAGACCGCCGCCCGTGATGTTGACCTCGACGGTCACCGCCACGGCATCGATCCCGACAATAGCCCCGGCATAAGTACGGACAAACATATTCGCCGGTCTTTAAAAAGGTGCCTCGTCGTTGAGATTCGCCGAACGGTTGACGTCGAACTCGCCGCCCATCGCCGCACCCAGTCCCGAGGCGGGAGCAGAAATGCCGTTCGAACCGCTGGCATAGTCGTCGTAGGCCTGCTGGCTGTCCGACGCCTGTGCGGGCGGAAGCATCGAATCCTCCATGTCGGCGAAACGCGCCTGCTCCTTGAGGAAGCGCAGGTTCACATCGCACACGGCGCCGTTACGGTGCTTGGCGAGGATGATCTCGGCCATACCCGCCGTGGGCATGCCGTTCTCGTCCTGATTGATGCCGTAATACTCCGGACGGTGGATGAAAGCCACGATGTCGGCGTCCTGCTCGATGGCGCCCGACTCGCGGAGGTCCGAAAGCTGGGGACGCTTCGAGCCGCCGCGCATCTCCGTGGCACGGCTCAGCTGTGAAAGGGCGATCACCGGCACGTTCAGCTCCTTGGCGATGGCCTTCAGGGTACGCGAGATGAAGGCCACCTCCTGCTCGCGGTTGCCTTTCGTATCCTGGTTGCCGGTCATCAACTGGAGGTAGTCGATGATGATGATTTTGATGTCGTTGTGTATCTTCAGCCGGCGGGCTTTCGAACGGAATTCAAAGACCGAAAGAGCCGGGGTGTCGTCGATGAAGAGCGGCGCCTGTCCCAACGGCTTGGTCGCCGACTCGAGGTGACGCCACTGCTCGGGCGTCAGGCGGCCCGACTTGACATCGTTGCCCGAAAGACCCGTCTCGGCAATGATCAGACGCATCATCAACTGCACGGAGGACATCTCGAGCGAGAAGAACGCCACGCCCTGTTCGTGGTCGACGGCCATGTTGCGGGCCATCGAGAGCACGAAGGCCGTCTTACCCATCGAGGGACGTGCGGCGACGATGATGAGGTCGGACAACTGCCAGCCCAGCGTCACGCGGTCCAGAGCCATGAAACCCGACGGCACGCCGCTGAAGGCGCTGGTGTTCTTCGACGCCTCCTCGATCTGCATCAGCGCACGGGCCAGAATGTCTTTCGACGACTGCACCGAACGCTTGACGTGTCCTTCGGCGACCTTGAAGATCTCGCCTTCGGCATAGCCGATCAACTCCGTGACATCGGTCGATTCGTCGTAGGACCGTTTCTGGATCTCCGTCGCCGAGCGGATCAGCTCCCGCTGGACGTATTTCTGGGCGATGATCTTGGCGTGAAACTCGACGTTGGCCGCCGAACCGACCTTCTGGGTCAACTGCGCGAGGTACGAGGCGCCGCCCACCTTCTTGAGCTCCTTCTTGACCTTCAGCCGCTCGGTCACGGTGTAGAGGTCGATGGGTTTGAGCTCCATCGACAGTTCGTTGATCGCCTTGTAGATCAGCCGGTGTTCCTCGGTGTAGAACGCCTCGGGGGTCACATACTCCTGCACGGAGATGATGCTGTCCTTCTCGAGCATCAGCGCGCCGAGTACGGCCTCCTCCAGTTCGATCGCCTGCGGGGGTACGTTGCCGACGGTGTCGGTCATCGCTTCGAATGCCTCCCGGTTGCGGGAGGAGGGGGTAAAATCTTTCGCCATGAATTTTTATCGGATTCTTTCAAAGGTCAAAAGTAGCGATTCGGCCGGACATATCAAAACCGCCCGGCAAGAGTTTTTCGACAAACCCGTGTTAATAACACGGGGCCCCGGCAGGCGGCCGCCGACGGGGCATTTACTCCTTCACGCCCATTTCACGGCGCGAGACGGCGAAGACGGCGATGCTGACGCGGCAGCCGGGTGCGGCGCGGAGGATTTCGGCGGCGCACGCGAGGAGCGTGTTGCCCGTGGTCATCACGTCGTCGACCAGCAGCACATGCCGCCCGGCGAGCCGCTCGGGGTGGCGGACCGCAAAGGCTCCCTCGACATTGCGGGCCCGGTCGCGGTGGGACTGGAGAGCCTGACTGGGCGTATTGCGCCTGCGGCGGACACTGCGGCGGTCGACCCCGACGCCCAGTTGCGAGGCGATCCCTTCGGCGAGATATTCCGACTGGTTGTAACCCCTCCGGCACCGCCGGAAAGGATGCAGGGGCATCGGGACAACGACATCCACATCGTCGTAAAGCCCGCTCTCCCGGAGGTGCCGCCCGTACCACGCGCCCATCTCCCGGGCCGTGCGCCACGCACCGTGGTATTTGAAGCCGTGAATCAACCTCCGCCAGCCGCTTGCATGGACGAAGAAGAGGAACCCCGAGGCCCGCTCGACGGGCACCAGCCCCCAGCATTTGCGGGCGACGGGGTTGTCGGCCTCGTTCCAATATCCGGTCAGGGGCGCCGTGGCGCGGCAGAAGGTGCAGACCGTCCGTTCACCGCGCGCAAGCGGCTCCCCGCAGACCGCACAGCGGGCCGGAAACAGCAGCGACGCGACATCGTGCGCGAGATCACTGAGGATCGACATTGACGACGACGGTAACGGCCTTGAAAGCCGGATTTTCGGAGAAAGTTTTCAGCTCGGCGGCGAGCAGTTCACGGGCGCGGGCCGACGAAGCGCCGCTCTCTATCTTCAGAAGCAGCCCCGCGAGGTATTCGCCGCGGATGCGGTCGACGGGCGGAGTCATGGGCCCCAGTACGCGGCGGCCGAAGCGGACCCGCAGGCACGCGGCCAGCTCCATGACTCCCTGCCGCAATAGCGCGGGGTCGCGGTGGCGCAGCATAAGCGACGTGACCCGCGCATAGGGCGGATAGAAAAAGGCTTCGCGTTCAGCGAGCTGGGCACGGGCCATGGTCTCGAAATCGCCCGCCACGACCTGCCGGATGACGGGGTGCCCCGGCTCGGAGGTCTGAACCACCACCTCGCCCCCTTCCGAGCGGCGTCCGGCACGGCCCGCCACCTGCATCATCAACTGGAAGGCCCGCTCGGCGGCCCGGAAATCGGGATTGTTCAGCAAATTATCGGCATTGAGGATACCCACCAGCGAAACGCCCCCGAAGTCGAACCCCTTGGTAATCATCTGCGTGCCGACCAGAATGTCGGTCTTGCGGGCTTCGAAATCGGCGATGATGGCGTTGAAGGCCTTTTCGGAGGTCACGCTGTCGCGGTCCAACCGCGCGATACGCGCTTCAGGGAAGATTTTGGCAATCTCTTCTTCGACTTTTTCGGTACCGAAGCCCATCGGGATCACATCCGAGACCTTGCACGAGGGGCATTTCGCCGGAACCGGAGCCGTATAGCCGCAGTAGTGGCAGACGAGCTTCTGCCCGTTCTTGTGGTAGGTCAGCGTGACATTGCAGTGGGGACAGCGGGCCGTCCAGCCGCATTCGGAGCACTCGACATAGGGCGAGAAGCCGCGGCGGTTCTGGAACAGCATCACCTGTTCGCCCCGGTCGAGGGCTTCGCCGATCTTGTCCAGCAGGAGTTTGTTGAAATGGGCCTTGCGCTCGCCGCGCTTGGCGGCCCGCAGGGTGTCGGACACGAGGATCTCGGGCGGCCGGGCATCGCCGTAACGCTCCGTGAGTTCCGCCCGGCCGTACTTGCCCGACGCGGCGTTGAGCCACGTTTCGAGCGACGGCGTGGCGCTGCCCAGCAGCGTGCGGCCCCCTACCAAACGGGCCATCACCACGGCGCAGTCGCGGGCATTGTAGCGCGGCGCAGGCTCGGTCTGCTTATAACTGGCGTCGTGCTCCTCGTCGACGATGACCAGTTGCAGCCGTTTCAGCGGCAGGAAGATCGACGAGCGGACCCCGACGACGAACTCGCCCCCTTCGGAGCGGTTCAGCCGCAGGTAGGTCTCCATGCGGCGGCGGTTGGTGAGTTTCGAATGGTAGGGTGTGACGCGGCTGCCGAAAATGCGCTCCATACGCGCGATGAGCTGGGCCGTGAGGGCGATCTCGGGAACCAGCAGCAACACGTCGCCGCCCCGTGCCAGCACCTCGGCGATCAGGTGGATATAGATTTCGGTCTTGCCCGAGCCGGTGATCCCTTGCAGCAGGGCCGTGGTTTTCCCGGCGGCAAACTCCCCGCGCAGCGCATCGAGCGCCGTCTGCTGGTGGGCGGTGAGCTCCGGCAGGCGGAAGGCCGAGCCGCCGCGCTCGACGGTGCGTTCGCGCTCCGTGCAGACGATCAGTTTCTTGCGTTCAAGGGCATGCAGCACGGCGTAGTCGGCCCGGAGCAGGCGGCGGGCCACCTCGCCCGTCGAGATGCGCGTTTCGTCGCCGGCCGCGGCCAATTCCAGCAGCGCTTCGTACTGTCTCGGGGCGCGCCGCTCGAGCTTCTCGCACGCCTCGTGGAACGCCGCCTCACCGTGCAGTTCCGGGGCCAGCGCCACATAACACTCCGTCCGGGGCCGGAATTCGTCGTCGGAGAACTCCTCCTCCGTGTCGCCCGAGGGCTTCATCAGCGCCGGCAGCGCCACGCGCATCACCTCGCCCACCGAGCACATGTAGTACGCGGCGATCCACTCCCAGAGCGACATCTGCTGCGCCGAGAGCAACGGGGCGTCGTAGAGGACGCGGTGGATGGATTTGATGCGTTTGAAATCGGGCTTCCGGTCGTGGACCCGCCACACGATACCCGTATAGAATTTGCGGGGGCCGAACTGCACCGCCACAGCCTGCCCGGCCACGACCTCCGTCCCCTCGGGCACGGCGAACGTATAGGCCGGCTGCGCCAGCGGCAGGACTATGTCGGCATAGCGGAGCATCAGCCCTTCCCTATCGCCTGAAATCCCTTGCCGTAGACGCCCATGACCGAACCGACGGTCATAAAGGCGTCGGGATCGATGGTCTTGACGAATTTCAGGATCATCGCCGTCTCGCGCTTGCGGCAGACGACCATGACGATCTTCGAACGCTCCTTCGAATACCATCCCTGCGAGTCGATGAGCGTGACCCCGCGGTGTATGTTGTCAACAATCGCTTGGGCCATCTTTTCGTAGTCGTGCGTGACGATGAAAACCTGACTCGACTGCTGGTTGCCCGCCATGATCAAATCGACCGTATAGCCCACGACAGCCGTCATCACATAGCCGTAGATCACGGCGCTGATGCCCATGCCCACGAGCAGCGAAGAGCCGATGATGACGAAATCGGAGTAGATGAGTATCTTGCCATAGCTGACCGTGCGGTACTTGTTGATAACCATCGCCACGATGTCCGTGCCGCCCGTCGAACCGCCCTGCGTGAAACACAGCGCGATGCCGGCACCGGCCAGAATACCGCCCAGCACGACCGCCAGAAGCGGCTCGATGCCGAGGAAATTGCCTTCGGGAAGCGCCTCCTGCCAAAAGTTCATGCCCAGAGAAATGACCACCACGCAGAAGATGGTCTTGAGGCCGAAATTCCACCCCACGATGAAACCGGCCACGAGCAGCAGGACGGCATTGATGATGAAGACCATCGTACCGATCTGCAGGTCGATCCCCGCCGCCGAAAGGGCCTTGCACAGCACGAGCGACAGACCTGCCGCGCCGCCGCCTACACCGCCGGCCGGAAGGATACAGCCGATCCAGCCGAAAGAGTACATCAACATGCCGACGGCCATCAGAATATACTCCTTGACAGGCTTCAGCACGATATCCGGGGAAATGGATTTCATAGCGATGGTTTTTTATTCAAAGTTATTTTCGGCGAAGATAGTAAAAAATTCGCCTTGATAGACATTGCGTTCCTCCAATCTTTTCTCAAGCCGGGCGAGCAGTTGCTCGTTGCGTATCAGCCCCCAGTTGCGGCCGTAATGGTAGCGCGGAGGCGCCTCCGAGGCGAAGCGTTCGACGACCAGATCCGGACGCAGGCGGCGGAGGATTTCGACGAACAGGTCGATGTACTCGTCGGGCTCCCAGAAGCGGAAACGCCCGGGATCGGCGTCGTACTCGGCGGCCATCGGCGTCGAGCGGAAGACCTGCAGTTGGTGGAACTTCACGGTCGTGAGCGGCAGGGCGTTGATCCGCGCGGTCTGCGCCAGCAGCATCTCGTCGGTCTCGCCCGGAAGCCCCAGTATGAAGTGCGCCCCGACGGGCAGCCCCCGCTCGGCGGTCATCTCCACGGCCCGGCGGGCGCAGGCGAAATCGTGGCCGCGGTTGACGGCCCGCAATGAGGCGTCGCAGGTGGATTCGATGCCGTATTCGAGGGCCACATAGCGGTCGCGGGCCAATTCGGCGAACCAGTCGAGTTTCGCCTCGTCCACGCAGTCGGGGCGCGTGCCGACGACGATGCCTGCCACTTCGGGATGCGCCAGCGCCTCGCCGTAAAGCTCTTTCAGACGCTCCAGCGGGGCATAGGTGTTGGAAAACGACTGGAAATAGACCAGATATTGCCGGGCCGTACGGTAGCGGTTGCGGTGGAACTCGATGCCCTCGTCGATCTGCTGCCGGATGCTCTTCGCAGGGGTGCAGTAAGAGGGTGTAAACGCCCCGTTGTCACAGAACGTACACCCTCCTTTTCCAACAGTGCCGTCGCGATTGGGGCAGGTAAAACCCGCATCGACCGAGAGTTTCTGAACCCGGCCGCCGAACATCCGGCGAAAATAACCCGCATAGGAGTTGAACCGCCGCCCGTCGCCCCAAGGATAGATCATCGCTATATCTTATTCCAGAAAGCGGCGTCGAGTTTCTCCTTCGGCGCATTGGGAACGTTGGTAAAGAACGACAGCTTCGTCTTCTCCTCGATCCACGCCACCGACTTGATGAACTGCGACGGACTTGCGCCCGAATAGGCCTTATGCTCGAACCAATAACCCGCACATTCAATTTCATCAGCCGAAAGCTCCCAGAGCGGCCTGCCCGTATTACCGCTCTTCGAACGAATCAGCACCTTATAGAAATGCGTCGGCACGATGACCGTCTTCTGCGGATTGGAATTATCCTTGCAAGTCGTATTTTCATTGGCGAAATAGGCCCCCGTCACCATATAGAGCGTGTCGGAACAAATCATGTTATGACACTTCTTTTCGAACGTCGCCCAAATACCGCCATTGAATCCGTTCTGAATTTGCGGCGACATATTCGTATAGTAAAAAGTCTGTTTATTGGTCGCCTTGTCCGACTGCCGGTCATTCGACGCAAGCATATGGCCGCGCGAGAAACTGCCGTCGCCGCTGGCCTTATACGAGGAACTCAGATCGGGCTGAACAAAAGCAGGAATGGCAGGATCGAATTTCCAATCCTGATTCTGTCCGCCGGCAGTACCCTTCGTATAGCTCTCGTGCATCGGATAGGCCACCCAAATCGGACCGCGCATATCCTTGCTGTAACAGACCGAATAATTGCGGCCGCCCGGCGCACCGTTGCAGTAGTGGGCCGCATAGTAATAGTCGTCGGGACGATCCTGAACGGCAGGCAATTCCGCCCATCCCGTATATTTGGTCAGTCCGGAATCGGGATCGGGATCAGGGTCGGGCCCCGGACCGGGATCATCACCGCCTTTGCCGGTCTCGAATGCGGCCGAGACGCTTCGAGTGCGCCCCATCGGCAGTTCGGCATAGGCATAGAAAACGTAGGTCGTCTCGGGCTGAAGGCCGCTCACCCGGGCCGACAGACGGTTGCCGTCGACCGTGACATCCGTATAGTCGACGAACTCGTCGAGCCCCGCGTCGGTCAGCGCCGCGCAGGAAAATCCCGCGCCGAGTCCCTCCAACACCCCGTCGCCGAAGCGCGTGAGGCAGGTCAGGGAGACCGTCGTGCCGTCGACCGAGGATTCGGGCGCGAGGAACCAGTCGTTCCCGTTATCCGTCTTTTCATCCCCGCAGGCGACAAAGGCCACGGAAAGGGCCGCAATCAGAAGCGCAAAAATCTTTTTCATCAGCATCGCGTTTATTCTTTGTGTTTCGAATCCATCCAGATCGTCACCGGGCCGTCGTTGACCAGCCCGACCTGCATGTCGGCCCCGAATTCGCCCGTGGCGACCTCCCGCCCCAGCAGCTCCGCGACACGGGCCGCAAACTGCTCGTAGAGGGGCCGTGAAACGGCTTCGGGAGCCGCATGAATATAACTCGGGCGGTTACCTTTGCGTGTAGAGGCCTGAAGCGTGAACTGGCTCACGACCAGCACTTCGCCGCCGGTCTGCACGACATCGAGGTTCATCACCCCGGCCTCGTCGTCGAAGATGCGCAGCCGCGTCAGTTTCCCCGCGAGGTACTCGATGTCCTCCGCGCCGTCGTCGTTCCCGACGCCGACCAGTGCCAGCAGTCCGGCGCCGATCCGGGAGCGGACTTCGCCGTCGATGGTGACGGATGCGTGTTTCACACGCTGGATCAGCAGTCGCATACCACAAGGCGGGGTTACAGGTTTTCGAAATAGGCCCACAGGTTGTCGCCCGCAGGCACGGGAGCCATGACCGAAACGGGCTCACGCCGCACGGGATGTTCGAATTCGACACGGCGCGAATGGAGCGAAATGCCGCCCCCGGGCAGAGAGCGCCGGGCGCCGTATTTCAGATCGCCGCGGATCGGACACCCGATCTTCGAGAGCTGGGCCCGAATCTGGTGGTGGCGGCCCGTCAGCAGTTCGACCTCCACGAGCGTATAGTTCGTGCCCGCCCCGAGCGTCGCATAGCGCAGGCGCGCCTGCTTGGCATCGCCCTTCGGAGCGTCGTAAGCCCGCGAACGGTTGGTCTTGCCGTCGCGCAGGATATAGTGGCACAACTCGCCGCTCTCGGGATCGGGCGTGGCTTCGGTCAGCGCCCAGTAGACCTTATGGATACGGCCTTCGCGGATCATCTCGTTCAGGCGAACCAGCGCCTTCGACGTCTTGGCGAAAAGCACGACACCGCTCACCGGACGGTCGATGCGGTGCACCACGCCGAGGAACACCTCGCCGGGTTTCGCGTCGCGCCCTTTGATGAAGGCCTTGATCTGGTCCTCCAAAGCGCTTTCGCCCGAAGGATCGGGCTGCACCAGATCGCCGCAGTGTTTGTTGACGATCAGCAGGTGATTGTCCTCGTAGAGTATATCGTCGGGAGTGAACATCGCAGGTATTACAGGATAAAGGTGAATGGCAGCAGCCGCGAAGCCGAATCGAGCACCGTCGCCGTGCCGTGGCCGCTCATGATGACCCGCATCGGCGAGCCCTGACGGCGTTCGACGTCGACCATCACCTGCCGGCACTGGCCGCAGGGATAACACTCGCGCTCCGAGGGATCCGAGGCGATGGCCAGCGTCTCGATCGGATCGTCGGCGTAGTTGGCCTGAGCGTAAAACAGCAGCGTCCGCTCGGCGCAGAGGCCCGCGGGATAGACTTCGCTTTCGAAATTGCTGCCGTAGAGAATCTTTCCGCTGCGCAGCCGCGCGGCAGCTCCTACATGGAACTTCGAGTAGGGCGCATGCGCATTGGCCGTGGCGCGTCCGGCCTCGGCGACCAGCCGGCGGTCGGCTTCGGGAAGCTCCGCGAGCGCCGCATAGTGTTCATAGTCGAAACAAAACTGCTTTTCCATAACTCCTCCTTTTTTACAGGGGTGAATTACAAAGATAATGAAACTTTGCGATTTTTCCCGCATCCGTTTCGGTTTATTAACCGTTTTTTTCGGTCGTTATCGTTCTTCATCCTGACCAACAACCCGCAGGAATCGCCGGTGACACCATGCCCGGCGACGGATACGACATCGGGATTGAATTGCTCCGGGTCAGACCGGTCCCGGTCCCTCTCTTCTGGGCTCCGGACCACCGCCCCGTCACTCGGTCGCATCGGTCGCAAATTTCTTCGGAAGTACGCCGAACTGCTTCTGGAAACACTTTGCAAAATAGGACGTGGAGTTGAACCCGACCATGTAACAGACTTCGTTGATGTGGTAACGCTTGTCCCTGAGCAGCCGGGCCGCGGTTTTCAGCCGTTCGAGCCGCAGGTAGTCATTCGGAGTCATATCCAGCACGCCCTTGATCTTGCGGTAGAAACTCGCCCGGCTCATGTGTACCATCTCGGCGATATCGTTGATCTTGAACTCGGGGTCGCTGAGGTTGGCGTGAATGATCTCCTGAAGCCGGACGATAAAATCCGTATCCGCCGAGGAGGTCGCCATGGTATTGGCCAGCACGAGGGGATTTTTCGAGAAAGCCTCGCTCAATTTCTGCCGGTTCTTGATCAGGCTGGCAATCACCGACAGCAGATAATTCGATGAAAAAGGTTTCTCGACATAAGCGTCGGCCCCGGCATCCATGCCCGATATTTTCGAATGGAGGTTCGTCTTCGCCGACAGCAGAATCAGGGGTATGTGACTGTAACGCAGATCGTTCTTAACCCGCCGGCAAAGTTCGATACCGTCCATCCTTGGCATCATGATATCACTGATAATCAGGTTGATGAAATTCTTTTCCAGCAGTTCCAGCGCCTCGACGCCGTTCTCGGCCGTGAACACCGAATAGCTTTCCGACAACTGCCGCCTGATGAAGGCGCACATCTCGGGATTGTCCTCGACGACCAGAACGCTGTAAGCCTCCCAACCGAAATCGCCCCGCTCGTCGATAACGCTCTCGGAATCCTCCTCCGAAACAACCTCCCCGGCACACTCCGCCGCCTGTCTGCTGAGCGGGAGTGTCAGCACGAACACATTCAGTTCCCTATCGGCGCCCATCGCCAACGTACCGTGGTGCAGTTCGGCCAGCGAACGCGACAACGCCAGTCCGATGCCCGTTCCCGTCGATTCGTCCTTGCGGGCATGGCGGAAAAACGGGGCGAAGATAGCCTCACGCATCTCCGGAGGCACGACCTCGCCGTCGTTGGTCACCGTGATCCGGAAGGCGTTGTCCAGCATCGCCAGTTCGACGCGGATCATCGTTTCCGAATATTTCAAGGCATTGTTCAGCAGGTTGCTCAGAATCTTGGTGAAGGCTTCGCGGTCGATCTGCGCATAGGCCTCCACACCGCCCAGATCCAGTTCAAAGGTTTTGTGCTGCTGCTTGGCCGAAGAGCTGAACCGGTAGAAAGTCTCTTCGACGAGGTCCGAGACGTTCTGCCGGGTCAGGTTGAGCGACAAATGCTCCTTCTCGATCTTCTGGAAATCCAGCAACTGGTTCGTAAGGTCGAGCAGACGGTTGGTATTGCGATCCATGACGATCAAATCCTCGGCCATGTCCCGGTCCATCGACTGCTTGGCGAGGATGTTCTCCAAAGGTCCTTTGATCAGCGTCAGCGGCGTACGGATCTCATGCGCGATATTGGTGAAAAAGCTGATCTTGGCGTTGTAAAGCTCCCGCTCCTTTTCGCGCTCGAAAGCCTGTATGTGCTGCTGCTGACGACGGACGTTGCGGCGGGTGTGGTAAAGCCCGACCAGCACGAACACACCCAGCGCGAGCAGCCCGTAGACGACATAGGCCGCCACGGAGAGATAGAACGGCGGCGAAACCTCAATGAAAAGCCGCTTCTCGATTCCCGCATCCGCATCGCCGGAACCGGCCGGGAGCCGCACCCGGAAGCTGTATTTACCATAGGGGATTTTCGAATAGGTGATCGTGGCGTTCCCGGGCGTGTACTGCCGCCACTTGTCATCGAAGCCCTCGAGTTTATAGAGCAGGCGGTCGGTCTGCTGCTCGCGGTAGCTCAGGGCGGCGATCTGCAGCACCAGAGAGTTCTGGTTGTATTTCAGGCGGATCGAATCCGAATAGATGATGCTCTTGCGCAACGGAGAGTTCCGGGCCCCGACGACGATCTTTTCGTCGAGCAACGAGAAATCCGTGATGTAGATCGGCGGCACATAATCAGTCTTGCGGCCCAGAAGCGTCTCGGGATTGAAGGAAACCAGCCCTTCGATACAGCCGAAATAGATGGTTCCGTCCGGAGACTTGTAGCCCGACTTATAATTGAACTGGTTGCTCAACAGGCGGTCGGTCACGGTGTAGACCCGCCGGACACGGCCCGCCCGGGGATCGAACGCTGCCAGCCCCCGGTCGGTCGTGATCCAGAAGCAGCCTTGGTCGTCCTCGATGATCTGGAAAACGACATCGCTGGGCATCCCGTCGAAAGTCCCGTAACGGACGAAGGCGTTCCGGACCGGATCGAAACGGCAGAAGCCCGAGCCTTCGGTAGTGAGCCATATCTGCCGGTTGCTGTCCTCGAAAACGCTCGTGACATTATCATAGGGCAGTGAGTTCGGATCGTCGGCGTCGTGCAGGAACTGCATCCAGACATTGCTGCGGACATCGTAGCGGTAGACGCCGTTGGACGAGGTTCCCACCCACAGGTTCCCGTCCGAATCCTCTCGAATGTCGTGAACCATCTTGCCGCCGTTGATCTCCGGAACATGCAGAAAACGGTCCGTCTCGCGGTTATAATACTGAAGTCCGTGCATGGTTCCCACATAGATACGTCCGCTGTTGGTCTTGTAGAGCGCGAAGACGTAGTTGCTGAACAGCCGCCCCGGCTTGTTGTCGTTATCGTATTTACGGATGCGGCCCGTTTTGGTGTCGATCACCCGGATACCTTTCGAAAAAGTGCTCACCCAGAGGTTATCCCCATCCATCAGCAGTCCGTGGACGTTGGTAAACTCCCGGCTCGGGGCGAAGAAACCGAACGAACGGGTCGCGGGATCGAACGTGTAAAGCCCGGCGTCCTCCGTGCCGATCCAGAGCCGTCCGTCGCTGCCCGGGCAGATTTCCCGCACGCGACGCCCCCGGAGGCTGTGCGGATCGTCGGTGTGGTAGTACTTTTCGAAATCGGAATTCCGCTGAGGCAGGTAGTTGATGCCCCCGAAAAAAGAACCGATCCACAACCCGCCCTCACGGTCCTTGCAAAGCGAGTAAACGGCGTTATCCGAGAGCGAATAGGGGTCGTAAGGGGAACTTTTCAGATGCTGGTAGCGCCGGGTGCGGATGTTGTAAACGACAATGCCCGACTCGGTTCCGATCCACAGCTCGTCGGGCGAATACGGCAGGATATGCCGCACGAACAGCGGCGCATCGGGATTATCCGACAGCCGCAGCCGGGTGACCGTCCCGGTGACGAGGTCCACTTTCACCACACCGTGTTCCTCCAGCCCGAGATACATTCCGTTGTAGTCGCTCAGGCAGATGAAAGAGATGATATCCTTGGGGTAAATCTCCTGCCCGCCGGCGTCGAGGAACGGTTTTACGTTCCGAAACAGGTCTTCGGTGTAGTAAAGTCCGCCGCCGTAGCCGGCGAACCAGATGACCCCGTTCTTGTCGACCGCGAAGCTGCGCAGCGGTTTCCGCGGTTTGTAACGGCTCACGACCTCACGGGTCTGCGGGTCGCAGCAGAAAATGTCACTGTTCTCCACGACGATCCAGACACGACCGTCCCTGTCGCATTCGAGGATCGAAATGGGCTTGGTGACCAGCTTCCCGTCGGCGGCGTAGAGCGGCACATCGGAGAAGTTCTCCGTCACGGGGTCATAAACATAAAGTCCCGAGTCCGTGCCGACCCAGATCTTGTGGTCGTGGTCCTGAACAAGGCATTTGATCAGGCTGTTCCCCAGTCCGGTAGTGAGGCGGGGATCGTGCATGAAAGTCTTGAACGACTTTCCGTCGTAGCGGCACAGACCGTCCTTCGTGCCGAACCACATGAAGCCTTTGTCGTCCTGAATGATCGAGGTAACCGTATTCTGCGACAAACCGTCGTTGATGTCCAGCCGGTCGAAATGGATCGACTGCGCACGGCTCAGGAAAACGCCGCAGCAAAGCGCAAAAACAAGCGGGTAAAATTTTCCCATACGATGTTTAGGTTAGCAGAACAAATATATAGAATTTAAATTACAAAAAAGCATTCCGCAGACACCACGGCAAATGAGCTTTCCTACATAAACAACTAACAAACAGCATATTGCGAAACAGAGCCAATTCATTTCCCTTGGCGATGACACAAAATTGAGATAATTTTTGCGTTAATAGCGACTATATTTTCTTGCACCGGTTTTCCCTTTCATACCTTTGTTCTGACCAAAACACCCAACTTAAAACGGCGCGTCCCCAAACGACTGCCGGACCGAAAGTAACCGATGAAAAAGTGCATTTCCATTCTGTTTGCATGCTGTGTGATAGCCGGTGAAACCGCTGCCATGGAGGGCAGTCTGTCACAACGGATCACGCTGAAAACCCCGGGTAACCGCGCCGTGACCCATGACCTCCGCGAAGCCGCCGAGGGGGGGGGATTTTAGAGGCTGACCGACCGCTGCCGCTGACCATCCGGCGGCAAAAAACCGAAACGGACACCGAAATAAGGCTTGTCTTCACCCTGACGGCAAACAATCTCTTATATTATAATGTAGAGGCGCTGTTCACCACCGGCCTCACCCACGAAAACTGCGATTTCTACATGCCCGGGTTCTGGTATCACAAGAACCTGCGGTCACCCAAATCGGCCCCCTCGTTCCATACCGGCGACAGTTGGCAGGTCCGCGAAGACCGTCTGAGCACACCCTTAACGGGTATCTACGACAACAAATCGGGAACTTACTATACGGTACTCCGCACCGACAGACCCGATTGCGAAGCGCTTGCCTGCCACAACTACGGGGAGGTGATTCTTTCGGGCAGGACATCGCTGGGTTTTACGGGATTCCGCAACGCCGACGCACACGCCGCGCTCGTCTTCGGCTTCCCCTATTCCGAGGCCCCGAAATCCTACATCCGCAAACTGACCCTCGCGCCGGCCGTACAGGCGTTCGAAAAGCTGGAAAAGGGAGAGACACGCCGTCTGACATGGACGATCCGCAAGGGCGTCAGCTCTTCCTATTCGTCGTTCGTGGCCGAGGTGTGGAACTACTCCTTCGACGCGCTCGAGCCCCGGCCCGTCGAGTCCCGCTGCACCCCCGACGAGGCCAAGGCCATCTTGGCCGGGTATTTCACTCAAAGCTATGTCGGGGACTATCCGCTCAAATACACCTCCGGCGTGGAACTCCGCACGGACGACTGCGAAAGTACGGGCATCGCCGAGATCGGATTCGTGGGCCGCGTGCTGCTGAACGCCTTCAACGCATTGGAGTACGGTGAAGCCAACGGCCGGGAGGACCTTGCGGCGAACGCACGGTCGATCTTCGACAGCTACCTGCAATACGGATTCACGCCGGGCGGCCTGCTGCGCGAGGTGGTCGATTTCAAGCGCGGGAGGGAGACCGACGTTTACAGCATCCGCCGTCAGTCGGAAGGCGTCTATGCCCTGCTCAACTACCTCGCCTACGAGAAACGCCGGGGCCGCAGCCACCCCGAATGGGAGGCCCGCATCCGGACCCTGCTGGAAAAATTCCTCACGCTCCAGAACCCCGACGGCAGTTTCCCCCGCAAATTCCGCGACAACCTGAGCATCGTGGACGCCTCGGGCGGCAGCACCCCTTCGGCCACCCTGCCGCTGACGATGGCGCATGTCTATTTCGGGAATCCGGCTTACCGGAAGAGCGCCCGGCATACGGCCGACTACCTCGAAAAGAACCTGATCTCGAAAGCCGACTACTTCTCCTCGACGCTCGACGCCAACTGCGAAGACAAGGAGGCATCGCTCTACGCCTCAACGGCGATGTACTACCTGACGTTTGTTTCCGAGGGTGCCGAGCGGCAGCGCTACATCGCCCTGTGCCGCGAGGCGGCCTATTTCGCGCTGTCGTGGTACTACCTCTGGGACGTGCCTTTCGCACAGGGACAGATGCTCGGCGACGTGGGCTTCAAATCGCGCGGCTGGGGCAACGTATCAGTGGAAAACAACCACATCGACGTCTTCATCTTCGAATTTGCGACCGTGCTTGATTTCTTGGCTGAAGCGTGCGACGAACCCCGTTTCGCGCGCATCAGCGCCGTGATCAAAAGCTCGATGCTACAACTGATGCCCGTCGAAGGATCGATGTTCGATATCGCCCGCGCGGGCTACTACCCCGAGGTCGTGCAGCACACCGCCTGGGACTACGGCAAGAACGGCAAGGGCTTCTACAACGACATCTTCGCACCGGGATGGACTGTGGCGTCGCTTTGGCAAATGCTGAGTCCCGAACGCGTAGCAACATTTTTCGCCAACTAAAACCGACTGAAAAATGGTAAGAACTTTACTGCTTCTCTTCATCATCATCCCCATCGCCGCACCGGCGCAGAACGCACTGAAAGAGCGCGAGTATATCCACACCCTGACTTCGACGGACGGGCACGGGGGACAATTCGTCTGGAAAATGAGACGTGCCGACGAGGTCGGCGTCCGCTCCGAGGAGGTCTCCTCCGCCAAGCTCCCGACCGAAGGATGGCTGCCGGCAGTGGTTCCCGGAACCGTGCTCAATTCACTGATCTACAACGAGGTATATCCCGAGCCCTACTATGGGCTGAACAACAAGCTGGAATCGAACCTCATCCCCGACCTTTACCGCGTCGGACGGGATTTCTATACCTATTGGTTCCGGACGGAATTCCGACTCGACCGGAAGGAGTGCGGCGGCCGGAAAATCTGGCTGCAAACCGACGGCATCAACTACCGTGCGGAAATCTGGCTCAACGGCAGCATGGTGGGCAGCACGGCCGGCATGTTCCTGCAACGTGTGATCGACATCACCGACAAGGTCTCCTTCGACCGGGAGAACGTTCTGGCCGTGAAGGTCTATCCCGTGGACATGCCGGGCACGATAAGACCCAAAGGCGGCAAGTCGTTCGGCGCCAACGGCGAATTTCAGAACGGCGGCAACGGCGAGATCGGCCGCAACGTCACCCAGTTGATGACCGTCGGGTGGGACTTCTTCTACCTCGACGGCATCCGCGACCGCAACACCGGCATCTGGCGCGACATATCCGTTTTCACCACCGGACGCATCCGGCTGGAACACCCGTTCGTGAAATCCGAACTCTCCAAGCCGAACTATGACGTGGCACGCCAGACCGTCTCGGTCGAGGTGAGCTATCCCGACTACATTCCGCAGAACACTTGGCGCAAGGCCCGGGTGAGCGGCGAAATCCGGGGCGAGGGCATCCGCTTCGAAAAGGAGGTGTCGCTCTACCGCGGCGAAGTAAAGGAGGTCGTCTTCACCCCCGAAGAGTTCCCGCAACTGGTGATCCGCAACCCGCGTCTGTGGTGGCCGCTCAACAAGGGTCCGCAGGAGCTGTACGACCTGACGCTGAAGGTCGAATTCGACGGTAAGGTCAGCGACTCGATTTCGACGCGCTTCGGCATCCGGGAGATCGCCTCGACGACCGACACGCCGGACAAGTCGCGCACGTTCAGCATCAACGGCCGGCCGCTCTTCATCCGCGGCACGAACTGGCTGCCCGAGGCCATGCTCCGCACATCGGACGAACGCACCCATGCCGAACTGCGCTACACAGCCCAGTCGGGCGTGAACCTCATCCGTTTCTGGGGCGGCGGCATCACCGAATCGGACTACTTCTTCCAGCTCTGCGACTCGCTGGGCATCCTCGTCTGGCAGGAGTTCTGGATGACGGGCGACACCAACCACCCCAACGATCCGGGCGTCTACTACGCGAACGTGGTCTCCACGGTGAAGCGTATCCGCAACCACCCCTCGCTGGCCTACTATGTCTCGTCGAACGAGAGCACCGAGATGCCGCAGATGGAACGGCTGCTCGAAAGGCTCGACGGCACGCGCGGCTATCAGATGCAGTCGGAATGCGGCGGCGTACACGACGGCAGCCCCTACAAGCAGGTCAACATCATGAGCCACTACGAGGACAAGGCTTCGCCGCGCGGCAGCCGCGTCTACGGCTTCAATCCCGAATACGGCGCCCCGTGTCTGCCGACGGTCGAGTGCCTGCGCGAAATGATGGACGAGAAGGACCTGTGGCCCGTCAACAAGGCGGTCTGGGACTACTCCGACGGCAACGGATTCCACCTCATGTCGACGCTCTACACCGACATGACCAACGAATACGGACCTTCGCAGAGCATCGAGGAGTTCGCCGAAAAGGCGCAGTTCCTCGGCGCCATGAACTATAAAAGCATTTGGGAGGTCTGGAACTACAACAAGTTCGGCTACGGCGACCGCTACACGTCGGGATTCCTCTACTGGTACCACAATTCGGCCGTGCGTCAGGTTGCCGGGCGCATGTGGGACTGGTCGCTCGAACCCACCGCAGCGCTTTACGCCGCGCAGAACGCCTGCGAGCCCCTCCACCCGCAGTTCGACTACCTGAAAAACACGGTGTCGGTGGTCAACGACCACTACCGCGCATACCGCGGCTACCGGGTTACGGCCGAGGTCTACGACCTCGACATGCGGCGCATCGATTCACAGTCGGCGGTCGTGGACCTTCCGGAGGACGGAGTTGCGAACGACGTGCTGACGCTGGACTTCTCGGCGTCGAAGACCCCAGTGCAGTTCATCAAGCTGAAACTCTTCGACGAACGCGGCAAGCAGGCTGGCAGCAACTTCTACTGGCGTTCGGACAACGAATACAAGGGCGCCAACACACTCACCGGCCCGGCGACGGCGGGATTCCAGTCGCTCGGCGAACTGGCCCGGACCCGCGTCGCCGCGTCGTACGAAACCTCCGTGGACGGCGAACGCCACTACATCGACCTCCGGCTGAAAAACACCGGGCGGACCGTGGCCTTCTTCACGCAGGTGCAGTGGCTCGACGGGCGGCGCAAGCCCGTGCGGCCCTCGTTCTACACCGACAACTTCCTCTGCCTGATGCCGGGCGAAAGCCGGACAATCCGCATCGAAACGGCGCTCGACAAACTCCCCGAAGCGGAATATGCGCTCGTCGTGAGGGGCTTCAACCTCGACACCCGGGAATTCAAGGTCAAAATCCAGCGTCCGTGAAACTCCCGCTGCATATTCTGTTCCTCATGCTGGCCTTGGGAACCCAAGCCCGCACATACACCTACGACGTGGTGATCGTAGGCGGAACCCCCGCGGGGATCGCTGCCGCCATCGCCGCCGCACGCGAAGGGAAAAGCAGCGTCATTCTGGAACGTTCGGCCCACATCGGCGGACTCCCGGTCAACGGACTGGGGGCCACGGACATCGCCACGCGAGGCGCCACGGCGGGACTGTTCGCGCGCTTCATCGCGCTGAACAAAGCCTACTACACGGAAAAATACGGAGCCGATTCGCAACAGGCGCGCGATTGCAGCGACGGATACCATTTCGAGCCGTCGGTGGCGGCGGAGACCTTCGGACGGATGCTCGCCGAAGCCGGTCCCGGACGCATCACGGTGCTGACCGGCCGCCAGTTCGACGCCGAATCGCGTTGGGTCGAGAAGCGGGGCGACCGGATCGTCTCGGTCCGCATCCTCGACCGTGCGACGGGCCGCGAGGAGCACTACCACGGCGCGGTATTCATCGACGCCACCTACGAAGGCGATCTGGGCGCCGCAGCCGGAGTTCCGTTCCGGACCGGACGCGAGGGAGCCGCCGAATACGGCGAACCGTGCGCCGGAAAGATCTACCGCTGGTGGAAGCACGGCCCCGACGCCGAAGGTACAACCTACGAGGGCGACGACGCCATCCAAGCCTACAACTACCGGCTTTGCCTGACGGACAATCCCGACAACCGGCTGGCGACTCCCAAACCCGAAAACTACAACCGCGAAGAATATGTCTCACTGGTCGGCGACGTGTTGGACGGACGCAATACGGACGCCCGTTACCGCACGGCGGATTCGGCAGCGATCGCCCGGAACCGCCGGCGCATCGAATCCGGAGAGCGGACCGCCGCGCCCGGCGACGTCTGGGGCATGGCCAAGATCACGAGCATGACCCGCCTGCCGAACGCCAAGACCGACGCCAACAACCAGCATCTCGCGCTCATCTCCACGGACCTGCCCGAAGAGAACTGGCTGTGGCCGACGGCCGGCTGGGCGTGGCGCGACCAGTTTGCAGCGCGTCTGCGCGACTATACGCTGGGACTGCTGTGGTTCGCCCAGCACGACGAGGCGTTGCCGCCGCATTTCCGCGAAGCCTGCCTTCGGTGGGGTCTCGCCGCCGACGAATACCGCGACAACGGCGGATTCCCGCGCCAAGTCTACGTCCGCGAAGGCCGGCGATTGGAAGGGTGTCATTTCTTCACCGCCAACGACGCCCTGCCCCAAGCCGAAGGGAAGCGTCCGCCGCTCCACTGCAGTTCAATCACCGCCAGCCACTACGCCCTCGACTCGCACGCCGTGTGCAAACGCGAGCCGGGACGCGTACACCTCGACGGCTTCTTCAGCCATCCCACGGCGGTCTATACGGTTCCTTACGGCGTGATGGTTCCCCGGCGCGTCGAGAACCTGCTCTTCCCGGTGGCCGTCTCGGGCAGCCATGTCGGCTTCTCGACCCTGCGCATGGAGCCTTGCTGGATGGCTCTGGGCGAAGCCGCCGGAACAGCCGCCGCGCTGACGATCGACAGCCGCAGGAACGTCCGCGAAATCACCGTGGACTCGCTGCAGGAACACCTGCTCCGCCACGGAGCGGTACTGGTCTACCTGCGGGACCTGAAACCCGGCGATCCCGATTATACCGCCGTACAGCGGCTGGCGCTGCGGGGTTTCTTCCCCGAATGGGAGGCCGGACTCGACCGCCCGCTCGACGAACGCACGGCGCGCCTCTGGAGCTCGCTCGCCGGACAGGAAATAACGGCCGACGGTACGACCACCCGGCGCGAATGGCTCCGCCGGATTACAACGGACTAACTTTTAAAACAAACTGAATATGAAACGCACATTTTTCTTTTTAACAGCCCTTCTGGCCATCGTTTCGACAATGTTATGCTGCAGCAACTGCAGCAAAGACGATTCCGGCGGCGGCAACTCCGGGAAACCGTACCTCCGACTCAATTTCAACGAGAAGATGGTCGCCAACAAGGCCGGATCGCTCGAGGTATTCGTTTCGTCGAACGCCGAATGGGTCGCCGAACCGCGCAGCAAATGGCTCAGCGTAGACCGCAGCAGCGGCAAGGGCGACCTCTCGGTACGCATCTCCTTCGAGGAGAACGACACGGAGAAACGCATAGGAACCGTCCGCTTCACGGCCGACGGCGTCAATCCGGTCGAGATCCTCATCACGCAGTCGGCACTGACCTTCACCAACCCCGTCACCCTCGGAGGCAATATCTCCACGATGCCCGACCCGTACATCGTCAAGGACGGCGAGTATTACTACACCTGCAAGGCGAGCGGCAACGGCATCGCCATTTCGCGCTCCACGCGGCTCACCGTGATCAACAGCACCACCAAGAAGTGGAGCCTCCCCTATGAAGGCCCCGCCAAACCGTGGAATGTCGCCGACCTCTGGGCTCCCGAAATGTTCCACATCGGCGACCGCTGGTATGTCTACTACGCAGCCGGACGCCGCGGTTACGACGGAATCGACGGTTACAGCACGCAGCGCAGCGGTGTGCTCCGCTCGAAGACCGACGATCCGCTGGGCGAATGGGAAGATATGGGCATGCTCTTCACGGGCTATAACTACCAGCCGGGCATCAAGCCCACGGTGGAGAACACGGAATATGCCATCGACCTGACGACCTTCGAGCTGAAGGGACAGCGCTATGCCGTCTGGTCGGGCAACGGGAAAAACGACGACATACAGCAGATCCGCATCGCCACGATGTCGGACCCCTGCACCATCTCCTCGTCGATGGTCGTCATTTCGACCCCGACGCAGTCTTGGGAAACGTTGGACGGGCGCAAAATCAACGAGGGTCCCGCCGTGCTCGTCAACGAGGAGAAAGGCAAACTCTTCATCGTCTACTCCTGCAACCCCTCATGGACCAAGAACTACCGGCTGGCCTGGCTGATGCTCGACATGAACGACGGCGATCCGATGAATCCCGACGACTGGCAGAAATCGAGCAACTACGTCTTCTGGCGCTGCGACAACACGAAGGAACCGGTATCCGGGGTCAACGGACTGGGCCATTGCACCTTCACCAAATCGCCCGACGGAACCGAAGACTGGATCGTCTACCACGCCATGCGCTACTCCGACGGCGGCTGGGGTCAGCGCTACCCCTTCGTGGAGAAGTTCACATGGAATGCCGACGGCACGCCCAACTTCGGAAAGGGCGCCGGATGGGGCGAATCGCTGCTCCTGCCCTCGGGAGAGACCCTTTGAAAACACCCGTATTCGTAACACGAACTGAATAAAACACCGGAAATCCGCATGAAAAAATTCCTTTTAGCCGTACAGACCCTGCTGCTGCTCGCAGCAGCCTCGAATGTCCGGGCACAGAAAAGCTACGACCTGAAACATTTCCCGAAGGGATGTCAGCCCGAAGAAATCGGCGTGAGGCTCACCGAGCGTTATCTCCAGACCCCGCACTCGCACTGGGGCGACATCAATTCGAAATACAAGGTGACGCTGGTCACCTATCCCGACGTCTGCGCGTGGCTGGGCGCGTTGTGGTTCACGACAGGAACCGGCAACGACAGTCTCTACACCCGGCTCGTGGAGCGTTTCGAACCGTTGTTCACCACGCAGAAAAACCTGCAGCCCAACCTCTTCCCCAAGGACCACAACGTCGTAGACTTCTACGTCTTCGGCGCCGTACCCCTAGAGATTTACAAGCGTAACCACGATCCGAAATACTTGGAGCTGGGCATGAAATACGCCGACGGCCAATGGGAACTTCCCGCAGACCCGAAGCTCTACAAACAGCTCTCCGAGGCGAAGAAATACGCCGACGAGGGATACTCGTGGCAGACACGTCTGTGGGTCGACGATATGTTCATGATCACCGACCTGCAGGCTCAGGCCTATCTGGTCACCGGCGAGCGGAAATACATCGACCGCGCCGCCCGTGAAATGGCACTCTACCTCGACCGCATCCAGCGTCCCAACGGACTCTTCTACCACCACACCGGAACGCCCTACTTCTGGGGCCGGGGCGACGGCTGGATGGCCGTAGGCATGGCCGAGATGCTTCGCATGCTCCCGAAAGACAATCCTTATCTTCCGCGCATCAAGGCGGCTTATCTGCAGATGATGGAGACACTGCTGCGCTACCAAGCCTACGACGGCATGTGGCGGCAGATCATCGACAACCCCAACTCGTGGAAGGAAACCTCCTCGACGGCCATGTTTACCTACGCGATGATTCTGGGCGTGAAGAACGGCTGGCTCGACCGGAAAATCTACGGCACGGCCGCACGCAAGGCATGGATTACGCTGCTCTCCTACCTCGATGAGAAGGACAACCTCCGCAATGTCTGCGAAGGAACCGGCGCCAAAAACAGTTTTGACTGGTATCAGAACCGCCGCCGCCTGACCGGCGATCTGCACGGACAAGCCGCAATGCTGTGGTGCGCCTACGCCCTTTCCTGCGACGTAAAACCTTACAAACCGGCCCGAAACAGATAAACAGAACCCATTATGTGCAAAATGCTGAAAACATTCCTTCTCGGAATCGCCCTCGCCGGACTGAGCGTGGCAGGGTGCAGCGAGAAAGCGACCCTCGGCGGGGGCGGGAAACCCACCCCCACGCCGGATCCGACACCCGAAGTCGAAGATTACGATCTGGTGACCTTCCCTGACCGAAAAGACCCCAAGACGGTCGGCGAAGGCGTCGTGGAACTCTTCATCCGTTCGGGAAACTCCAACTGGGGCGACATGCATTCGAGTTCGAAGAGCACGCTGACCTCCTATCCCGACATCTGTGCATGGCTGGGAGCTTTCTGGTACGCCGAGGCGGCCGGGAACAACGACCTGTTCAACCGGCTAGTAGCGAAATTCGACCAGTTCCTCGAGGTGGACGACAAAAACATCCAGCCGAACAAGAGCCTCGTGACGCAGATCCCCCGCACGGAAAACAACGCCGTGGACTACAACATCTTCGGCGCCGTACCGCTCCACATCTACTACATCAAGAAACAGCGGGGAGCAGCCGAGGCGGACATCAAAAAATATCTCGATCTGGGCTTGCGCTACGCCGACCAGCAGTGGGAGCTGCCCGACGATCCGAAATACACTGAGAAGCTGCCCAACGCCAAGAAGTGGCACGACCAAGGTTATTCGTACCAGACGCGTCTGTGGATCGACGACATGTTCATGATTACGGCACTCCAGTCGCAGGCCTATCTGGCCACGGGTGACGAGAAGTACATCGAACGGGCCGCCAAAGAGATGATCCTCTATCTTGACGAGCTGCCGGGCGAGAACGGGGTCTTTTACCACGCACCCACCGCCAAATTCTTCTGGGCCCGCGGCAACGGCTGGATGGCCGTAGGTATGCCTGAGATGTTGCGAATGCTCCCCAAAAGCGCGAAATACGACACCTACCGCAACCGCATCCTCACCGAATACAAGAAAATGATGGCCACGCTGAGCGCCTATCAGTACGACAGCGGCCTGTGGGGACAACTGATCTACCCCAATCAGGGCGACATGTGGGAGGAGACCTCCGGATCGGCGATGTTCACCTATGCAATGATCCTCGGCGTGAAAAACGGCTGGCTCGACGAGAAGACCTACGGCACGGTAGCCCGCAAGGGCTGGCTGGGACTGCAGAACTATCTGCTGTCGAATTTCGAGATCCGGAACGTCTGCTGCGGAACCGGAGCCGGCACGAGCTACGCATACTACCGCGACCGGGAGAAATACACCGGCGACCTGCACGGGCAGGCGGCCGTGATGTGGTGCGCCTACGCGCTGACCGAACTGGCAAACGAACAGAAATAAAACGTCACGAAAACAAACCTAAAACTCTCCTGCATGCCTATGAAAAAAATACAGCAGACCGAATGAAGGAACATTCGGTCCGGGGCGGAACCCGCCTTCCGGACCACGGGCTTCCACAGCCCGGACAACCCCTGAATCATTATCAATCAACTAAAACCGTATGGAAAAATTTTATAAAACAAGCATCGGGTACGCCAGAACCCTGAAAAGCGTGGGCCTCACCCTGCTTCTCGTGATGTTTCTGTCGGTGAACGTCGGCGCAGTCTATGCACAAGGCGCCTCCTCACAGACGGGGAAACGACGCATCACCGGAACCATCACCGACGCCGACGGATCACCGCTGGTCGGCGCCACCGTCTACATCAAGGACACCAATGTCGGTACGACGACCAACACCGACGGACTCTTCGTCATCGACGTGCTGCCCAAACAGCAGATCACGGTCAGCTACATCGGCTACCTGTCGCAGACGCTCCCGACCGACGGACGCGAAGTGATCAACATCAAACTGCAATCTGACACGGACCTGCTCGAAGAGGTCGTCGTCGTCGGCTACGGCAAGCAGAAGCGTCAGGCGATGGTCAGCTCGATCGCCACCGTCGGGTCGCGCGACCTGATGCAGTCTTCGTCGAGCAACCTGACGAGCAACCTCGCAGGCCAGCTCGCAGGTCTGATCAGCATCCAGCGCAGCGCCGAGCCGGGACGCGACGACGCCGAGTTCTGGATTCGCGGCATCAGCACCTTCAAGGGCGGAACCAACCCGCTGGTGCTCGTCGACGGAATTCCCCGTGACATCAACAACATCGAGGCCGACGAAATCGAAACGTTCAGCATCCTGAAAGATGCCGCGGCGACGGCCGTCTACGGCGCCGAGGGTGCCAACGGAGTCATTCTCGTAACCACCAAGCGCGGTACAATCTCGCGGCCCAAAATCTCGTTCCGCATCGAGCAGTCGATCGCCTCGCCGCAGCGTCTGCCCGAGTTCGTCGATTCGTGGGATTACCTCGAACTGGCCAACGAAGCCCGGGCCAACGACGGACTCACCCCCAGCTTCAGCGCCGCACTAATCCAGCTCTACCGCGACCGCGCGGACAACGACCTCTATCCGAACACGCAGTGGATCGACGAACTGGTCCGCAAAGCCGTACACAGCCAGCGTTACACGCTCAATTTCCGCGGCGGCGCCGAGAACGCCAAATACTTCGTCTCGATGGCCTACTACCAGTCGGACGGCGTCTTTAAGGAGAACCCCAACGGCAAATACGACAGCAACTTCGGATTCGAACGTTACAACCTGCGCAGCAACGTCGACCTGAAGGTGAGCAAAACCACGCGTCTGAGCGTCGACCTCTCGGGACAGTATGTACACCGCCGCACGGCCAACCGCTCGGCCGACGACATCTTCAGCTTCATGCTGCACACGCCTTCATACCTTTTCCCGGCCATTTACAGCGACGGTACGCTCGCCACCTACGAGAAACAGGCCGACTCGAACAACCGCAACCCCTACAACATGCTCTACAATCAGGGCTACCGACAGGAGTGGGGTGTCAAAATCCAATCGAACATCAAACTGGAGCAGGACCTGAAATTCATCACCCCGGGCCTGAGCGTCCGCGGAAGCGTCAGCTTCGACTACGACGGCAGTTCGGCGACGCTGCGCGACTACTGGCCGAGCCTCTACCACGCCAGCGGCCGTGACGCCGAGGGCAACCTGATCTTCACCACGACCTCGTCGGGATCGCCCGAAATCGAGGATCCCAAATTCACCTCGACGAGCTACCTGCGTAAAATATACATCGAGGGCGCCATCAACTACCAGCGCACGTTCAACTATGTCCACAACGTGAGCGCCATGATCCTCTACATGCAGAAAGAGCAGCAAAAAAACGATCCGGTGCTTCCCTACCGCAAACAGAGCGTCGTGGGCCGCGTAACCTATTCATACGACAACCGCTATTTCATCGAGGGCAGTTTCGGCTACACCGGCAGCGAAACTTTCGCCAAGAAGAACCGCTTCGGCTTCTTCCCGGCCGTCGGCGTCAGCTACTTCGTTTCCAACGAAAAATTCTATCCCGAGGGACTGAAACGGGTGATGAACAACGCAAAAATCCGCCTCTCGATGGGCCGCACGGGTAACGACAATACGGGAACCGACCGCTTCCTCTACCGGGCGACATTCAACACCGAGGGCCACACCTTCAACCAAGGCATCGGGACCTCAGCCTCGAACGGCATGGGCGCCGGTATTTACGACCTGCGTTTCATCAACAACGACATCCACTGGGAGATCGAAACCAAGCGCAACGTCGGCATCGACCTCGGCTTCTTCGACAACCAGATCGAGCTGACGGCGGACTACTTCAACAACCGCCGCAAGAGCATCCTGTTGGAGCGCAACACGATCCCCGGTGTCGCCGGCTTCCATGCCAAACCGTGGCAGAACTACGGTATTGTGGATAACTGGGGTGTCGACGCCAGCCTGAACGCCAGCCACAACTTCGGCAAGGTCCGCGTCAGCGCCCGCGGAACGTTCACCTTCGCACGCAACAAGATCATCGAGTACGATGAGCTGAAACAGCTCTACGACTACCAGCGGATCACCGGCACGCGCGTGAACGAGAACACGCTCTACATCGCCGAACGTCTCTACACCGAGGACGACTTCATCCGCACGCAGAACCCCAACGGGACCTACTCCTACGAACTGCGTCCGGGACTTCCGACCGTCGCGCTGCAGGGAACCCTCGGCCCGGGCGACATCAAGTATGCCGACCTGAACCACGACGGCGTAATCGACAGCAACGACAAGAAACGCGGCGTAGGGCACCCCTACAATCCCGAAATCAACTACGGTTTTGGCCTCAACGTCGAATACAAGGGCTTCTATGTAAGCGCCTTCTTCCAAGGTACGGGCAACTCATCGGTGCTGCTGGCCTCGGGCAACAACCATTTCTGGCCCTTCAACTGGTATGAGGACAAATCCAACTACCGCACGCCGTTCCTCGACCGCTGGACGGCCGACAACCCGCGCCAAGACGTTACAATGCCGCGTCTGCACAGCCATTACAGCCACAACGTCAACAAGGAACCCAGCACATGGTGGCTCCGGAGCGGCAATTTCCTGCGCTTCAAGAACCTCGAAATCGGGTACAACCTGCCCAAGAACTTCCTCCGCAAAATCCGGCTCGATGCCGTCCGCGTCTACATGCTGGGCAACAACCTCTGCGTCTGGGACGACATCAAGTACTGGGATCCCGAACAGGGCAACCGCAACCAAGGTATGAGTTATCCCATGTCCCGCACTTTCACGCTGGGACTCGAAGTGAACTTCTAATCAAGGAGAACGAACTATGAAACAGAATTTTGTAAAAATACTTTCCTTCGGACTGCTGGCCTGCACAGTCTGGTCGTGCAGTTTCCTCGACGTATCCGACGAGCTGGCCGGCGGCATTTCCGACATCTCGCAGGTATTCAGCAATGTCGACCGCACCAAGAAATGGTACTCTCAGGTCTTCAACAACCGTCCGGACTATTCGGCCGTCTGGGTCACGGACAGCCCGATGGGAAATCCATGGGCCGCATACACCGACGAAATCTACACGCGACTGGCCAACAACGCCGGCAAGTACACCGAGTGGAACTCGTCCAACGGCAATTCGCAGCGCTGGAACACGCTCTACGAGAGCATCCGGCAGGCCAACATCTTTCTGGAACAGGCCCGTCCGATCGTGGACGAGGGAGGTCCCGACGCCGCCCGTCTGACCGAGGCGGAGATCAAACTCTACAAGGCCAACGTCCGTTTCATGCGTGCGGCTTACCACTATTACCTGATGGAGATGTACGGCCCTGTTCCCATCGTCGACCATTCGATGAAATTGGGTGACGACCTCGACCTTCCGCGCAATTCGCTCGACGAGGTGATCGCCTTCATCGACAAGGAGCTGAAGGAGTGCATGGAGGAGATGGCTCAGGAGCCTTACCACGACAACGAGAACCTCCGCGCCGTACCCACCAAAGGCGTTGCGCTGGCGTTGCGCGCCAAGCTGTGGGTCTATGCCGCCAGCCCGCTCTTCAACGGCGGATGGTCCGAGGCAGTGGCGCTGACGAACAAGGACGGAAAACGGCTCTTCCCCGACCGGGACGACTCGAAACTGCAAACGGCGGTGGACCGTCTGCGCGATTTCCTCGACTACGCCGAATCGGGCAGCCGCTACGAACTCGTCAACACGGGCAATCCGGACAAAGACCTCTACAATCTGTTTCAGGAGTACAACAAGGAGATCATCTGGGCCACCTCGACCAACTCGTGGGGCAAGCTGGGCGAACAGAAATTCGACACTTTCGCAACCCCGCGTTCGCAGCCTCAGGGACAGGGCGGATTCCACGTCCTTCAGGAGCTGGTCGACGACTTCTACATGAAGGACGGCAAGCCGGTCAAGGCCACCTCGTTCCTGCCCAAGTCGGAACTCTACCCGGCCAACGAGGCCGAGATGGGAACGTACAACGACGTTCAGGTATCGAAAATGTACATCGACCGCGAACCCCGTTTCTACAACACCGTCACCTTCTCGGGCATGAAGTGGCACATGAGCAATCAGGAGATCCAGTTCTACCGCGGCGGCAAGGACGACAACTCGGTGGCCGACGGCGCCCCCTTGACGGGCTACCTGCTCTACAAGCGCATGAACCGCACGGTCTACGGCGGCAACATCTCCGGTGCCGTGACTTCGAAGTACCGTCCGGTGATCATCTTCCGTCTGGCGGAGTTCTACCTGCTCTATGCCGAGATGCTCAACGAAGTGGATCCGGGCAACAAGGACGTGCTGAAATACGTCAACATGGTGCGCCGGCGTGCCGGACTGGAAGATCTGGAGACCCTCAATCCCGCCATCGAGGGTGACCAGACGCTGCAGCGCGAGGCGATCCGCCGCGAGAGCCGCATCGAACTGGCCACCGAAGGGCAGCGCTATTTCGACGTGCGACGCTGGATGATTGCCGACAAGGCGCCCGGCGAGGGCGGTCAGGGCGGTGATTTCCACGGTATGAACGTCGATCAGCCCCAGCCCGCCTACTACACCCGCACGAAACTGCAGACCCGCGTCTTCAAGAAAAAGAACTACCTCTACCCCATTCCGCTGGACGAAATCAAGCGCAGCGATATGCTCGTACAGAATCCCGGCTGGTAGAGTGCATAAACCGATAAACTTACGATGATGAAAAAAATCAGTATATTCCTGTTCGCAGCGGCCGTCCTGTGGGGCGTCGGCTGTGACGACAGTTCCGACACGGACAAAGTGGTCCCGGTCTCGGCAATCGCGCTGGATTCGTCGCTGAGCGGCGGTATCACGATGGAGGTCGGCCAGACGACCAACATCGCCGGCAAAGTGACGGTACGCCCCGAGAACGCCACGGACAAGGCCGAAACCTACGAATCGTCGGACCCGGAGACCGTCTCGGTCGACGACGCCGGCGTCGTGAAGGCCGTGAAGCCGGGTCTGGCGATGGTCACAATCAGCGTGGGCGGCAAACACACGCATTTCGAAGTGAAGGTCGAAGCGAAAAAGATTCCCGTCGAAAGCATCTCGCTGCCTGCCGAACTGGCCGACGGCGTCACACTGAAGATCGGGGAAACGCTCGATATCGCCGGCAAAGCGACAATCACCCCCGAAAACGCCACCGAGCGGACGGAAAGTTACGAGTCGTCAGTCCCGACGACCGCCTCGGTCAGCGAGGAAGGCGTCGTAACGGCGATCGCAATCGGCGAAACGACGATCACGGTCACCGTCGACGGCAAATCGGCTCACTTCACCCTCACGGTCGAGAAAGTCGCCGTGGAGACAGTCACACTGCCCGATGAACTGACCAAAGGCGTTACGCTGAAGAAAGGGGAAACGCTCGATATCACCGGTAAGGCGACCGTCAAGCCCGAGAACGCCACGAACCGCACAGAAAGCTACGATTCGTCGGACAAGACCGTCGCAACGGTCAGCGCCGAGGGACTCGTAACGGCGCTCACGGTCGGCACAACGACGATTTCCGTCATGGTCGACGGAGTTTCGGCATCGTTCGAACTGACCGTCGCCGAAGATGTTCCGGTGGACATCGAGACCATTACGATTACCGACGGCCGCTGGAACAACTCGCTGGGTACGGCGAGCGTCGAGCTTAAGAACGGAACGGCGACCTACGATCTCTATTCGCGCCTAGTCATCACCCCCACGAATCAGAACGAAGGCGTGGCGTATCAGATCGTCAACAAGGACGGCGAATTTATCGACATCGACGAAAACGGCCTGATCACCTGCAAGAAGGTGGGTACAGCCACGGTAGTCGTTACGGCGAAAAACCACAAAAGTCTGGCCCAGGGCAATGCCAAGAAGGTGATCTTCACCCTGAACATTACCGATTCGAACGACCTCGACCGCACCGGCTGGAGCATGTCGGCATCGGGACCGATCAAGGGTACCGGCGGCAGCGCCACGGCCGCGCTCGACGAGGTATTCGGCACGAGTTCGTTCCCGACGGCGAGCGCATCGATTCCGGCTTCCGATGCAACGATCTTCGGTCTGGACCGTCCCGGCAAGAATGGCGCCGGAGACACGATCTGGTTCGTGGTCGATATGCAGCAGCCGAGGAGTGTAAACTACTTCCGCATCATGCACCAGGGTGTACGCAACGCCGACCGCGGCTGCCGTTGGAATGGTTTCACGCTCATCGAAGGCAGCAACGACAATTCGGAGTGGACGCCGATTGCCGAAAATGTAGAGCTGCCCGATATGAGTTACAAATCGCAGCTCGACCCGAACGACGGCGGCACCCGAAATATCGACGATTATCGTACGACATCGAATGTAAAGTTCCCCTCGACAGTAAATTACCGCTACCTGCGGTTTGTCGGCAAGGCAGCCAACTTTACGGGAAATAACGGTACCTGTCAGATCGCGGAACTTTATCTCGGCCTCGACGAATAACTTTCCGGCTCCGGCGGTCGAATTGGCCGCCGGGGTCCGGAATCTTTAACCGAAAAAACGACTTTTCAAATTATGAAAAAGATAACTATTTGTCTGTTTGCCGCAGCGGCCCTGCTGGGCGCCGGCTGTGAAGACGGCGTACCCGAACCGGGAACGATGGATGTTCCCGCAGAGAGCGTCGTGCTCGACGAGGAGTTGAGCGGCGGCCTCGTCTTGGAGGTCGGCGAAACGGAAGACGTATCGCTGAAAGTGAAGGTACTGCCCGTGAACGCCACCGACTTGGCGGAACTCTTCTATTCATCGAACGTCGAAGTGGCGACGGTCAGCCCCAAAGGCATCATCACGGCACAGAAAGCCGGTATCACCATGATCTCGATCTATGTGGGCGGCATCGAAGCCTATTTCGCGGTAACGGTCGTCGACAAGATTCCCATCGACATCGAGTCGATCGCCTTCTCCAAACCGACCATGGAGGCGTATGCCGAAGTAGGTTACAACCTCTATGTATCGGTCGAGCCGCTTGACCAGAACGAAGGCGTGGTCTTCTCGTCCTCCGATCCGGAAATCGCGTCGGTGAACCCCGAAACGGGCCGCATGATCTGCCACCGAAGCGGCAGCGTCACCATCACGGCCGCCGCCCGGAACCATCCCGAGATCAAGGCGTCGATCGAGGTGACGATCACCGAGTTCTACGGCGACTGGGATCGCAGCAAATGGTCGATGAGCTTCTCGCACGGCTGGAAGGCCGACACTTCCATCGGAAGCAGTGCGACCGCCGCTATCGACGGCAACGAGAGCACGACGCTGTCGATGGACCGTCCGGGCAGGGTCAGCAGCATCCCCGCCGACGCCGAGATCTGGTTCCAGATCGACCGCGGCGACAATCCGGGCAAGGTCAACTATGTGCGTATCCGTCACCGTCCGGAGGGTAACAACAACGACAACCGTCTCGTCCGCTGGTGGGGCTTCAACCGCATCGAAGGCAGCAACGACGGTACGAACTTCGAGGTCATCGCCGAACGCGTCGCGCTGACCCCCGATCCGAACGTCTACGAAAATCTGCTGACGGATAACGTCGCAATTCCGGAAAACGACTACCGTTACCTGCGGTTCATCGGCTGGAACGATGTCAGCACAGCCTCGCCTTATCTGGGCTTCTACTGCGCACGCGGAGTCGCCAACGGAGGCATCAACCCGGGCGGTACCATCCAGATCAACGAAATCTATCTCGGCCGCGAAAAGAAATAAGCTGTCGGGACTGTAATCGGAAAGGCCCGGAGAACGAATCTTCGGGCCTTTTCCCACTTTTAAAATTCAGACAACGATGATACGAAAAACCCTCTTGACCTTAACCCTGCTGTGGATGCAGGCCGCCGCGCTGCAAGCGCAGGTCACGCTGACCGAACGGGCTGTGGCCCGCACGGACTTCGAGCTGGTCGCCGCAGACTGCGCCGCCGTCTGCTACGATGCGGCCGACGCCTCGGTCGTGGAAACCGCCGCCGGACTCTTCGCCGCGGACGTAGCCCGCGTGACAGGCCGCGAAATTCCGGTCGTCGCCGGGCAGGAATTTCCTGCGAAGACCCGCTGCGCCGTGATCGTCGGAACGATCGGCCAGAGCCGCTGGATCGACGAACTGATCGCAGCGAAAAAGATCGACGTTTCGGCCGTCGAAGGCGGCTGGGAACGTTACGCGATCCGGCTGGTCGACCGTCCGGGACACGGCGTGCGCAAAGCGCTGGTCATCGCCGGCAGCGACCGCCGCGGCACAGCCTACGGACTGCTCTCCGTATCGCGCGCCATCGGCGTGAGCCCGTGGTACTGGTGGGCCGACGCCCCCGTAAAACACCGCGACCGGCTGACGCTGCGCGTCACGGACTTCACGTCGGAAAGCCCCTCGGTGAAATACCGCGGCATCTTCATCAACGACGAGGACTGGGGTCTCTACCGCTGGGCGAAGGAAAACTTCGAGAAGGAGCTGGGCAACATCGGCCCGAAGACCTACGAGAAGGTGTGCGAACTGCTGCTCCGCCTGCAGGCCAACTATCTGGCTCCGGCGATGCACGACGCCACGACGGCATTCTACAAAATCCCCGAGAACATGCGGATCGCCGACCGCTACGGGATCGCAATCGGCTCGTCGCACTGCGAACCGCTGGGGCTGAACACCGCCAGCGAGTGGGACTCGAAGACGATGGGCGACTGGGACTATGTGAATAACCGGGCCGGAGTGGACCGCGTGCTGAAAGAGCGGGTCGAAACATCGTCCCCCTATGAAAACGTCTACACGCTGGCCCTGCGGGGTCTGCACGACCGGGCGATGGCCGGCAGCGAGGACCTCGATGCGCGGAAAGCCACCATGCAGGAGGCCCTGCTGGCACAGCGGCAGATTCTGACAGACGTATTGGGCAGGCCCGCGGAAGAAATTCCGCAGGTGTTCACGCCCTACAAGGAGGTGCTCGATGTCTACAACCGGGGGTTACAGCTCCCCGACGACGTGACGATCATCTGGCCCGACGACAATTACGGCTACATGAAGCGCCTGAGCAGTCCCGCGGAACAGAAGCGCTCCGGACGTTCGGGTGTCTACTACCACTCGTCCTATCTGGGCCGTCCGCACGACTACCTGTGGATGAACACCACCTCGCCGACGCTGATGTATGAAGAGCTGCGCAAGGCCTACGATTCGACGGCCGACCGCGTATGGCTGCTGAACGCCGGCGACATCAAGTCGTGCGAGTTCGCGGTTGACTTCTTTCTGACGATGGCTTGGGACATCGACTCGTTCGATTTCCGGCGCGCCGCGGATTACCGCGCAGAGTGGATGAGCGGCCTGCTGGGCCGGGAGTATTTCGACCTGTTCCGGGAGATTTCCGACACGTTCTACCACCTCGCATTCGTCCGCAAGCCCGAATTCATGGGCTGGGGCTACCAATGGGCCACGGACAAGCATGGCAAGGAGCGGAACACGGACACCGATTTCTCCTTCGCCAACTACCGCGAGGCCGACCGGCGGCTGGAAGCCTACGCACAGATCGCCGGACGTGTCACCTCGCTGCTGGAGCGGATGCCCGAGGAGAACAAGGCGTGCTTCTACCAAGTGCTCTACTATCCGGTGAAAGCCTGCGAACTGCTGAACCGAATGGTCCTCCGCGGCCAACAGAACCGCCGCTACGCCACGCAGCAGCGCGCAGCAACCGACGCGCTGGCCGCCGAGAGCCGCATGTGCCACGATAGCCTGCGGGTAATCACGGCGGGCTACAACGCCCTACTCGGCGGCAAGTGGGACCATGTGATGACGATGAACCAAGGCTTCGCCTCCTCCTACTTCCAGCTTCCCGAACTGCGGAGCGCATCGCTCGCACCGCAAGCCGAACTGGGAATCGCGGCCGAAGGCGAGGATGTGATGAAAGGACTGCGCAGTTTCCACATGCTCCCGACGTTCAATACGTTCCTGCGCCGGTCTTCTTTCGTGGACGTCTACAACAAGGGACGCGAACCGCTGCGATGGAGCGCTTCCGCCAGCGACGACTGGATCGTGCTGAGCCGGAACGCAGGCACGACGCGCTCCGAAGAGCGGATCGAGGTGTCGGTGGACTGGACGAAGGTCCCCGTCGGAGACGAGGTGTCGGGCAGCCTGACGATCACCGCCGAGAACGGGGAGAGTCGCCGCGTGCTGGTTTCGGTGTTCAATCCGGCCTCCCCCTCCCGCGAAGAACTGAAAGGGGTGTACGTCCAGCACAACGGATATATCTCGATCCCGGCGGCGGATTACCACCGCAAACGCGAGAACGATGCGATCCGCATCCGCCCCGTTCCGAACCTCGGCATCGAGAACACGGCGCTCCAACTGGGCGATCCGACGATGCCGAAACAGAATACCCGGCGACGGGAAGTTCCCTGCGTGGAATACGATTTCTACACGTTCGAACAAGGTTCGGTCGACGTTTACACCTATGTACTGCCGACTTTCGTGATCAGCGCCGACCGGGGATACGCCGGACACGAGGCGACGAACCTCGAAACCCAGTACGGCGTCTGCATCGACGAAGGTCCGGTGATGAACCCCTCGACCTCGTCGATCGAATATGCCCAGATCTGGTACGAGAGCGTGCTTCGGAATTGCCGGGTGAACAAGACGACGCTCCACATCGGCAAGCCCGGACGCCACACGCTGAAAATCCTGTGCGGCGACGCCGGCACGGTGCTCCAGAAGATCGTGCTGGATTTCGGCGGCATGCAGCGTTCCTATCAGGGGCCGCCGCCCACCCGTGCCGAAGAGGTGCATTGAAAAAAGGAACGATCCGAGTTTTCGGATCGTTCCTTTTTTATAAGACGGCCGGAAACGCTCATTCCGGACGTCCGGGAACGGGGTCCCCGGGCGTCGTGACGGCCGGATCGTAAACGGCGACCCCGACCCGCGAATCGGCACAACCGTAATAGAGATACCATCGGGACTTGAAATAGACCAGCCCCTCGATAAAGACCGTACCGTCCTTATACTGGCCGCTCTTCTCGAAGTCGTCCACCGGGCGGAAGAACGGCACGTCGAGGCGTCCGATCACCGTCCCGGGCTCCTTCGCGTCGAACAGGATCTGTCCGGCGGAATAGGTGCGCGCCGGATAGCGCTTGTCACGCCCCTCGCCGAGCCGGTTCTGGCCGTTGTACAGCAGCAGAATACCCTTGTCGGTCAGCAGCGCCGGAGGACCGCACTCGGTCAAGGCGCTGTCGAAATAGCCCTCGCGCGGATAAACCACCCCTTTCAGATTCCCGTTCGCATCCAGTTCGGGCGTCCAGTCGATCAGGTTGTCCGATGTGGCGATGTTGACCATCCGCTCGCCCCAGTACATCATATACTTTCCGTTCACGCGCGCGATGACCAGCCGGTCGCCGTCGAGCTTCGTCACAATCGACCCCGATTTGCTCTTCAGGTCGCGGAAACGTCCGCCGTAGGCCTTGGCAAATGCCGGGCCGTGCTTCGTCCACGTCACCAAGTCACGCGACGTGGCCACGCTGAGCCGCGGGATGCGGCGGTTCCACGAGGTATAGAGCATCACATAGGTCCCGTCCTCGGTGACGGCCACGCGGGGATCCTCACAACCGCCCGGCCAGTCGCACTCCTTCATCCCGTCCTCGGCAGGAAAGAGCACCGGATCGCGTCCGAGGCGCATCGTCACACCGTCTTCACTACGGGCCAGCCCGATACGCGACGTACGCTTGCCGATACCGGTCGCCGAATTGTCCTCGGCGCGGAAGAGTACGCAAATCTCTCCGTCCCGGACGGTCGCGGCAGGATTGAACGTATCGCTCTCCATCCATCCGATCGAATCCTTACGCATGGGACAGAAAAATTTGACCTGCGAATCGGGCAGGATAACGGGATTGGCACCCGCAGGCCGGACGAACCCGCCCAGCGCCCATTCCGGCAGCCGGTTCTCATCCGCCCCGGGTTCCGCAGCAAAAGCACGGCCCGCACTGCAGCAAACGAGAACGCAGAGCCCGGAGGCCGTCAACAGAATTCCGAATAATCTTTTCATGGAGTCAGGTTTTAAGTTCAGGTCCCCGGGTTGATAATCCCGCGTCGGCGCGCTTTTCCCCGAGGTATACACCGGATTGTTCCTGCCGGCTAATTCGATGCAAGATACAAAAAAACGGGCAAAAATAAAAGTGTCTTCCGCAAGTAAATTTTCCCGACCCCTGTATTCAAAGCCAGTGTCGTTCGGCAGGGTAAAATGCGGATACAGAAAGAAGCGTCCATACACGAACAGAGCCGTAACTTTTTCAGTTACAGCTCTGCCGAAAAATGAATGGAGGGTGTCCGAATACGGCCCGTTCGCCCTGCCGTCTATTCGAGGACAAACTTCGCCTGCACGCCGTACTGCAACTTGATGGTCTTGAAATCGAGCGGCTCCTCCTCGGCGGCAGCCCCGGCGGCATCGAAAGCCTTGGCGCTGCGCATGACGGCCATGTTGTTGTAGAAAACGGGCATCACGTCGTTGTTCGAATCGTAGATGTAGAAGCATTTGCCGATCTTCTGCCCGATGGCTTCGGCCAGCGTCGAGGCGTTCTGCTTGGCGTTCCGCATCGCCTCGATGCGCACCTCGGCCTTATACTGCTCGATCTGCGTATGCGACACCTTCAGGATCGAGACGTTCGAAATGCCCAGTCCGTCGAGCGCCTGCCACACCTTGCCCACTTCGGCCGACGAGCCCAACTGCAACTGGTATTTGGCCGTAGCCACCGAGGTGTTCTTCTTGAAGAACTCGCTCGACAGGTTGGCCACCTTGAGCTGCTTTTCGACGTTGACGCCCAGCCGCTTCAGCGCCGCGATCATGTCGCGCTGCTGGCTCTCGACCGAGATCTTGCCTTTCGAATCGCGCTCGTTGATGACGATCTGGAGGTAGAACTCGTCGGGCGTGATCTCCTTCTCGGCACGTCCGTTGACCTGAATGTAGCTGGGGAATGCCTCCTGAACCTGAGCTGCTGCGGGGAGGGTCAGAAGCACGACCGCCGCCATTAAAATAAATCGTTTCATAATTTTCCTTTTTAGGGTTGTCCTTTGCAAATAAAACGCCGGAAACCGAAAATACTGCATCCCCCGGTCGGGAATCATTCGCTGAACGAACCTATTTCGACGAGATTGCCCTCGGGATCGGCCACATAGCAGGTGCGCTGACCCCAAGGCTCGGTGGTAGGCTCCATAATAGGCTCCGCGCCTTTCGAAACGACCTCGCGGAAAGCCGCATCGACCGCCGCATAGTTTTCGACGCTCAGGGCGATCTCGTAATGCCCGTTCACGCCTCCGGCATAACCGAACCGCCGGCCGGTCATCCGTTCGAAATCCGCCCTCCGGTAGAGCAGGAACAGCGTCCCGTCCTTTTCCAGATAGACGTTCGTGGCGTTCTCTCCCTCGCGGATCGCAAATCCCAGCACATCGCGGTAGAAGCGGATCATCGTCGGCATATCCTCGACGAATATCCCGAAACCGTCCAGTCTCATCGCCGCACGAGTTTCACGACATTTTCCACATGGTGCGTGTGGGGGAACATATCGACGGGCTGCACGGCCTCGACGCGGTATTCGGCGTCGAGCAGCGCCAGATCACGGGCCTGCGTGGCGGGGTTGCAGCTCACATAGACGATCCGTCGGGGCGCGGCGCGCAGGATGACGCCGATCACCGGTTCGTCGACGCCCGCACGCGGCGGGTCGAGGATGACCACGTCGGGACGGCCGTTCGCGGCGACGAACGCATCGTCGAGCACCGCCTTCATGTCGCCGGCGTAGAACCGCGTGTTGCCGATGCCGTTGAGTTCGGAGTTGATTTCGGCGTCGGCAATGGCCTCGGGGACATACTCGATGCCCACCACCCGGTCGCAGCGCGCGGCGCAGAAGTTGGCAATGGTGCCCGTGCCGGTGTAGAGGTCGTAGAGCACGTCGCCGGGTTTGAGGTCCGCGAAATCGCGGGCTACCTTGTAGAGTTCGTAGGCCTGCGCGGAGTTGGTCTGGTAGAACGACTTGGGTCCCACCTTGAAGCGCAGCCCCTCCATCTCCTCGATGATGTGGTCCTTGCCGCGGTAGCAGACCGGGTCGAGGTCGCCCACCGAATCGTTGAACTTCGTATTGACTATATAGAATAACGAGGTAATTTCCGGGAACGTCGCCGACAGATGGTCCAGCAGAGCCGTGATCCGGGGCCGGTCGTCGCTGTTGAAGACCACGATCACCATCACCTCGCCGGTCGAGGCCGTGCGGACGATCATGTTGCGCATCAGCCCTTCGTGCGAACGGGCGTTGTGGAACGTGTAACCGTTCTCGATGCAGAAGCGCCGGGCCTCGGTGCGGATGCCGTTCGACGGGTCGGGCTGCAGCCAGCATTTGTCGATGTCCAGCACCTTGTCGAACATCGAGGGGATATGAAATCCCACGGCGGGGGCATCGCCGATGTCGCCTGCCGATTCGATCTCCTCGCGCGTCAGCCAGCGGCGGTCGGCGAAGGTGAATTCGAGTTTGTTGCGGTAGAACTGCGTCTGCACGGAGCCCAAACAGGGTGCGATTTCGGGCAGTTCGATCTTGCCGATGCGCGTGAGCTGGTCGCGGACCTGCTCGGTCTTGAAGCGCAACTGCTCGTCGTAGGGCAGGTTCTGCCACTTGCAGCCGCCGCAGATGCCGAAATGTTCGCAGAACGGCTCCGAGCGCAGCGGCGATTTTTTGACATAGCTGACCACGAAGCCCTCCATGAAGCGGCGGCGCTTGGAGCGGATCTGCACGTCGACCACGTCGCCCGGCACGGTCATCGGCACGAAGACCACCACATCGTTCCAGCGCCCCATGGCCTTGCCCTCGGCCGCGAGCGTCGTTATTTCAAGCCCCTCGATAAGGGGATAATTCGCTTTTTTCCTTGCCATTCTTGCCATAAATTCGAGTTTGGGATACAAAGGTACGAAAAAGCCGGATGGGTTCAAACCCGAATTGCGAGCGGTGCGGCAAAACGTTCCGACTACTAAAAATGTCGTTACGACACCAAAGGTACGAAAAAGCCGGATGGGTTCAAACCCGAATTACGAGCGGCGCGGCAAAACGTTCCGACTGCTAAAAGTGTCGTTACGACACCAAAGGTAAAAAAATCAGTTGTTTCCCGCCTTCTTCGCTTTCGCCCGCTGGCGCACGCCGCCCAGCCAGAATCCCAGCGCGAAAGGTCCGCCGATGAGCACCACGAGCGCCAGCACCAGATAGAGCAGAATCTCTCCGATGAGCCCCGGCACTGCGTCGAGCACCGTCCGCACCAGATCGTCGCCCGTCTCGCGCAACTGCCCGACAAGGGCTTCGCGCTCGCGGGAGACATATTGCTGCAACTCGTCGCGCTGGCGGTCGAAGTCGGCGAAAGCGTTGTCGACCGAGGCGTTCATCGTCCCCATCAGCAGCGTGACCTGCCGGTTCAGCTCCTCCAGCATCTTGTCCGTGATCTCGGGCAGGTGCTCGGCGACGACGACGATGCGGTTGAAACTGCGTTCGAGCGAGTCCAACTGAGCCCCGACCTGCAGGCGCAGGCTGTCCTGCTCCAAACGCATCTCGAAAATATCCTTCGACCAGCCGATGCTGTTCGACATCTGCTGGGTCTGCCCGCTCAGGCGGTCGTTGACGTCGGCCAGCACCTCGGCGATCGACCCCGTGGCATAGGCGTGTTCCACGCCGTTGTCCCGGAGGTATTCGAGCCATGCGAGGGTCGTATTATCGATCTCGTCGCCCTCCGAAGCGGGATTTTCCCGGATATAGTCGTCGACGAATGCAGCCATCAGGTCGTAACGGTCTGCCGGAAGCACCTGCCGGACCAGCCGCCCGGCCCGGCGGTCGAGCCGCCGCGCGGCGTCGCGGGCGATGCCGCTCTGAGGACCGAACAGCAGCGAATCGGGAGCCGCGGAGAAGGCCCCGTTCATGCGGCGGCACAGGATCCACATGTCGGCCAAAGCCACGTCGGGAATGCCCTGCATCGCGGCGTTCACCCCGGCGCGCGTGGCGCGTATCTTCCACCGCACGGCGGCCATCCGCGTGTTCACGTCGGGCGACAGCGACACGATCGAATCGGCCGCCCGGGCCACCTCGCCCGCCATGTCGTAATAAAAGCCGCGCGTCATGGTCCGCACGTTCATCTCCTCTTTCGACAGGGGGTCGCCCGTGGCCACGGCCACTTTCAGCAGCGAACACCCCGTGAGCGACACCGCGGCGAAAAGCGCGGCGGCCAGTTTCATCCATCCGTTCATACGATTCCGTTTACCTTTCCGGCACGCAATTATCCTTCCAATCCCGCAACGACGCAACGTGCGGTAGCTTTCGGGTCATAAAGATAGGTAAAATCCGGCAAAAGCACTATCTTTGCGAAACAGACTGCACTAAAACAGCCGTAAATTATGAAAATAGCCTGCCTGCAATTCAATCCCATACAGGAAAACACCTACGTCGTCTGGGACGACACGAACGAATGCGTCGTGATCGACGCCGGGAACAGCAATCCCCGCGAAGACGCCGCGCTGGACAACTTCATCGCCGAACATGGGCTCAAACCCGTCATGGCGGTCAACACCCACGGTCATTTCGACCACACGCTCGGCGTCGAACACCTCAAACAGCGTTACGATATTCCCTTCGCCCTCTCATCGAAAGACCAATTCCTGCTGGACAACGCCGCGACGAGCGGCTCGGTCTTCGGGGTGAAGATCGGTGCAATGCCCGCGGCGGATATCGACCTCGACACGCTCTCCGAGGTCCGCTTCGGGGAGACCGCGCTGCGCGTAATCCGCACCCCGGGCCACACCCCGGGCCATGTGGCGCTGTACGAACCCGTATCGAAATCGCTCTTCACGGGCGACACGCTCTTTCGCGAATCGATCGGCCGCACCGACCTGCCGGGCGGCGACTACTCGTGGATCATGCGCTCGATCCTCGACTCCCTGATTCCGCTGGGCGAGGAGGTTCACGTCTACCCCGGCCACGGACCCGAGTCGACGATCGGCCACGAGATGCTCTACAACCCCTTCATCGTCGAGGTGCTGAACGAGGAGGTGAACTACAGGAACTGATGAAGACCCTGATCCACAAAATACTCTACCGGACCCTGCCGCTCGAAGGCTATCTGCGGGCCGTGAGCGGCTTGTTCTTTCTTTGGCAGCGGCTCGGCATCGGGCGCCATGACCCGGCCACGGAGTATGTCTACCACCTGCCGGAACTGGTCCGTGCGGGCGATACGGCCATCGACATCGGCGCCAACCTCGGCTACTACGCCCGCACGATCTCGCGGCTGGCGGGTCCCGCGGGAAAGGTCTATGCCGTGGAGCCCGTGGCCCCGATCCGCAAGGTCCTGAGCCGCAACCTCCGCCGCTGCGGAAACACCGAAATAGTCCCCTATGCCCTCGGGACCGAGAACAAGCCGATCACGATGGCCAACGACTCGGCCAGCGAGACAGGTTACTTCGGCACGGGGCAGAACTTCGTCAACGACGGCGGCGGAAAGGCCGCCGTGGAGTTCACGGCCCAGATGCGCCGCGGCAGCGAACTGTTCGGCAAGCTGGAGCGCATCGACTTCATCAAATGCGACATCGAGGGTTACGAGGTGGTGGCGATGACCGAGATGCGGCCGCTGCTCGAAAAATTCCGCCCCACGGTGCTGATCGAGACCGGCGGCGCGAACCGTCCGCAGATCGTCGCGCTTTTCCGGGGGCTGGGCTACACGGGCTACACGCTCGAACGCGGGCAGGAGGTGCCCCTGACGGAAAATTCCACGAAAGACATTATTTTCAGATATGCGCATTGACATTTTGACGGTCGTCCCCGAACTTTTGACCTCGCCGCTCCACGAATCCATCCTGAAGCGGGCGCAGGAGAAGGGCCTCGTGGAGATCGTCGTACACAACCTGCACGACTACGCCCACGACCGCCGCAAGACCACCGACGACTATCCGTTCGGCGGCGAGGCGGGCATGGTCATGAAGTGCGAACCGGTGTTCGAACTGGTCGAGAAACTCCAGAGCGAGAGGCACTACGACGAGATCATCTACACCTCTCCCGACGGTAATCAATACAACCAGCACGAGGCCAACCGGTTATCGACGCTCGAAAACATCATCATCCTCTGCGGCCACTACAAGGGCATCGACCACCGCATCCGCGAGCACCTCGTCACGCGCGAGATCTCGATCGGCGACTATGTGCTGACGGGCGGCGAGCTGGCGGCCTGCATCATCGCCGACTCGGTCGTAAGAATCATCCCCGGGGCCATCGGCGACGAGGCGTCGGCCCTCACGGACTCGTTTCAGGACAACCTGCTGGCGCCCCCGGTCTACACGCGGCCCGCGGAGTTCCGCGGCTGGCGGGTTCCCGACGTGCTGCTGTCGGGGAATTTCGCCGAAATCGAAAAGTGGCAGGACGAACAGGCCTACGAGCGCACGAAGCGTCTGCGGCCGGATTTATTAAAAGAATAAAGCCATGCGTTACTACCTCATCGCCGGGGAGCCCTCGGGCGACCTGCACGGCGCGAACCTGATAAAAGGGCTGCTGAAAGCCGACCCCGAGGCGGAATTCCGCTTCTGGGGCGGAGACCTCATGGCGGCCGCGGGAGGCCGGGACAACCTGCGGAAGCACTACAACGAAACGTCGTTCTTCGGCATCGTGCAGGTCGTGAAAAACCTCGGGACGATCCGGCGGCAGATGCGGGAGTGCCAGTCCGACGTGGCGGAGTTCGCCCCCGACGTGCTGATTCTGGTGGACTACCCCGGCTTCAACATGAAGATGGCCCGCTGGGCCAAAGAGCACGGTATCCGCACGTTCTACTACATCGCCCCGAAGGTCTGGGCGTGGCGCGAATGGCGGGTGAAGGCGATCCGCAAGTATGTCGACCGGCTCTTCATCATCTTCCCCTTCGAGCGCACCTATTTTCCGAAGCACGGCATCGAACCCGTTTTCGAAGGCAATCCGCTGGTCGACGCCATCGAGTCCCGCCGGGCATCGCTCCCGACGCCCGACGAGTTCCGCCGCCGGAACGGACTGGACGAGCGCCCGATCATCGCCCTGCTGGCCGGCAGCCGCCGGGGTGAAATCCGCGCGAACCTGCCGCTGATGGCCCTGCTGTCGAAGCGGTTCCCGGAGCACCAGTTCGTGGTGGCGGGCGTGGCGTGGATCGACAGGGCGCTTTACGAGCAGCATATGGCCGGCAGCGACATCCGCTATGTCTGCGACCAGACCTACGAAACGCTGGCGGCGGCCGAAGCGGCCGTGGTGACGTCGGGCACGGCGACGCTCGAAACGGCCCTGCTGGGGATTCCCGAGGCGGTCGTCTACCGCACGGTGTGGTGGCAGGTGTGGCTGCGCCCCTATGTGCTGAAGGTGCCGTGGGTGTCGCTGGTGAACCTCAACCTCGGGCGCGAGTGCGTGGCCGAGCTCATCCAGTCGGACCTCTCGGTCGAGCGCGCCGAGCAGGAACTGCGGGCGATCGTCGCAGGAGGCGCGAAACGCGAGAAGATGCTCGCCGATTTCGACTGCCTGCGCACCGTCATCGGCGGTCCCGGCGCCAGCGACCGCTTCGCGGCGCGGATGGTCGGGGAGTTGGAGGGCAAGGCAGGGCGAAAGGTGCCCTATAAAATCGAAAAGAGATGAAGATTATCTGCATAGGCCGCAACTACGCCGAACACGCGGCGGAACTGCACGAACAACTGAATGACAGCGGGAAACTTCCCGAAGAACCGATGTTCTTCATGAAGCCCGACACGGCGCTGCTGCGCAACAACGACCCGTTCTATGTTCCGTCGTTCTCGCAGGAGGTGCATTACGAATGCGAACTGGTCGTGCGGATCAACCGCGTGGGCAAAGCCATTTCGGAGCGGTTCGCACACCGTTATTACGACGAGGTGGGACTGGGCATCGACTTCACGGCCCGCGACCTCCAGCGGCGGGCCATTGCCGAAGGGCTTCCGTGGGAGAGCTGCAAGGCTTTCGACCGTTCGGCGGCCATTTCGCCGGCGTTCGTGCCGCTCGCGGAGTTGGGCGGCGACGTGCAGCGGCTGCATTTCACGCTCGACGTGAACGGGGAGCGCCGACAGACGGGCGACACGTCGGAAATGCTCTTCACGGTCGACCGGATCATCGCCTCGGTGTCGCGGTACGTCACCCTGCGCATGGGTGACCTGCTCTACACGGGAACGCCCGCGGGCGTGGGGCCCGTGAAGCCCGGCGACAACCTGCGCGCAACGCTCGAGGGACGCGAACTTTTGAATTTCGACATACGATAAACCATGCTGCTCAACGACAAACTCAAACCCTACCGCCTGCTGCTGGCGTCGCAGTCGCCCCGGAGACGGGAACTGATGACGGGCTGCGGGCTTCCCTACGAACCGGCCCCGAAATACGACTGCGAGGAGATTTACCCCGCCGACCTGCCGGCCGAGGAGGTGCCGCTGTACCTCTCGCAGCTCAAGAGCCGCGCCTATCCCGGGCCGTTGGCGCCGGACGAGATCCTGCTGACCGCCGACACGGTGGTGGTGCTCGACGGCGAGGTCCTCGGCAAACCCTGCGGACGCGAGGAGGCCGTCGGGATGCTCGGGCGGCTGTCGGGACGCCGTCACACGGTGGTCTCGGGCGTCACGCTGCGCACGGCGGAGCGGATGCACAGCTTCGAAGCGCGGACCAGCGTATGGTTCCGCACACTCTCCGCCGAAGAGATCGAACACTACGTCGACACCTGTCGCCCGTTCGACAAGGCGGGTTCCTACGGCATTCAGGAATGGATCGGCTACGCCGCCATCGAACGCATCGAAGGCTCGTTCTACAACGTCATGGGCCTCCCCATCCAGAAAGTATATGTTGAATTAGATAAATTTTTAGACCGATGAAACGAACCCTGCTGACCCTGCTGACAGCTCTCTTTATTCTGCCTGCGCTGGCCGACGAGGGCATGTGGCTCCCGAGCCTGATCTCCTCGCGCATCGACGACATGCGCGCCAAGGGATTCCGGCTCACCGCCGAAGACATTTATTCCGTCAACCAAGCCTCGATGAAGGACGCCGTGGTGCTGTTCAACGGCGGCTGCACGGGCGAACTGATCTCGCCCGAAGGCCTGCTGCTGACCAACCACCACTGCGGCTACGACGCCATCCAGCGCCACTCGACCGTCGAGCACGACTACCTCACCAATGGGTTCTGGGCCCTGTCGCGCGCCGAGGAGCTGCCCAACGAGAAACTCTGGGTCCGCTTTCTCGTCCGGATGGAGGAGGTGACCGACCGCATCGCCGCGGGAGAGACCGCCGGGGAGATCGTCCGCAAGGCCGAGGCCGAGGGGCCGAACTACAAGGCCGCCGTCGAGCAGATGTACTACGGCAACCAGCAGTTCCTGTTCGTCTACGAGCAGTTCGACGACGTGCGTCTGGTGGCCGCACCGCCCTCGTCGATCGGCAAGTTCGGCGGCGACACCGACAACTGGATATGGCCCCGCCACACGGGCGACTTCTCGATGTTCCGCGTTTATGCCTCGAAGGATAACAAGCCCGCGGCCTATTCGCCCGAGAACGTCCCCTACCGTCCCAAAAAGCACTTTACCATCTCGACGAAAGGCGTGAAGGAGGGCGATTTCACGATGATCTACGGATTCCCGGGCAACACGCAGGAGTACATTCTTTCAGACGCCGTGGCCTACATCGCCGAGCGTTCCGACCCGGCGAAAATCGCCGTCCGCACGGGCCGTCTCGACATCATCTCCAAGGCGCAGGAGTCCGATCCCGCGCTGCGCATCTTCTATGCCGCCCGGCACGCCTCGATCGCCAACGCATGGAAGAAGTGGCAGGGGGAAGTATTGGGCATCGAACGCCGCGGCACCGTGGCCTCGAAGCGCGCCTATGAGGAGGCGTTCGACGCATGGGCGCAGGACAAACCCCGATACCGCGACGTCGTGGCGCAGCTCAAAGCCGAATACGCCCGCATCGCAGACCCCTATTTCGCCCGTGAGATCACGCTCGAAACGCTCAACGCCCTGCCGGCGAGATACTCCGCCAAGGAGCGCGCCGAGGCGGTCTTCGCCCGCCGCGAGACGACCGAACGCGCCCTTTACAGCCTGCAATTCGGAGAGTATGCCCGCCGCTGTCCGGCGCAATACCAAATTCCGGAATTCCTCGACGGCGTAGCCCGGTACGGCTCGCCCGAGGCCTTTGCCGAGGAGATTTTCACGCAGGTCTGGAACGAGGGCGACACCACGGCGGCGGCAGCCCTGCGCGCAGGAACGAAGCGCATGCTCGGCCATATCACATGGCTCGCGGGCACCAAGTCGCTGCGCAACCTCAACAGCAAGCGGCTCAACGAGCTCTACACCACTTATATCAAAGGTCTGCGCGAATGGGACGCCGAACGGGCTTTCTATCCCGACGCCAACCTCACGCTCCGCGTGGCTTACGGCTCGGTGGCCGGGTATGAATATGCCGACGGCGAGTACCACAAGCCGCAGACGACCCTCGACGGCATCATCGCCAAGGACAACCCCGAGATTTACGATTACGACATTCCGCAGTCGCTGCGCGATCGCTACGCTTCGAAGGAGTACGGCCGCTGGGCGGCGACGATCGACGGACACAGGACCGTGCCGGTCTGCTTTCTGGCCACGAACCACACCACGGGCGGCAATTCCGGATCGCCGGTGCTGAACGCCTCGGGCGAACTGGTCGGCATCAACTTCGACCGGACATGGCGTTCGACGATGAGCGACGTGGCGTTCGACCCCACGATCTGCCGCAACATCGCCGTAGACATCCGCTATGTGCTGTTCGTCGTGGACCGCATCGGCGGCGCGGGTTACCTGCTCAAGGAGATGAAACTCAAATAAAGAGCGGCCCGGAGGCCGCACAGGAAGTCCTGCACGGCCCTTTGGCGAATTTTGACGTTTTTCGCGTAAAAATTTTGCGAATCGCAAAATAGTATCTATATTTGCACTCCCGAAAGTTGATTCGGGAGTGTAATGCCCAGGTGGTGAAATTGGTAGACACGCTACTTTGAGGGGGTAGTGAACAATTACGTTCGTGCAAGTTCGAGTCTTGTCCTGGGCACCAAAAAAGGGCGACTGATTTATAATCGGTCGCTCTTTTTTCATTTTCCTTCCTCCACAAACGGGCTCCCTTCTCCCATCTGAAACCGTATATATTCACCGGGGCTCGAGATAAATCGGAATGCTTCGGACGCCAGATTCCGATTTTAAGGTTTTTAAACGGATTCAGTTACAATCAACCCGTCATCCAATTTGTTTGGTTTCAAATTAAAAGCAGGCCCGAAATTGACCGGCTGTTTAAAGCAAATTCCATTCCAAAAACACTATATTTGTGACGTATCAAAATATTCATTTCACTCATTTTTTCACATTTTTTAAATTATCAACATGCGAAAACTTTTACTACTAACGGCCATCCTGTGCCTGTCATTATCGCAGACGCCGGCAGACGCCATGGCGGCCTCCAAATCCCGGAAAAAGGCCAAGACCGAAAAGACGGACACCGTGGCAAAGAAAAAGGTCTCCAAGTACGACAAGACCTTCGTGAAGGACAAAAGCAATGTGACGGCCCGGGCCGAAGGCGGGTTCATGACCCTGCACAAGTCCAAGGGCAAACTCTACATCGAACTGCCCGTGAAGAACATGGGCCGCGAAATGCTGATCGCATCGACGATCTCGGAAGCCAGCGACCCCGACCTTGGATCGATCGGCTACAAGCCCCAACCTCCGATGCATGTACGGTTCAACCTGATCGACAGCACGGTCTACATGAGCGAGGTCAGCGTGCTGCCCGACTTCGACAAGTCGAACGAGCAGATGGCCCACGCCGTCAAGCTCAGCTCGATGGACCCGATCCTGAACGCATACAAGATCGTCTGCTTCAACAACGATTCGACGGCGGTGGTCTTCGATGCATCCAACCTCTTCACGTCGAATTATGAGCCGCTGGCGCCGATCAAAAGCGGCTCGATGGGCGGCATCAACATCACGGCGTCGTTCAACAGCAGCGGCACCGCCCTCAGGGAAATCAAAGCCTTCAAGGACAACGTCAGCATCAAATCCATGCTCTCCTACACGGTATCGGCCAACCTGATGCAGTTGGTACTGCTGAAGAAGAACGACCCGTTCACGGTGGGCGTGACGCGCAGCATCATGATGCTCCCCGAAAAGAAGATGCGTCCGCGCGTGGCCGACTCCCGTGTCGGAATCTTTCTCTCCGGCCGCACCGACCTCAACCCCGACGCCGACCAGATCGCCCGCTACTCGGTGATCCACCGTTGGAACATCCAGCCTTCGGATTCGGCAGCTTGGGCCCGCGGCGAACTGGTAGAACCCGTGAAACCGATCGTCTTCTACCTCGACGACGCATTCCCCGCCCTGTGGCGCGAACCGGCCAAAGAAGGCATCGAACGCTGGAACAAGGCCTTTGAAAAAATCGGCTTCAAGAATGTCGTGCAGGTCCGCGATTTCCCGAAGAACGACCCCGAATTCGATCCGGACAACCTGAAATACTCGTGTATCCGCTTCGTCCCGGCACAGATCTCCAATGCGATGGGGCCCTCGTGGGTCGATCCCTCGTCGGGCGAGATTATCAACGCTTCGATCATCGTATACAACGACATTATCAAGCTGATCAACAACTGGCGTTTCTGCCAGACCGCACAGATCGATCCCCGCGTACGCTCGAAGCGGATGCCCGACGACGTCGTCCGCGAATCGGTCGCTTACGTCCTCGCACACGAAGCAGGTCACTGTCTGGGCTTCATGCACAACATGGCGGCTTCAGCGGCATACCCCGTCGACTCGCTCCGCAGCGCAACCTTCACACAGAAGAACGGCACAACACCCTCCATCATGGACTATGCCCGTTTCAACTACGTCGCACAACCCGGGGACAAGGGTGTAAAACTGACGCCTCCCGATCTGGGTGTCTACGACGATTTCCTCGTTCAGTACGCCTACAAGCCCATCGATGCCAAGGATGCCAAAGAAGAGGCCAAGACCCTTGAGAAGTGGGTCGACGAGAAGGCCGGCGATCCCCGGTTCCGCTACGGCCGCCAGCAGGTGATCCAGCGTTACGATCCGAGCGCCATCGAGGAAGACCTCGGCGACGATCCGATCAAAGCCGCCGAATACGGCACGAAGAACCTGAAATACATCCTGACCCATTTCAACGAGTGGATGCCCGATGCAACGGACCCCGACGCCACGCTGCGCACCGCCCGTTACGAAGAGCTGGCCAAGCAGTACAACCGCTATATCCGCGCCGTGATGCTCAACATCGGCGGCATTTACCTGTCCGAGGTAAAGGCGGGCACCCCCGGCAAGAACGTGGTTCCCGTAGACAAGAAGCGTCAGCATGCCGCCCTGCAATGGGTATTGAAGCAGCTCAAGGAGTGCGACTGGATCGCCGACCGCGACCTGACCGACCGGTTCTCGCTGCGTGTCGAGCTTCCGCCGATCTTCCAGTATTACACGGCTCTGGAATTCTACGACACCTACAAGAACGTGATCCTCTCGTCGCATGTAGCCAAATCACCCAAGGATGCCTACACAATCCGGAACTGGGCCGACGACATGTACGAAGGAATCTGGGAAAGCGCAATTAAGCGCCGTCAGCCGACCGCCGGAGACCGTATCATGCAAAACCTTTATGCCAGTTTCCTGACCTCGGCCGTTACGAAGAAGACCTCGCTTACCAAGGTCAGCACGGGCAGTTTCACCGGTGACAATGCGTTTATGCCTTCGGTCGACGATATCGTGGCATTCGGGCTGGACGAAAGCGGAGTCATCGCCAAGAACGTCGACCTGCTGCGCAACCTCGAGGTCGAAAACGGACACGGATATGTAGCCTCCCAAGTGCTGACCGACTTCGGCAAACCCGGCTACGGCTGGCAGTACCGCGTCAACCTGCGATCGATCGATGAGTCGAAAACCGTTTTCTACGGAGAGACCCAGCGGATCGCGCGCCTGCTCAAGGCCTGCATTCCCGCCTCGACAGGTGATGCACGCACCCACTATCAGGCGATTCTCTATCAACTGGAAACAGCACTGAAAAAGGATTAATTCATCATCTGCCACAACCCGCAAATCATGAAAACCAACATATGTACGGCATTTAACGCATTGCTCGTGCTCCTGCTCTGCATGACTGTTCCGAGCATGGGGGGGGGAAATGCGTATGCCCAAAGTAAAATATCCGGCGGTGAGCAGCTTCAAAAGCGCGTCTCGCTGCAGGTTACCAATGCTCCGGTATCCAAAGTCTTCGCACAAATAGAGGCCAAAAGCGGAGTTCACATCATCTTCAACGCATCCGAAGTCGACAAATTGCCGCCTGTAACCCGGTCATTCAACAACATGACCATCTCTCGGGTTCTGGATGTCTGTCTGGCCAACAGCAATCTCTCTTATTCCGTCGTCAACAAGAACATCGTCATCCGCGCCGAAGGCAAGAGCCTCGAACGCATCACCGTATTCGGAACGATCCTCGACGAAAACAACCTGCCGCTGCCGGGCGCCAACGTCGTGCTTAAAGGCACGAACATAGGTGTATCGACCGACACGAAAGGCAACTACTCCATCTCTTTCGGACGCCGTCCCGGTAAGGAGAACGTGCTGCTATACTCGTTCATCGGCATGAAACCGGAGGAGAGGAGCGTCAACGGCTCGAGCAACCTGAACGTCACGCTGAAAAACGACTCCGAGATCGAAGAGGTCGTCGTCAACGGTTTCTACACCCAGTCCAAAAGCACCTTCACCGGCGCCTCGACCACCATCAAGGGAGAAGAGCTGATCGCACTCTCGCCGACGAACCTCATCGCCGGCATCGCCGCCGTGACTCCGGGCATGGTTATGGTCGAGAACAACGCTCAGGGCTCCAACCCCAATGCCATCCCGTCGCTGCTGATCCGCGGCGCCAACTCACTGATCACCAACGAAAGCGAAGAAGGTGTCAACAACCCGCTGATCGTCCTCGACGGCGTGGAGATCTCGATGGAGGAGCTTTACGACCTCGACCTGTTCGACATCGAACGCGTCGACGTCCTGAAAGATGCTTCGGCCACGATCCTCTACGGTGAGAAGGGCGCAAACGGCGTGATCGTCGTCGAGCGCAAACGCATCGAGGGGAACAAGGTCCGGCTGAGCTACAACTTCGTCCCGAAATTCAGCATCCCCGACCTTTCGTCGTTCAACCTGACCAATGCGGCGCAGAAACTCGCCCTCGAGGAACTGGCCGAGCTTTACAAAACGTCCGACGGGTCGATGGACAAAGCCTACGACTACAAGCTGCAGAACGTTCGCCGCGGCGTGAACACCGACTGGATCCACGCCCCGCTGCGCGTTCCGTTCAGCCATACGCACTCGCTGGCTCTGAGCGCCCGCGGCCAGAACGTGGATTATCGGGCGACCGCCAGTTTCTCGGACGACTACGGCGTAATGAAAGGCGACAACCGCCGCAAATACGGGCTGGGATTCCACATCGGCTACCACCTGCGTGACAAACTGACGATCGCCTTCAAGACGAACTTCTCGCTGACCGATTCGGAGAACTCGCCTTACGGCACATTCTCCGATTATGTCGCCCTGAATCCCTATGAACCGATCCGCGACGAAAACGGCGAATACATCCGCAACTACTATTTCAATCCTTACGACACCTCGTCGAGCAAGATGGCCAACCCGCTTTACGACGCCACGCTCTCGAGTTTCTCCAAGGCACGCACGCAGGCAATGACCAATTCGCTGACAGCGCGGTGGAACATCACCAAGTATTTCTATGTGACCGGACAGGGCAGCATCTCGATCAACTCCGGATCGAACGATATATACACCTCGCCGGATGCCGCAAAGTACTCAGATATAAAAGACATTTCGCAAAAGGGCGAATACGCATATTCGAACCGCAACGGAAACACCTTCAGCGGCAAGCTCGTGCTCAACTACGGCAAGCCCATCGGCAAGGGCGGTTCAATGTTCCGCGTCAGCGGCGGTTCGAACATGCAGTACACCCGAAGCACCTCGGCACGGGCCGTCGGCATCGGATTCCTCAAGGACGAGCTGAGCGACATCTCCTTCGCCATGGGTTATCCCAAGAGCGGACATCCCAGCGGTACCGACCGTATCGCGACCGAAGTCGGATTCTTCATCAACGGCAACTTCAGTTTGCTGAACCGTTACTTCGTCGATGCCTCCTACCGCAGTTCGGGGTCCTCGCGCTTCGGTTCCGACAACAGCTTCGCGCCTTTCTGGGCGGCGGGCATCGGATGGAACATCCACAATGAAAACTTCGCCAAGGACATTCCGTGGCTGAATACGCTGACACTCAAATACAGCGTCGGCTACAACGGCAGCGTGTCGTTCGACTATTACCAAGCGAAAACCATCTATTCCTACAAATCCGACTACCAGTATTACACCGGCATCGGAGCGGTTCCCGTCACCATGGGCAATCCGGCGCTGAAATGGCAGAAGAAACTCAACAACAACGTGGGCATCACGGCGGCGATGTTCGACAATCGGCTGAACCTGTCATTCGACTACTATTCGAACACGACCTACAACCTGCTGATGCCGATCAATCTCCCGCCCTCGGTGGGCGTTTCCTCGATGAACGTCAACTTCGGAAAGATCAACAACCGGGGATTCGACTTCGCGATCTCGGGTCAGATTTTCCGGACAAAAGACTGGTACTGGAGCATGACCGTCACGGGCGGTCACGTCATGGACCGCATCCGGGACATCTCGACGGTTCTGAAAAACACTTCGGTCGGCGACAGCAACGACGCTGTGAAGCCGAAACTGCTCTTTACCGAAGGCGGTTCGCAATTCGACATCTATGCGGTCCGGTCCGCCGGCATCGACCCGGCAACCGGACAGGAGATCTTCATCAAGAAAAACGGGGAATACACCTATAAGTATCAGGGTGACGACCGCGTCGCCGTAGGCAACACGAATCCGATCCTCACCGGCTCATGGATGAATACGGTCCGTTACAAGGGTATTTCGCTCTCGATCAGCACGACCTACTCCTTCGGCAGCGACTTTTACAACACAACGCTCCAGAGCAAGGTCGAGAACATCGACCCCTACAAGAATGTCGATGCACGGGCCTATACCGACCGTTGGAAAAAACCGGGCGACCTCGTGCGTTATCTGGCCATCAACACCAAAAACGAGATGGTCAATTCGGAACGTTTCGTGGAGCGGAAAAACGAACTGTACATCTCGAACATCCAGTTGACGTATGAGTTTCAGGCCAAGTTCCTCAGCCGGATCGGTCTGAAGCGGCTCTGCGTGGGTATCGGCATGTCCGATATCGGGTATATTTCGTCGGTGAAATACGAACGCGGCACCTCCTATCCCTACTGCCGGTCGATCAACCTTATCTTCCGTCCCACCTTCTAATACGACGCTGCTATGAAAACATTGAAATACTACATTTTATGCGCGCTGGCACTCCCGCTGCTCGGCTGCTCCGATTTTCTGGACGTCAACCCCAAAGGCGAAGTCTTCGACAAGGACATGTTCGAATCGGCCGAAGGATATGAGGACGCCCTTTACGGCATCTATGCGGAACTGGGCTCCCAACAGTACCTGTACAGCGACTATATGTTCTGGATTCCCGAGGTGTTGAGCATCAACGTGACCCTGTCCGACAACGCGATGAGCAACATGGCCATCGGCGAATGGTCGAAGAGCACCGCCTCAAGCCTCCGCAATGACGTTTGGAAGACGGTTTACAAGACCATTAACCATATCAACAACATCGTTTCGCACATCGAAAAGGGCGGCGACCACGAGTTTCCCCATACTCCCCTTTACAAAGGTGAAGCATTAGCCTTGCGTGCGCTGCTGCATTTCGACATGCTGCGCATGTACGGTGCCCCTATCTGGGCCGATGAGGCTTCGAAAGCCCGTGCCATCCCTTACGTTTCGAAGTATTCGTTCGACATCACGAAGTTCAGTTCGCTCGACGAAGCCTATGAAAAGATTATCGCCGACCTGAAAGAGGCTGAAAAATGCCTTGCCGAAGATGAAACGCTCGTAGAAACGGTCCGCACGAACGCCTCCAACGGCGGGTTCACCTCGTGCCGCATCATCCATATGAACCTCTATGCCGTGCAGGCCCTGCTGGCCCGCGTCTACTGGTCAAAAAACGATATGGCCAATGCCGCCATTTACGCAAAAAAGGTGATCGACAGCGGCAAGTTCGGATTCCGCCCGACTACAGCGTTCAACCAGCCGGACAACGGAACATTGGACCTTGACGAAACCATCTTCGGCATCTATTCCACGAAGTCACAGAAAGAGAATGCCAATAAGTACCAACTCAGCGGCGGATCAGCGGCCAGTTCCTTTACGCTGGCCACCGACTACCGGTCGCTCTATCTCGACGGCTCGTCCTCGTCCCAGACCGACTACCGTCTGGCTGCATGGTTCGACGAAGGTTCGAATACGCTGCGCCGTCTGGTTAGCCCTACTTATTACACCAGCGACGAGCCTTCGTATTCGGGAAAATCCATTCTGGGCATCAACATGATCCGGATTCCCGAAATGTATTACATCATGGCCGAGGCCCTGCTCGAAAGCGACCCGGACACGGCGACTGACTATTTCGATGACGTCATCAAAACGCGCGGGCTGGACGCCTTGGGCGATCAGGGACGCACCGTAACGGCCGACGCCCTCTACATCGAGCGCCGCAAGGAGTTCTACGGCGAGGGACAGCAATGGTTCAACATGAAGAGGCTGGGCAAGGATATCGTGGCGACATCTACGATAACGCTCTCCGGGTCGGATGTCAACACCTATAAAATCCCGCTTCCGAAAGACGAAGAGGATAACCGCGAAGAATAACTTCAAAACAAAATCCATGAAAACACACATATCGTTACGCGTCGCTGCCGCAACAGCGCTGATCCTGACGCTGGCGGGCTGCAAGGACACTTGGCTGATGTATGACACCTCCCAGAAAGACCATCTCTATTTCGAGGTCACTTCAGCCCTGCCTCAGGTCTCCTTTTCACTGATCGAAGACCAACAGATAGAGTACAACGTCGCTGTCAAAATGATGGGCATGCCCGTCGACTACGACCGTACATTCTCAATCGAATACATCGACGCCGATCCGGATGAAACGATTACCGTCGGCACAGAAAAGATTCCGGTCATCACGGCACGGTCCGGCACGGACTTCGAGATCGGCGCATTGACCCTGCCCGCCGGTGCAGTCGAGACATCGATTCCCCTGACGCTCCACCGGCAGGAGGTCATGAAGACCAAATATGCCTGTATCCGGTTCCGGATCGTCGAGGACGACGAGTTCCTGCCGCTGGCAGCAGATTCCACCGTCGTGAAGAAGATCAAAACCCCGCTGTTCAACCTGTATGTCAACGACGGTGATCCCACTTGTCCCGACTGGTGGGATGCTTCTGCCACCGGTTACGATCTTTTCGGATGGACACTCTATTTAGGCAGATTTTATCCGGAGAAGTTCCGCAAAATGCTCGATCTTTACCATCAGGTCGAAACGAAAAATCCCGTGTTTTATCAAGAATGCGTCGACCGCTACGGCGAGAACCTCGACAAGGAAGGAATTGCGAAGAATTTCATCCAACTGGAAAATCCGACCGTATGGGCATCCTATGTACTGATTCCGCTGTGCGAATATTACAAAACATATTATGCCGAGCATCCGGACGATCCCAACTACGAGGAAATCAAATCGTCCGGTTCGTCCGGCACATATTGGAAAGACCCGATCGCATTATTGAGATAACGGAAAAAACCGAATCATGATGAAACAGACAATCTATCGAACAGTTCTCCTCGGCATGGCATTCTGCACAACAGCCTGCTTCGATGCCGAAGACGAAAATTTCCGTACGCTGGAACCCATTTCATTCAACGAAGTATCGGCAACCATCGACGTTTCCCTTGGCGAAGAGCTCGTATACGACAAATTGCAGGTCGAAAGCGAATTGCCCGTTACCTACGAATGGGCTTACGGCAAGCCCAAGGCCTCCGACAAGGACGAATACGCCATGGAGAGTATCGAGGTAATCTCCGACAAGGCAGATATACGTTATACTTTCAACCGTATAGGCACATACCTGCTGCGTTTGAAAGTCGACAACGGAGAGTGTATCGTCTACAAATATTTTACGCTCAATGTCAACTCCGGACTGGATGAAGGCATCCTGATACTGAGCAACGACGCCGAAGGGAGCGGAACGCTGACCTTTATTAAAAAGCGGACCGAAGATGAGATAGCAGCAAACGAACAGGAGATCTATCCTGATATCTTCGCTTCGATCAACCCCGACAATCCGCTTAAAAAAGGGACTTCCATGTACATCTCGGACTATACCTCGAAAGAGATACAGTACACCTCGCTGCTCGTGGCGACCGCCGATGAGAGCGGAACCATTTACAAGCTCAATCCGAAAACGTTCGAACTCTATGCCATCAACCGGCTGGGAACGGAGTACGGAGCATCGTGCGTCGAATTCGCAGGAGAAGCTACAAGTGCAGCGGCCTATTATGTACTCATCCGCGGGAATAACGGCCATACCTATCGTTATGACCTTTTTGCCGACATCATCGGTGAACGGCCCGATGCTGTGGAGGCCGGTCTGGTGAACCACGCCACAACGCTCGTCTACCGCACTTCGGCAACGGGAAAGCCCAATCGGAAACCCGTACTCTACAACGCAACGACCTTATTCCAACCCGGTTCCGGCAAAATCACCTCGCGATCTCTGTCCGGATACGACATCGTCAATCTGTGTCCGGCCAGTCTGAAAAACCTGACCTATGTGCTTTTCCGGTCGCAGACCGATCCCAAATCGTACTGCATCAAATCGACGACCAGCGCCCTTGGGACATTCAAGGACGTAACGACCTTCACGGCCGATGCAATCAATATGGACGAGAATTCGATTATGGTGAACAGCAAGAATTCGAGCGACGTTTATTACTCCTACGGCAACAAGATCTACCGCTGGAGCCTGACATCCGCACCTCCCATAACCGCAAAACTGACCTTGCCGGACGGTGAGATCATCCGCTCCATGGCGACGAACTTCATGGGCGATTTCGGGGACGACACGCAGGAAACGCTGCTCTATGTGGCGACTTACAATCCCGACCGGGCCGGAGAACTCAAAGGAAGCCTTTATATCTTCCAGTTCTCCGACGACACCCTCGTCAAAAAGTACGAGGGTATCTGCAACGACCCGGTGCAGGTGATGTACAAGTACCGTATTTCGTAACAACCCTGCAAATCAAAGAGGGAGCTTTGGTAAAGCTCCCTCTTTTTACCTCCATGCTATTAACAACCAAATCGATACATTATATATGCAGACAGCTTAGTAACTGGACATAATGGAGTTAGAAAACAATATGCAATGGTCCCAAACTAGCAAATGGCAGAACTTACCTCTGGAAAGATGATTACAATTCAACTAAAGCATATGATGCAGAGCCCATTACTTCCGTCATTTTACCCATGAGCCGGCTTGCCGAATAATCGGCAACCGTAAATATCAAAACCGCAGATAGTTTCACAGGTCTATTTTTACTGTTTATCCCTCTTCGGCAATTTGAGTTGTTCCGGAAATGGAATAACCTTATTCTCTTTCATCCATTCCTTATAGTCAGCCAAAAGTTCTTCCATCTTTTGAAGATTCCGAGCCGAAAGGTCTTCGATCTCCACACCTCCGTGCCTGGTCAGATCATACAATCTCCATTGCTGGCTTGAATTATCAAGCACCATCTTCCAATTGCCCTTCAGTATAGCGCATTTTCCTCTGTGTTCCCAACAGATATAGTCATGTATCGGCTTATCGCCTCCTTCCAACAGCGATTTCATGCTGACACCATCCAAATCCTGCATTTTTTGTCCACCCATATACGTCAATTTCTTCGTGGACGTAAGATCCAGCAAGGTGGGCAGAACATCTATTACATGCGCCGCCGACCTGTTGAATCCGCCTTGCTGCTTCACTACCTGCGGATAGCGCACGATCAATGGTACATTTACTCCGCCATTAAAGCTCGAGCTTTTATATTTCCAATGCGGCGTGGCGCTTACATTCGCCCAAGGTGCCTTGTAAACGATCGTTGATCCGGCTACCGTCGGGGGTGCATCCTTATCCACCCCCTTGATATATACTTTTGCACGCTCTTCAGCACACGAACCATTGTCCGACATAAACATTATAATCGTATCGTCCAGCACTCCTTGTTTCTCGAGCGCTTCGATCACCTGTCCGACCCCCTGATCAACGACATCTATCATGGCAGCGTATATCTCCATACGGCCTGCCCATTTCTTTTTCTCCTCAGCCGAAAGAACGTCCCATTTCCACCGGCCAGCTTTTTCATCAGGTTGGGAAAGAACCGCGTCCTCAGATAATACACCCATTCTTTTCATCCGCTCAAATCGTTCCTTCCTTATCACATCCCACCCCCTGTCATATCGGCCTTTATACTTATCGATATCTTTCTGCGGAGCCTGCAACGGCCAATGCGGCGCATTGTATGCCAGATACATCAGAAAAGGCGCGTCTCTGACCTCATTGATGAATTCCACGGCTTTCTCCGTAACAGCGTGGGTCATATAATAGCCCTCCGGAGCTTTCCACGGCTCGTTATCCATGTACATCCCTAACGGCTCATAGTAATCCGTAGCACCCCCTATCATCGTAAATCCTTTGTCGAAACCCCGTTCGACCGGTTTTTGCCCTTCATCCTGTCCTACATGCCATTTACCGCTCTGGTAGGTGTAATATCCCGCATTCTTAAATATCTCGGCGACAGTTGCACAATCGTGCCTGAGATAATTCTGGTACTCCTTCACCGTGGTTTCAAGCCCCATATTTCCGATACCCGCGTTGGTCGGATACAAACCGGTCAATAGGGACGCCCTCGTCGGTGCACTCATCGGATTGCTGTAAAATTGGGTAAACCTTACACCCTGCTCAGCCAACTTATCGATATTGGGGGTTGAAATCTCCCCGCCGAAACACCCGAGGTCGGAGTACCCCATATCATCCACTACGATTATCAGAATGTTCGGCTTTGTAGCGGCCGTCGCAGACGAAACCAGTGCGAGAGCCCCGATAGCAGGAATAACAGTTTTGTTTTTCATACTCATTTATTTTGCGTGTGAACGTTGCGAAACGAAGAGCGCGAGGACGAACGACAGGGCCGAGGCGGCGATCCAGAAAATGATGGCCGTGTCGAAATCGTAGGTCGTGACGCCGTCCGCAACCGTCTTGCCCGAATTGATCAGCCAGCCGCTGACGATGTCCTGCAACCCGGCGCCGACGTAACTGGCCATTCCGACGATACCCAGTGCGGCACCCGTGGCTTCGCGCGGCACGATGTCGATGGCCATGAGTCCGCCGAGGAAGCAGATCAGCACCCCGATGGCCATGCCGAAGAGCACCATGCTCAGCAGGTTGACGAACATGCTGTCGCCCGAGTAGAGGAACAGGCACAGAGCGATGGTGTTCAGCACGCCGAATCCGAATGCCAGCACGTTGCGGCGTCCGTGAAACAGCGTGTCGGACAACCATCCCGAAAAGACCGTTCCGACGATCCCCAGCAGGGCGTTGACCGAGATGACCTGCGTGGCCGTGGCCAGCGAATATCCCTTGACCTCTTGCAGGAACAGCACGCCCCAGCCGTTGATGGCGTAGCGCGAAACGTACATGAAGGCGCTCGACAGCGCCAGCACCCAGACGAAGGGGTTGCGGATGACCGAACGCTGGAGCTCGGAGGTGGACTCGTGGTCGTGGCTCTGTTCGGGAGACTCCTCGCCGGTCAGCACCTCGATCGGGGGCAGTCCCTTCGATTCGGGGGTGTCGTGCAGCAGGAAGACGATCACCAGCACGCCCAGTACCCCGGCCACCGACGACCCGACGAAGCCCCACTGCCAGCCGAAGATGCCGACGACGGCCCCGACGAAGAGGAACGAAAGGAACTCGCCGAGGTTGTGGCTGGCGCTGAAAAATCCGTAGTAGGTGCCGCGCTTGCTCAGGGGATACCACCGCGAAAGGGCGATGATCGCCGGGGGCGCGCCCATCGACTGCGACCAGCCGTTAACGCCCCACATCACGGCAAAGGCTACGAAGAGCGTCATGTTGCCGACCATGCCCCCGCCGTTGGCGAAGCCCAACGCCCCGACCAGCAGGTTGGCGACGGCCGAGACGCACAGTCCGGCAGCCATAAAACGTTTGATGTTACTATGGTCGGAGAGGAATCCGTTGACGAATTTGCCGATGGCGTAGGCGAACAGCAGCGCCGAGCCGATGATGCCCAGCTGCGTGGCGTCGAGCGCCCCGCTTTCGAGGATCGGCTTCTTGACCACATTGAGGCTCGTGCGACAGACGTAATAGAGGCTGTAGCCGACCGTGCCGGCGATGAAGCTCTGGAAACGGAGCTTTTTGTAGAGTTTCATGCGCGCCGCGTCGTCACCCGTGAAGGGCGCCGAAGGCTCGCTTTTGCGAAAGAAAGAGAGTATGTTCATTCGTTTGTTCGGGAATAGTTTCAGGTTACGGTGATTTTATTCGGCAAAGTCCATCTCGACCAGCACGGGGAAATGGTCCGAAGGAGTCCGAGCCCGGAAGGGTTTCGCACTGCCCTCTGGTTCTTCCGTGCGGTAGGTGTCGGTCAGGATGCCGTAGCGCAGCACCCGGAAACCGGGCGTCACGAAGAGGTAGTCGATGTGGCGGAAGGTCTTGCGGTCGGGATCGAAGCCGTTTTCCGTACCGGTCCAGGCATATTTGATCTCGGCCAGGTCGTAGGTATCGGAAAGCAGCCCCGAATCGCGCAGCACGGCGTAACTTTCGCTCGTTTCGCCGACGTTGAAATCGCCCGTGAGCACGGCCCGCTCGCCACGGCACATCATCCGGATTTTATCCAACACCAACCGGCAGCTCTCGACCTGCGCACGTTCGCCCTTGTGATCGGTGTGCAGGGAGAAGAACCAGAAGCGCTCTTGGGTCTCACGGTCGAGGAAGCGCCCCCAGCAACAGATGCGAACGTATTTGGCGTCCCAGCCCTTGTTCGGGCGCGTGCTGTCCTCCGCGAGCCAGAAATGCCCCGAATCGAGCAGTTCGAAACGGTCACGCTTGTAGAATACCACGGAATATTCGCCCGCCTCGGCGCCGTCGTCCCGGCCGACACCCGTATAGCCATAGCCGGGCAGCGCCCCGAGCAGGTCCTCCAACTGGCTGTGGAACACCTCCTGAGCGCCGAAAATATCGAAATCGTGGTACCGGATGAGCGAAGCGATGACCGGAAGCCGTCGCTCCCAGCCGTTGCCCTTCGCGTCGTCGCCCGCGTTGAGCTGGCGCACGTTATAGGTCGCGGCTCGGAAACTCCGGGCCGGGGCCGACTGCACCGCAACGGCCGCTGCGGCAAAAAAAAGCATAAACAGGTTCTTCATAGCAGATTTGTTTTATTGTCTAATCATTTCTATCCCGGATCGGACCAATATCCCTTGAAACGCGACGAGCGCCGGAACCAGCGGATCGAAAGCGAAATGTGTTTCTCGACGGTCCGCTGGGCGATATGGAGCGCATCGGCGATCTCGCGGTTGGTCATCCCCTCGATACGGCTCATGCGGAAGATGCGCGCCGTCTGCGGCGGGAGGCGGTCGCACAGCGCCAGCACCTCCTCGATCAGCAGCGTCGCCAGCGGCGAGTCGTTGGGTGCATCGAGGAAATCGCTCATGGCGAGCGTCTCCCACGACCGGGATTCCTGCAGCCGCGCCAGGTCGACACTGTTGTAGAGTATCTTATTTTGCCGCAGCCAGTTCAGGCACTCGTTATGAGCCATCGAAAAGAGATAGGACGGCACCTTGGCGCGATCCAGATAAGGCCGGCGCCGGAGAAACTTGTAAAAAATCTCCTGAATGATGTCGTCGCAAAGGTCCCCGCGGTCGGTCACCCCGTTGATATAGGCACACAGTCGCGGATAAAGAGCCGTGAACACCTCTTTTACCTCCTGTTCGGTATAGCCGAAATATGGGTCTCCGGAATGGAACATCTTCTGTCGGGTAAGCTGACTGCGGGAACGGTATCCAAAACCGTACCTTACCAGCTCACGCGTTCCGTATATGTCGTTCCGAAGCGGTCGGTCACCCGTACTTCGCCCTCTTTTACGCCCGCCGAAGGCTTGATACGGAACATGTGGAACGACTTCGCGGGCTGGCAGTATTTGCGGGTGGTCTTATTCGTCACCGTGGCGTAGAGGTCCATGTAATCGGGATCGAACTCCTCGCAGGGCTCCATCGCGCCCACCTTCACGCCGTTCTCCCACCACTCGACGGGCCCCCAGGCATCGTCCCATGTCCAGACGTTGGCCAGCACATAATCGCTGGCGGTCCTCACGGGCGAATAAATCCGCATCTGGTAGTTGCGGTCCTTGCCGCACGAGTGGAAATACCACGACACATCGTCGCCGTCGACATCGACGATCATATAGCCCTGCGGCGTACCGTCGTTGTTGAGGTGCTTGTTCAGGCGCAGCGAACCCGTCGAACGGGTGACGGTGACGGCCGTCAGGTTCTCGATGGGCATCTGCTCCGAACGGTTGTAGTTGTAGATATATGTGTGGTGGTTGTGCCCGGCCCACGAATAGACGTTCTTGAACTTGAGCAGCTCGTCGCGGTAGACCGCGTAGTTCTTGTTGCGGGTCGAGAAGCTGCTGTACTTCTTGAACATCTGCGAATGGGCGCAGATCATGATCGTCTTGTCCTTGGGCACATAGCTCAGGTCCTGTCGGAGCCAGTGGGCGATCTCGTCGCTCAGCCCCAGCTCATAGGATCTCGAGGCGTTCTCGCGTCCGTAGAGGATGTTGTCCACGAAAACATAGTGCATGTTGCCGATATTGGCCGAATAACAGGTCGGGCCGAGGTACATCTCGAAATAGACCGTACCCAGCGAGTCGCTCAGGATGGTCGTCTGGTCGTGGTCGTGGTTGCCGATCACGTTGAAGGTCGTCACGTCCACCCGCTCGGTGTTGTCCATATAGGCGTTGTAGACGTTCATGTCGTTGTACACCAGATCGCCCAGATTGATGCCGTAGCAGGGGGTCTCGATCGAACTGCGCATGCGGATCATGTCGGGGATCACCACCGACCGGTAAGCCTCGGCCGAGCCGTCTACGCCGTAATTCTTGATCTGGGGGTCGCCCTGCATCAACAGCGTGTGATGCACGGCGGATTCCTTGCGGGGTTCGAGCACGAAATCGGCCTTCACCTCCTTCTGGAAGCGGTCGATGCGCTTGAAGAACTGCGGACACCCCCGGTAAGCAGGAATCTCATACTCGGCCGGAACCGAAATGAACACGAAATGGCGCTGGTCCAGATCGCTGGTCAAGGCATAGCGGCCCTCGGCATCGGTCTGCGTACAGTTCAGGCCGTCGCTGACCACGACCCCGGCGACGGGCGCCCCGTCGGCGGAGGTCACCCGTCCCGTCACGTTGGGTATCTGGGCGTAGGCCGCACAACTGATGACGAACGCCCAGCAATATATCAGAAAACGTTTCATATCCTTTGTATTTTAGTTGTTTCCATCCCAATAATAGCAGCTCGTCTCGTCGACAGTCGCGTTGTTCTTCGCCACGTTGCGCCCGGTGATGAACTGCCCGAAATTCTCCGGCGTGACCTTCGGAGCCGCCGCACGGCTCTGTGTCACGGTACCCACGGCTCCGCCGACGCCGCACGCCCCGATGCGGTCGCTCTCGGAGCGGCCTTCGCCCAGGATCGACGCCGTCAGGCCGAAGAGGCCTTTCACCACCCCGCTGTTGCGGCAGCCCTCGATACCGGCATTCCCGCCGGTCCAGGTCGTCGCGGCAATACCACCCGCTTCGCCTTTGGCCTCGGCCAGCACGTCGCCCCGGTTGGTGCAGTTCGTCAGGGTCCCCCGCTCGAAAGCGGCGACGATGCCGCCCAGCAGCGCCCCGGCCCCTTCGACGGTCCCGAGATTCTCGTTGCCGTCGAAATCGCAATAACTGGCGAACCCGCAGATGCCCGCGGTACGCCCCGATTCAGAACGCACCTTGCCCGTGTTTACGCAGTCGCGGATGTCGGCGCTCACCTTTTCGTTGCCGTTGATGAAGCCGACGATACCCGCCGCCTGAATGCCCCGGGCACTGTTGCGCGTATTCTCGCCCAGCCCGCAGGAGACGTCGCCCTCGTTGCGGCAGTAGCGGACCGAAGCGGCATAAACGGCATCCTTCTTGGCGTAGATATCGCCCACGATGCCGGCGGCGCAGGAACGGCGGTCGACGCTGGTGCCGTCGAAACGCACGGCGCCCTTGTTGCGGCAATGCGCAACGACGACGGGACGTCCCGAAAGCCCGACGATCCCGCCGACGGCGGCCTGATAAGTACTCGTCGAAGTCACGGGGGCGAAGTTATCGCAGTCGCCGACGGTCAGCGACTCGTGCGCCGAGCCGCAGATGCCCGCTGTCAGGCTGTACGCGTGCCCGCGGGTGGTGACGGCCCCGAAATTGTCGCAGCACATCACGTCGCCCTTGGCCATGCCGCAGATGCCGCCGGCCATCTCCTGACAGTAGCGGTCGCTGCCCTCCTCAACGCCGCGCGCCGCCGAGACGATCTCCCCGCGGTTGATGCAGAACTTGGTCTTGACGCGCATGTTGTAGCCCACAATGCCGCCGATATGGGAGACGATGAACGCTCCGGAATAGCTCACCCGACCGGTGTTCTCGCAGTAGGCCACGAAAGCCCCCGGCAGCGAACGCCCGAAACTTCCGCCCAGTACGCCGCCCAGATACATCCGCGGCTCGGCAGTCGGCGCCAGCGACGGGCAGTTGCCCGTCGAGATGATCTCGCCGCCGTTCTTGCAGCGGATGACGATGTATTTGTTCATGCCGCAGACCCCGCCCACATAGTTGTCGTGCTGCGACCGGGAGGAGCGGTGCGAAATCGAACCGTAGTTCTCGCAGCGTTCCAGAACGCCGTGGTTCACATCGGCCACGAAACCCGCGAAGAAAGGCTCGTCGCCGTCGTCCGACACCTTCATCGAACAACTGGCCGCAATTACCACGTTGCGCACGACGCTGCCCTCGGCAACCAGCCGGAACAGACCGCCCTCGGCCTTCCAGTTCTGAATGGCATGACCTCCACCGTCGAACACGCCTTCGAAATTCTCGACGCGTGCAAAACGCTTGACCTTGCCCAGGTCGATGTCGGCCGTCAGGCAAACCTCGCCGTTCCCGTTCTGCCACGGAGTGAGGTCACCCCCGGCATTGGCCGCCTCAGCAAAGGCGACCAGCTCCGCGGCGGTCGAAATACCGCCAGCAACCGCAGTAAAGAGCGTCACCACGGCAAGGAGCGTCAAAAAGAGTCTCTTCATAATTTCGGTTCTATACTGTTTTCACTACCAATCCACGGTCATCGTATAATGCTCACCGAAACGGTCGGTCACTTCGACAGTCGCAGAGGTCGCACCCTCCGTGGGAAGAATGCGGAACATATGAGTCGTTTTGAAAGGTTCGAACGTCGCCTTGTCCTGAACGGAGTTGTAATAGGCAGCCTTCTGCACGAAATTTCCGTCGTAGGCGGCCACCCGAGTCATCTTCGCCCCCTGCTTCCCGCTGTCGGTATAGCAGACATCGCTCCAGCGGGCGTCGTAGCCCCAGACGTTGACATAGAAATAGCTGTCGTCGTAATACTTCCGGGGTGCATAAGCCTGCATCTGATGGTCGCGTTTCAGCCCCGAAGGTACGTCATTTTCGTAAGCATACGGTTTATAGTACCAACTAATCGCTTCGCCGTCCACGTCGATCACCAGATAACCCCGCGGCGTGCCGTCGGTCGAAATCCGCTCGTTGAGCCACAGCGCACCCGTCGAACGGGCAAGGATGTGCGACTCGACGTTAGGAAATTTCGCGGACAGCTCTTCGGCCGAATAGGCATAGTTGAAATTGATGTGCGAATGGCCCGCCCAGGTGTGTACGCAGGGGAACTGCGACAGGCGCGAAGCATAGTCGGGTCCGTGCTTGTCCTTCTCGGCAGGCTCGGAACCGGGTTTGCGGAACATCGAACTGTGTGCGCAGACCATCACGGTCTTGCCCGGATCGACATATTTTAGGTCGTTGCACAGCCAGCTGTACACCTCGTCGGAAAGTCCGTCGCTGTAGGCACCCGTATTATTCGGGTCGAGCGTATTGTTCTTCATGATGATGTTGTCGAGGAAGATGAAGTGAAGCTCCCCCAGTTCGACCGAATAGCACGTCGGACCGAGGTATTCCTCGAATTTCGCCACCGCCTCGCGGTCGGTGGCCACGTTCTGCACATGGTCGTGGTTACCGATCACGTTGAACACCGGGAAATCGAAATCCTCGATTCCTTTACAATAGGTCTGGTAAAGCGACATGTCGTTGTGGACCAGGTCGCCCAGGCTGATGCTGTAAACGGGACGGTCGGTAATCGACGCAGCCGTTTCACGCAGGTCGCGGCACATATCCTCATACATGTCGATCGAATGATAAGCGAACTTGTCAAATCCGGCATTGCGCGACCGGATCTGCGGATCGGCCGTCATCAGGATCGTATAGCGCGAAGCCGTCTTTCGGCGGGCCTGAAGCGTAAAATCGGCCTTGACCTTGGTCGAGCCCTCGGGAATGCGCTGCCAGAACTGCGGAAGGCCGTCCTTCACCGGAATCTCGTACTCCGCCGGAATGGTCACCTGCACGAAGCGTCGCTTCGAGAGATCGCTGGCAAGCGCATAGTTTCCGCCCTCGTCGGTGAGGGTTGTCAGCATTCCGTCGCTCACGACCACGCCTTCGACGGGCAGTCCCCGCTGATCGACGACCTTTCCCGTGACGGTAGCATCGCCGCTCCCCGGTCCGGTATAGCCCGGGGTATCTTTACCGCCACAGGCCGTCAGCAGCAACCAGCCGGCCAGAATCGCAAAAACAAGTTTTCGTACCATTCGCATCGTTTTGTAAAAAGGGGACGAAGCGGAGCTCCGCCCCGTCCACCACCAACCAACCGTTTATTTTCCGTCCCAGAGGGTGTTTCCCGAGCCAGAGAAGTTGCTGTCGCCGCAGACATCGTCGGCTGTCAGGGCCACGGGATCGCCACTCTTACCCTTGAACTGGCCGCCGAAACGGCAATCATTGATCGTCGTACCGTCAACCGAAGTCCCGGCAATGCCGCCGCCGACAAACTTACTATTGCCATATAACTGACAATAGAGGGTTCCGTAATGCTTGCAATTTCGGACAACAGAGCCTTCCAAAAGAGCGCCAACAACACCACCGGCCGTGATGGGATTTGCCGTATCATCCGCCACGACGGTAGCTCTATTCAGACATTCTTCGATCTCCGTGTTCATAGCCGCGGCAACAATACCACCACCCCGACCGAGACGAGCAACACTTGAATCGGTCGAAAAATCGCCCGTATTAACACAATTCATCACTTTCGCCCTGTCTACATAGCCGATCACACCACCGGCCGATCCACGATAGGAAATGATCGTACCTGAATTTTCGACCGACGAAATGACATTGACGTCGGCATCGGCAGCCGCAACGGCTGCTCCGACGATACCGCCGGCAAAATTACCCCGCGCAGCCCCCTTTTCACCGTAGTTGATCTGATTATTCCAATAATTCGCATTGATCGCACCGTTATTGGAACAATCCGAAACCTTACAATCGGATGCAAACAGAAATCCAACAATACCTCCTGTATAAACAGGACTACGATCGCTACGCTGCAGCTTCTCGTGGGTGATAGCAGCATTATTTTTCGAACCGGTAACCGACGCACCCAAGTCTGTAATTACCATCGTTTTACCAGCAACATCACCTATTTGGCCTACGATACCGCCCAAACTATGGACATTCCAATTGACTGCATCCTTATTATTCGGAGAAGTAGTCTTCACTGAAATCGCCCCGTCATTTACCGTATTGGTCACGGATTTACCAAGAAGCTGTCCTAAAACACCCCCAATATAAACGTACGATTCTGCATGAACCTCCATCAGATCGACCGTAACAGCTCCCGAATTGGTCGTATCGCCATTACCTACAATGGAGCCAGAACTCATTAACTGTCCTACAGCACCGCCGACAAAAGCATAACGAGGCCCCAAAAACTTCTCTTTCAACGGTCCGCTTTCCCCACCGGGATTACCGGGAAGCGTAATCTGTGCAGCATTGATAATATCCGAAACACTATTGTTCGACGAACCGGCAATACCTCCCATAATAAGAAATGTACAAACAGCCGGAGCCGAAATAGCCCCACGATTCTTACAATCGGAAAGTGGGCCGGCTATCTTACCGACAATACCACCGGCATATGCATAACGACAAGATTCTACTCCGTTTTGTTCGCGGTTGGCCGTGATCGAAACCGGTTGCTTATTGGTACAACCTGTAACCGCATCGTTTGCCCATCCAACGATACCTCCCGTATAGCTCATATAAGCCGCCGTAATCTTCAAAGCCACCGATCTGTCGCCCTCGGTCGAGCAGTTTTCGACCGAACCGCCAGCATAGCCGACAACACCGCCCGTATAAAGACAATTGGTCTTCTCTTTCGGTTCCGTTGTTCCGCTGGAAGCGATGGCCCCTTCGTTGACACACCCCGTCAGCACGGCCCCGGCTTCCGTCCGGGCCACAACGCCGCCGATCGAGAGATCGTTGCAGACCACCTTGCTGCCCAAAGAGACGAGTCCCCCGTTCGAACAGTTCTCCACACGTCCGGTCGCTCCGACCAGACCGACCAGACCGCCTACGCCGCACGCTCCGTCGACCGTAGCGGCAACATCGAGCGTCACCGCGGCCATGTTACTGCAATTCCGCAGCGTACCGTTGCAGACCCCGACAAGCGCCGCAGCATATTCATCCGCAGCAATGGCCTCGGCAGTCAGTTTCGACGTGCCGTCGATCGTCAGGTCAGCGATCTCCGAGCCCTCGGCCGTATAGCCGAAGAGCGGCTGCGCGGTTTTCCAGTTCAGGATCAGATGATTGTTACCGGCAACGATGCCGTCGAACGGACGATCCTTCGTTCCGACAGGCGTCCACTCGACATCGGTCATATCGACGTCGCCCAATATCTGCACCGTCTTACCGCCTTCGCCGGAGGTCCAGTCGGAGACATCCCCGCCGGCGTTGAACGTTTCGGCAAACATCTTCAGGCCGGCGCCCGAAACGATACCGCCCGCCGGATAAAACGCCTGCCTGATAGCCGGCAGTTCGGTCTTGGCAGCAACGTCCTTGATCGACAGTTCGATCGTAGCCTCGCGCTCGGTCTTCGTATCGCTCGGGTTCTCCCCGACCGAGAAGGTGCAAGTCACCGTCTCCCCGTCATCCGTTCCCGGCGTATAAGTCACCCACGTCGGGCAGGTCACGCCCACGATAGCTTCGGACGGAGCCTGTATGTTGAATTCAACCTCGCCGCGGGCCGCCAGGTCGAGCCGGTTCTCCTCATCGAACGACAGGCCGGTACCGAACTGGTAAACCGCATAGGAGGTGCTGTAGCCGACCCCGTCGGTGGGCTCGAGCGTCAGCACACCGTAACGTCCTTCCGCAGAGGTGTTGGCGTCGCAGCGGATACGAAGCGTCGAGGTGGTCATACCCTGATCGTCAGGCTCCGAGGTCTCGACCACTTCGCCGTGAATCCACTCTGAATCCACCGGCTGCCATTCCGAAAGGGTTTTTACCTCCACGTCGAAAGACTCCGTATCGCCGGGAGCCACGACAGAGTAAACCCGGTTGAGGATGAAGATGTTACCCGACTGGTCGACCTCCATCTGGCGAGTATACGCCCCGGCCGCGATGGTAACGACGGCGTTACGCGTCTTGAAATCATCGTTGGCGGTCACCTCGATCGTGAACTCGCCACTGCCGGTGTGGACGGTCTCTTCGTCGACAACACACCAGTCGCTGTCCGACGAAACCGTCCAACGCACGGTTTCCGCATTGAGCGACACGGCGACGTGCGCCGTCTGGCTCGAACTGGTCATTCCCCGGGTAGCATCCCAACCGGGGGTCAGTTCAATTTCCAGTTTATCGGGTCCCGACGTCCCTTCGTCGGACGAACAGGCGGCAAAAACGACCGTCGCCGCCAGGATCAGAAAAAATATCTTTTTCATAGGTTCTTTCCGTTATTTGCGTTTGTTGGTGTGGTCGGCCCACCATACGTTGGTGGTCATGTTGTTCGTGCCTCCGAGCCAGCCGTTGACCACTTCGGAGTAGTGGGCGGCGTTGCGGAACTCCTCGTCGGAGGGGTAGCGCAGGCGCGTGGGCAGGATGCCGTCGTTGTCGGCCAGCGCCTTTACGGGCATCTCGGGATAACCCGTGCGGCGGTAGTCGCACCACGACTCGATACCTACCAGGAAATTCGAAATCCACTTCTGTGTCATAATGCGTTCGAGCACCTCCTCACCGTCGAGCGCTGCGAGCGACACGCGCGCATGGGAGAGGAACGACGTGAGGTCGACCGACGGATTGTCGGTCCACTCGTAAACGGCCTCGGACACCGCCGTCCGGTAGTACTCCTCCGGGTCCCCGGCGATCCAGCCGCGATAGGCCGCCTCGGCCCAGATGAAATAGAGCTCCGAATAGTTCATCAGCGGAAAATGGTCGCGGTCCTGAATCACGCTGCGCCGATAATGAGCCGCCGTGTCAAAATAGGCTGTCAATTCATTATAGGTGATCTGTGTCGGCACGCCCACCAGCTTATCGAAATAGTATTTCACACGCGGGTCCGTCAGTTTCTCCTCCTCATCGTACATCTCGTCCATCAGGCGCTCGCAGATCATATTATTGTTCCAGAGTCCGGCGCGCAGGTTGTGGAACGGCGTGTACTGCGCATTGACCGTTGCATCGAACTTCACGTTGGCGGCGTCGGCACGGCTCTCGAAAATGGGATAGGAACCCGGATTGGAGAAAATCTCGTTGAGTTTCGCCACGGCATCGAGCTTCTCGCCGTTCGGTTCGGACTCATCCTTCAGCGCGACACGCATCAGCAGACGGACGTAGAGCGAGTTGCCGAACTTCCGCCACAGGGCCACCTTACCGTCGTACATATAATCCTCGAGTGCATCGAAGTCGGTCCCGTCGGCCAGCATTTCGTTGGCCAGTTCGAGTTTTTCAAACATGTCGCGGTAAATCTCCTTCTGCTTGTCGTAAGCCGGGCTGAACTTGTTCTGGGTATACCCCTCGCACGCTTCGAAATAGGGCGCATCGCCATAGGTATCGGTAATGGTTGACAGGGTGAGCACCTTGAGAATATAGGAGAGGGCCAGACCCGTCTGGTCGCCGTCCTTCTCGGCCTGCACACGCATGGTCTCAGCATTCCCGGCCCAGCGGTAGCCGTTCTGCCAGAGATAGTTGACGATCGAGTTGTTGAAACGGTAGTTGTAGATGCGCTCGGCCGAAGTCTGCCGTCCTACGGTGTACTGCATCAGCTGCGAATTGACATCGAACGAGCGGTTCAGCAGCGCGTATTCGAACCCGAAGGTGATCGGCTGCACGAAGCTCGTGGCGTTGGAACTCTGCAATGCGTTCTTGTTCACGTTCATCTCCTCGAAGTTGGAACAACCCGACAAGGCGAACGCTCCCAGCATGCAGGTTACGGTATATTTTATCATCGTATTTTTCATAATTCGGTTCCTCCTGCGTTAGAAAGTGATCTTGATACTGCCGCCGAAAGCGCGGGTTCCGGGCATCTGGGCGATCTCGAAGCCCGGGACGATGGATTCCCCGCGCATGAAGGCGCCTTCGGGGTCCCAGCCGGGGAAATCCGACCAGCAGAAGAGGTCGCGGCCGTAAACCGACAGCACGAGTCCCTTGATGATGCGGGTCTTCGACAGCCATTTCTTCGGGAATTCGTAGTCGAGGCGCAGCTCGCGCAGCTTGAGGAACTGCGTGCTGACGAAGTTCTGCTCGGCGTTCTGGAAGGCATAGGCCAGTCCGTAATATTCGGTGATATCGGCCGTGCGGTAGGTGTTGCGCACATAGTTGCCGTCGGGAAGCTGGTTGACGCCGTTCAGGACCAGGCCGTCGTAACGTCCCGGCAGCGACACCGTACCTTTACCGCGCGAACCCAGCAGGGCATTGCTGTAGGAGTAGACGTGTCCGCCGTGCTGGCCGTCGAAGCTGACCGAAAAGGTCAGTCCCTTCCACTTGACACTCGTGCCGAAGCCGCCCTTCCAGTCGGGCATGCAGTCGCCGAGCTTCATCAGCTCGTCGGTGTACTGCGGATAACCGTTCTCGTCGATCACCATCTGGCCGCTGACATCGGTCAGCGAGCCGTCCTTACCCACGATATACGAACCTTCGGGGGCGCGTTTGTAGCCCAGACCGTACATCGTCGAGATCGACTGCCCCTCGTAAGCCGTCATATAGGCGTGCGACGAGTAGGAGGCCACGATCCACGAATCGACGCCCTCGCCCAGCTCGAGCACCCGGTTGCGGTTGAGCGACCAGTTCACATAGGCCTTCCACTGCACCTGCTTGGTCTTGATGAGCGTTCCGTTGGCCGAAACCTCCCAGCCCCAGTTACGAATGCGACCCGAGTTGCCGTAATATTTCGCAACACCTGAGGAGTAACTGACGGGGATGCTCACAATCTGGTTCTTCGATTCGCCGTCGTAGTAGGCGACGTCGAGATTCAGCCGGCTCTGGAACAGGCGGATGTCGGCGCCCACCTCCCACGAGGTCACGATCTCGGGTTTGAGGTTCGGGGCGGCGATGGTTGTGGGAATCTGGTAATTACCCGAGAAGTCCGAAGAGGTCAGGTAATTATCCGTCCGGAACGGCTTCGTGTCATTACCCACCTGCGCGAAACTGCCGCGCAGCTTGACCAGGTTCACCACGTTGCGCGCCGAACCGAAATCGATCAGCTCGTTCAGCAGCACGCTGGCCGAAACCGACGGATAGAAATAGGAATTGTTGTTGACAGGCAGCGTCGACGACCAGTCGTTGCGGCCCGTAATGTCGAGGTAAACAGCATCACGCCACGAGAGCGAGACCAGTCCGTAGATACTGTTCGTCTGACGCTCATAGGAGTAGTTGTCGGTCTTGATGCGGTTGACCGAGTTGGCCAGCGAATAGATACCCGGCTGTTTGAGCTGCTCGGCCGTCATGATCGTCTGCACGAACGAACGGTTGATGATGCTTCCGCCGAGGTTGGCCGTGAGGTTGAACCCAGCGCCCAGTTTGCGATCGTACTTGAGCAGGAAATCGCCCGACAATTGCAGCGAGGAGAGTTCGGTCTCGTTGCACATACCGTATTTATAGGAATAGGAGCTCTTGGGATGGCGGCTCGTACGCAGGTCGCGCGAGAAGTCCATACCGCCGCGGATCATCAGGTCGAGTCCCTTGTAGAGGTGCAGGTTCAGTGCCGTGTTGCCGTAGGCGCGGTCGCGGTCGAGCGTGTTGAGCTGCTCGTAAGCCGTGAAATAGGGGTTGTTCTTGCCGCCCGAAAGACCGGCATCCTGCTGGACGTGCTCCTGACCGGGCAGCCAGTACTGCTTGGCCCAGTCCATGTTGATATTGGGCGACATGCACCACAGCGAGTACATGATCGAACTGGAACCGTAGCCCATTACGGGCAGGTTGTCGTTGTCACGGCGGTAGTAAGTGAGCGACGTGTCCATCGTGAGCCACTTGTTGACCTTGTTGTGGCTCTTGAGCGACAGCGACTGCTTGCTCCACGGCGAATTGGGAACGATCGACTCGCTGCGGTAATCGGTCACCGAGAGACGGATCGAATTATTCTTGTTGATCTTGCCCGACACCGAAAGCGAATTGGTCGCCGTCCAACCGGTCTGGAAGAAATTCTTGAACCAGTTGCCGTAGCTCACGAACGGCGTCTTAATGCGCACGCCGTTCTCGTCGACGCCGATGCCGCGGTTCGCATCGTAATACTGGTAGTAGAGCGTTCCGTCCATTTTGGGTCCCCACGACGCCACGTCGGTCGTATTGGAACCCTCGCCGTCGACCGGATCGCCGTAATGGAATCCGTCGGTACCCTTGGCCGAACCCTGACCGTAAACGTACTGGAAATCGGGCGAGGAGTTGATCTGATCAACCACGAAGTTCGAGGTGAAGGTGACCGAGACCGCTCCGTCCTGGCCTTCGCCCGATTTCGTGGTGATGATGATGGCACCGTTGGCCGCCTCCGAACCGTAGAGGGCCGTGGCGGCGGGGCCTTTCAGTACCGTGATGTTCTCGATGTCCTCGGGATTGACATCACCCGTACCGTCGCCGTAGTCGACCGACTGAGCGCTGCCGAAAGCGGACGAAGTGTTGAACATCGGCACACCGTCGATCACGAAGAGCGCCCCGTTGTTCGTGAGGTCGATCGACGACTCGCCGCGCAGCGTCACGCGCATCGAACCGCCGCCGCCCGTATTGGCCTTGGACAGCGTCAGGCCGGCGACCTGTCCCGAAAGTCCCGAGAGCCAGTTGGACGAGGTGCTCGACGAGGAGAACATCTCCCCGTCGACCTTCGTCGCGGCGTAGCCCAGCGATTTCTCGGCGCGCTTCATACCCAGCGCCGTCACCACCACGTCGTCGATGGCCTGCGCGGTGCTGACCATCCGGACGTCGACGGTCGTCTTGCTGCCGACGTAAATGTCCTGAGTCTTGTAACCCAGAAAGCTGAACGACAGCTGGTCGTTGGGACGCGCCATGACCCGGTACGAGCCGTCACTTTCGGTGACGGCTCCGACGAGCGAACCCTTGACGATCACGCTGACACCGGCGATCGGTGCCCCGGAATCGTCCTTAACGACACCGCGAATCAGCGCAGGGGCGCCTGTCGCAGTATTTTTTTGTTGGGGGGGGCAACAGTCTGATCCTCGCCGACAGCCGGAGCCCCTCCGGGAGCATCGGCCGTTTCCGGAACCCGGACCTGATCGGCCGCCTTGTCGGCAGAAACCTTCTTGATGAGGATTTTGTCTTCGCGGAACTCGAAAGTCAGGTCGCTTCCGGCGAAAATCGTCTCCAGAATCTTACGCACCGGGGTCTGCTTCACGGAGAGAGTCACCGGAGCGGCCTTTCCCACCAGTTCGTTGTTGTAAAAAAACGTGTAGGAGGTCTGGCTCTCGATCTTTTTCAGGACCGAGACCAACGAAGCCCGATCCACGGTCAGCGTCACCGGCGACTCGGGATTCGCCCCGGCTTCGGCGGCACGAACATGGCCGGCAGCCGCGAGAACCAATACTGCAAGTGCGCCCGCCAACCAGCGATGCAGCGTGCTGCAGCAACGTTCCAAGGTGTTAAAACTGTTCATTCACTCAAATTGTTTAGGTAGTTTATAATCGAAAATCATTTGCGTTTGGCCCGGGACAGGAAATATTCCCCGTCGATATTGGTGATCGAAAGCCGCACCGGAGAGGTCGCGGAGATCATCCGGAGCGCCTCGGGAAGCGACTCCTTGTCCACCACCCCCGTATATTGCAGGTTGGCGATCTCTTCGTGGATGTTGACCTTCACCTGGTAGTAGCGCGAAAGTTTGTTGGCCACGTCCTTGAGCGGATGCCCCGAGAAGACCAGCCGTCCCTCGATCCAGCCGATCGAGTCATCGATACGCACTTCCCGTTTGGAGATCGTGTTGCTGCCGGCATCGATCTGCAGCTCCTCGTTGGGGTCGAGGATGATGACGTCCTTCTTGACCTGCGCCTGCAGGCGGCCCGTATGGAGCGTCACCACGGCGAAATCCTCCTTGGCATAGGACTGAAGGTTGAACGAGGTTCCCAGCACGGTATAATCGTTGTTGGCGCTGTGGATGATGAACGGACACTCCCTGTCCGGCATGACGGTGAAGAATCCCTCCCCGTCGAACTCGATCTCACGCGTCGCCCGCCCGAACCCGGCCAACACGGTCAGCGTCGCTTCGGAGTTCATGCAGACCGACGTGCCGTCGGGCAGCGTGATATTGCGCTTTTCGCCCCGCACCGTGCGGTACAGCAGTGGTTGTTCGGCGGCGATCTCCTGCGGAGCTCCGGGAGTTCCGGCCCTGAAGAATCCGCCCTGCCAGAACCAGACGGCACAAATACCGACTGCCAGTGCCGCGGCCACGGCCGCATACCGGGCGATCAGCCGGCGGCGCGTATTCCGGGTATTCGGGACCGCAAACAGGATCTTGTTGCGGGCGGCGAAACGCGCCCATTCCCGGTCGGCCTTCGCCGAAGCGGATATTTCGTCCGCAGCGAGAGAGGCCCGAAAATAGGCCCGGTTCTCCGCCGACTCCTCCAGCCACTCCGCCAACCGGTCGGCCCCTTCCCGGCCCAGCGTATTGGTCCGGTAGGAGTTTATCAATCTGTCTATCTCCTTACGCATGTCTATTTTGTCTGTTTTTCCATTGCTTTTCGATCAGTAGACACGGCAATCGCAAATACCGACCCCCGAAAAGAGCAGATTCGGATATTTTTTTCGTTCCCGGGAAATTTCCGGCATTCCGGACAGGCAGACAACTCCTCCGGAACCGCAAAATAAGCGACCCTGTGTTTCATTTTTATGAATTTGATTTTACAACCGGATAAAAGAAGCGGATTCCCGGATTGGATTTTGTGCGAAATTTGCCGTATCTTGCCGAAAATTTGAGCTATGACCGAGCAACTGCAATTCATACCCTTCAAATCCCGCGCCGACAGAGGCTGGGACGAGGCATGGGCCCTCTACGAAACCTCTTTTCCCGACTGTGAACGCTGGAATGCCGCCGACTACGACCGGGCGTTCGGCGATCCGCATTTCGAGGCCGACGGCATCTGGCGCGGCGAAGAGTTTATCGGCATCCTCTTCCACTGGAAAGCCGGAAATTTCCACTATGTCGAACATCTGGCCGTATCGCCCCGCCTGCGCGGGCAGAACATGGGGTCGAAAGCCCTTGCGGCCTTCTCGGAAGGCAAGCGCGTCATTCTGGAGATCGATCCGCCGGAAGATGAGATTTCGATCCGCCGTCTGCATTTCTACCAGCGGCTCGGGTTCGTCGAGAATCCCCAAGAGTACATCCACCCCTCGTTCCGGAAGCCGTTCCACGCCCATCGGCTCGTGCTGATGAGCCGCCCCGGCCTCCTCACGAACGAAGAAGCCCGCGATTTCGCGGACTTCGTACGGGAGCGGGTGCTGCTCTATTCGGAGCACGAAGCCCCTGCACTACCAAAATTGCCGTAAAACTACAGTATCGCTACCAGATATTTCGTGACGAAATAACCGCCCACGACCAGCCAGACATAGAGCAGTCCGGCCAGCACAAAGGGCTTGGCCCCGGCCTGTTTGAATTTGGCGAGGTTCGTCTCGGTACCCAGCGCCGTCATGGCCATCGTCAGCATGAAGGTGTCGATGTATTCGATGGTGCCGTTGAGCGGAATCTCCCGGACCGTTTCCGCCCCGCACAGGTATTGCAGCAGCGAATTGAGGCAGATGACCCCGATGAATCCGAAAGCGAACCACGGCACGGTGATCTTACCTTTGTCCTTCGATTCCCCGCCGTTCTTGCGGCGTCCCGCCAGCACGAAGCCCATGATGACCAGCACGGGAGCCAGCAGCATGACGCGGATCATCTTGGTGATGGTGGCCGTTCCGGCGATTCCCAGCGCATCGGTCGGATCCATGGCATTGCCGGCCCCGGCCACATGGGCCACCTCGTGAAGCGTACTGCCCGTGTAGATGGCTACACCCGTATCCGTCAGTCCGCCGAGCATTCCCATCCGGTACATGACGGGGTAGAGGAACATCGAAAGGGTACCGAAAATAACGACCGTGGAGACGGCAATCGCGGTTTTGTAACCTTCGCATTTCACGACCGGTTCGGCTCCCAGCACGGCCGCGGCGCCGCAGATAGCGCTGCCGGTGGAGGTCATCAGCGCCGTGTCGCGGTCGATCTTCAGCAGGCGGCCCAGCAGGACGCCTCCCAGAATGGTGACCGTCACAACGATCAGATCGACTACCACGGCCGGAATGCCGACGGTAGCCACCTGCGCCAAGGTCAGGCGAAATCCGTAGAGGATGATGCCCCAGCGCAGGACCTGCTTGGTGCAGAGCTTGATACCCGGCACCCATGTCTCGGGCAGTTTGTTACGCAGGCTGTTGGCATAGAGCATGCCCAATACGATGCCGACGATCAGCGGACTGAACGAGAGCCGCTTCACGACGGGAACTTCGGCGATGTAGAATGCCGCGAATGAAAACAGGGCGATCAAGAGAATTCCGTGCAGGGTGTTCGCCCTGTTGCCTTTTTCCAGCATATCCTTCTTTTTAATGCGTGATACGATAACTTTTTCTTAATTAACGTGGCAAAGGTCGCATCTTTTATCGGGATATGAAACAAAAAGTCGTTATCTGGAATAACCAGAGGTTATGAAACCGAATCAGAGATTCGCCCGGGCGAAGTCGATGAACTGCCGGACGAGCCGCGCAGGTTCGGACTCGGCGTGCACGAAACTGAAATCGCGGGAGAAGGTCAGCCCCTCGATATCGACGATCCGCAGCGCACCGCTGCGCAGTTCGTCCACCACCGAGGTCACCGACACGATGGCCAAAGCGTCGCTGTTGCGGACGAAAGCCTTGATGCCCTCGGTCGTGCCGAGGCGCATCACCACATCGAGCTGCGAAAGGCGGATGCCTTTCGCGGCGAGCGCCGCGGAGATCACTTCGAGGGTTCCCGAGCCGTTCTCGCGCAGTACGAGGGGTGTCGTCAGCAGTTGTTCGGGGGTCAGCGACTCGGTGCGGGCGTATTTTCCGCCCGTGCGGGCCACCAGCACCAGTTCGTCGGGAGCGAAAAAGGTGTAGTGCAGTCCCTGCCGGCGGCTGACGCTCTCGACCATGCCCAGATCGACGGCATGCTCCCCGAGCGCCTGCTCGACCTCGGCGCTGTTGCCCGAAAGGACCGAGACCCGCACCCCGGGAAACCGCGCCGTGAAGCGCGCGAGGATGGGCGGCAGGAGATATTGGGCAATGGTCGTGCTGGCCCCCAGCCGCAGTTCACCCTCGGTGAGGCTTGCGCAGAGACTCATTTCGTACTCCAGCCGGCGGTAGTCGTCGGCCAGCCGTTCGGCGGCCTCGAGCATCGTGCGCCCGGCGTCGGTCAGCTCCAAACGGCTGCCGCGGCGGGCGAAAAGCTGCACTTTATAACGGGATTCCAGTTCGCCGATGTGTTTGCTCACGGCGGGCTGCGAGATGTAGAGTTGTTCGGCGGTCCGGGTGAAACTCAGCGTCCGGGCCGCGGTAATGAAGACCTTGAGGCGGAAATCGTCCATGACGATCAGTCCAGATGGCCCTCCTCGGCGAACTCCTTCACCGAGCGGACATAATGGTCGATGGTCTCCTGCATCGAGAGGAACGACTTGCCGCCCGCGGCGTTCTTGTGGCCGCCGCCTTCGAAGTATTTCCGGGCGAAGAGGTTGACGTCGACGCCGCCCCGCGAACGCAGCGAGACGCGGATGAACTTGCGGTGTGCCAGAAACATGGCCGACATCTTGACCTTCTTGATCGTGAGGGCATAGTTGACGAATCCCTCGCTGTCGCCCTGCTGGAACTGGAAGCGGCGCATCTCGTTTTCCATAAGCGACATGTAGGCCACCGTACCGTTCTGGATAATCTCCATCTTGCGGTTGATGGCATAGCCGAACAGCCGCGCACGGCCCTCGGTATAGGCGTTGTAGACGCTGTTGTGGATGTCAGGGATCGAAATACCCTTCTCGACCAGCACGCCCACGGCGCGGAACAGCTCGGGGGTGAGGAACGAAAAGGCGAAATTGCCCGTATCGGTCATCATGCCCACATAGAGCGTCTCGGCCATGCTGCGCGTAATGGCGTCGGTGCCGCACATCGCCTCGACGATGCTGTAAACCAGAAAGCAGGTGCTCGACGAATCGGGATGCGAGAACATGAGGTCGAAGCCTTCGTCGGGCGACAGGTGGTGGTCGATCAGCACGCGGCGGGCCGTGGTGTTGGCCTCGATGGTGGCGCTGAGAATCTCCAGCCGCGAAACCGCATTGAAATCGAGACAGAAGAGGATATCGGCTTCGGCAATGGCCCGTGCGGCGCGCCCCTCGGTGTCGGTCTTGAAGACCACGACCTCGTCAATGCCGGGCATCCAGTCGAGGAAATAGGGGAATTTATTGGGAACGACGCACATCACCTCGTGGCCCATCGTGCGCAGGACCTCGGCCCATGCGAGCGACGACCCCACGGCATCGCCGTCGGGATTGGTGTGGGAGACGATGACGATCCGCTGTCCGGGACGCTCGAGCATCTCCCGCAGGCGTTCAATGTGTTCTTTCGAAAGCTTCATTCGCTTTATCAGCATTGGTGAACTTGGCAAAGGTACGAATAAGCGAGGGCAAAAGCAAGTTCGCTTGCATTTTGCCGAGCGGCAGTATCTTCGGCGAAGCCAAAGGTACGAAAAAACGCGGGATATACCAACGGCCCTACCGGATGTTCAGCAGCACGAGGTTGCCGAGAACGCTCCGCTGGGCCGTCTGCTGGAGGTATTCGGCCTGTTCGGCCGGAAGCTCCGCGGTGAAAGCCGTCTGATAGGGCTTTTGGAAAATCGTCGTAAAGATCACATTGGCCGCCAAGTAGCTGCCCGGGACTTCGGGGTGATAGCAGTCGGGCCGGTAAAGGATGCAGTCGGGCCGCTCGCGGCGCACCGTCTGCCACGCCATGCCCACCGGGGCGCACCACGCACCGTTGTCGTAAGCCATTTCGAGGTAGCTGGTCTTCAGCCGCTCCTGCATGCCCTCGTACCGGTTCGAAAGCGGGTATTCGGCCACGGGTTTGCGGTTGCCGTACTTATGGCCCCAAGTCATGTAGAAGATCACCCGGGCGTCGGGTGAAGCGGCATGCACGAGGCTGTCGAGCGTCCGGGCCGCGGGATAGACCTCGCGGGCAACCTGCCCGGTCGGCATCGCGGGAGCCGTGCTCTGCTCCTGCAGTACGACATAGTCCCAGCCGCCGTCGGCCAAGGCGCGCAGCAGTTCCCGGTTCTTCAGGTGCCCCGAGAAACGTTCGCCGCCCTTGAGGAAGCGCGTGCAGGAGAGTTTTACCTTCTGGGTGGCGGCGATTTCGCGCACCATCGCAGGCAGGTCGTTGAAATAGGTGAAGCTGTTGCCGATCCACAGCACCCGCAGGGAGTCCTGCTGGGTCCGGGCCATGCCGCCCAAAGGCAGCAGGAGCAGTAAAAGGCGCAGGGCGATCTTTATCATCGTTTTAAGGTTTGGGTTGTCGGTGGTCGGCGGCATACTTGCGGCACCAAGTCGCAATGCCGCACTCGCCGCACTTCGGGGACCGTGCGATACAGACGTAGCGTCCGTGGAGGATCAGCCAGTGGTGGGCGAGCGGCAGCAGGTGGCCGGGAATGTTCTTTTCGAGGGTCAGCTCGGTCTGGAGCGGCGTTTTCGAACGGGTCGTGAGCCCGATGCGCTCCGAGACACGGAAGACGTGCGTGTCGACCGGCATCACCTCCTTCTGCCACAGCACCGCCCCCAGCACGTTGGCCGTCTTGCGGCCCACACCGGGCAGGCGCTGCATCTGCTCGAGGTCGGAGGGAACCTCCCCGCCGAACTCGGAACAGAGCATCCGGGCCATCCCCGCGAGGTTCTTGGCCTTGTTGTTCGGGTAGGAGATGCTCTTGATGTAGGGATAGATCTCCTCGGCGGTAGCCTGCGCCATGTGGTACGGCGTGGGGAAAGCCTCGAACAGCGCCGGAGTGGTCATGTTGACCCGCTTGTCGGTGCACTGCGCCGAAAGGATCACCGCCACCAGCAGTTGATAGGGATCGGTGTACTGGAGTTCGCTCTCGGCCACGGGCATGTGCTCCGAGAACCAAGCGATAATGCCGTCGTAACGCTCTTTCGTTGTCATAGCCTTTATTTTTTACGTCGGAAAAGAATCTTTTTCACCAGCAGTCCGGGCCCCTCGGGGCAAAATACCAGCCGCGGGCAGCCCTTGACATCGCTCCACCAGCGGGCTAAGTACTCCCGCACGGGCCCCTCCCACGAGAGCACCCACAGGGCCACCGAACTGCGCCTCCGGAGGATGCGGAAGCGGTTGCCGCCCGTGCCGTAATGCGCCTCGAACCAGAGGCTGATGTCCATCAGCGAGTCGCAGAAAGCGATCCGCTTGCGATAGGCCGTGCTGTGGCTCACGCTGTCGGGAAGGCGCCGGTGGACGGCGGTGATGTCGGGCAGATAGCTTATGCGGCTGCACACCGAGAACCAGAGCCACATCGGGGCGTCGTCGGTCTTCCACTCGGGATGCTCCTCGGGACGCACCTCCGCGTAGTAACGCGCGATCAGTTCGCGGCGGGCCAGCGTCGCGCAGTTGGCGATGGTCAGGCTGCACAGCAGGCGGGCGAAATCGGTGTAATGGTCCGGATGGTCGGGCTCCGTACGGTCGGTGGCCTGCCAGTAGTTCGAAGCGCGCGTATAGCACATGCCGCAGCCGGGGTCCGCCTCCAGCACCCTGACCTGCTTCTGCAATTTGAGCGGATCGCTCCACCAGTCGTCGCCGTCGAGGTAGGCGACGTATTTCCCGCGGCAGGCCTCGAACGTGCGGCGGTAGTTCCGGCGCCACCCCACGTTCTCCGGCGAGGTCACCAGCCGGATGCGGTCCGGGTATTTTTCAGCATAGTCGCGACATATCTCCGGCGTCCGGTCCGTACTGCAATCCTCGCCCAGCACCAGCTCCACGCCGAACGAGGTCTGCTGCGCCAGTACACTCTCGATGGCTTGGGCGAGGTAGGCCTCGTGGTTATAGGTGGTCATGCAGACCGATACGAGCGGCGTTTCCATCGCGGTCAGAGTTTCGTCAGTTTGGCAAACTTCGCCAGCAGGGTCTTTTCACCCGCATTGTCGAAAGCCACCACCAGTTTATGGTCCGTGGCGAGGGTCTCGATGCGCTGCACGATGCCCACGCCGAATTTCGGGTGCTCGACGCGCTGGCCCACGGCGTATTCGCCGCTCACGGGAGCCGCACTCCCGGACGAAAGTCCGCCGTCCATCGCCTGCCGAACCCCGACGCGGCGCATGCCGTCGGTCGAAGGCCGCGGGGTCTGCACGAGAGCCGGGTCGGGTGTCCCGGAGCGCTGAGGCTGTGCGGCCCGCGCAAACACCGTCGGCGGGACGGCCGAAACTGCCGCCGCGTCCCCCGCCGTTGCCGCCGAAGCGGCCGCCGCCCTGCTGTTTCTGCTGCTGGAAGCGGTAGTCGAAACGCCGGCGCAGTTCGTCGAGGGCCGAAGGCGCTTCGCCGTCGTCGGAGCGTCTTTGCGGACGCGCCTCGGCGAAATCGGCGTCGGACTCGACGTATTTGGGGTCGATCTCGCGCAGGAAGCAGCTCGGGCGCGAGAACTCCATGTTACCCCACTTGAAACGCATCTCGGCATAGGAGATCGTCGCCGAGACCTTGGCGCGGGTCAGGGCCACATAGAACAGGCGGCGCTCCTCCTCGATGCCGTCGGGCGACTCGGCCGCCCGCTGCGAGGGGAAGAGGTTTTCTTCCAAACCTACAATATACACATATTTATATTCGAGGCCTTTGGCCGAATGGACCGTCATCAACGTCACCTTGTTGTTGTCGTCGGGGTTGTCCTTGTCCATGTCGGTCATCAGCATCACGTTTTGCAGCCACTCCTCGATGGTCGCCACCTCCTCTTCGGGACGTTCGCCGTTGCGTATCTCGGCATCGCACCGCTCCTTGAACTCCTGCATCGAGTTCAACAGCTCCTCGATATTGTCCAGCGCGGAGGTCGCCTCGGGGGTGTTCTCGGCCCGGTAGGCGGCGATGATGCCCGACCGCGAAGCGATCTCCAGACCGAAGTCGTAGAGCCCCTTGTCGTTGCGCGCGAGCGACAGCGCGCGGATCATGGCCACGAAATCCGTCACCTTGCGGGCGATGGTCTTCTGCACGGGGTCCGCGGCAGGTTCGGCGACCAGCGCGTCGACCGCCTCCCACATCGACTGCCCCCGCTCGGCGGCCAGCTGCGCGATGCGCTGCACGGTGGTGTCGCCGATGCCGCGGGCCGGATAATTCACGATGCGTTTGAACGCCTCGTCGTCGCGGGGATTGATAACCAGCCGGATGTAGGCCATCATGTCCTTAATCTCCTTGTGGTCGTAGAACGACGAACCCTTGTAGATACGGTAGGGAATACCGCGGCGGCGGAGGTTGTCCTCCAGTACGGCCGACTGGTTGTTGGTGCGGTAGAGGATCACCGCCTCGGCCCAGTCGTCGCCCGCGGCACGGACCTTATCGCGCAAATCCGTGACGACCATCTCGGCCTCCTCACGGTCGGTGTAGGCCTTGAGGATGCGGATTTTCTCGCCCACGTCGCCGTCCGAGAAGCAATGCTTCTCCATGCGTTTCGAGTTGCGGGCGATCACCGAGTTGGCGGCATCGACGATCGTGCGCGTCGAACGGTAGTTCTGTTCCAGTTTGAAGACCATCGCCGAGGGGTAGTCCTTTTTGAACGAAAGGATGTTCTCGATCTTGGCCCCGCGGAACGAGTAGATCGACTGTGCGTCGTCGCCCACGACGCAGACCTTCGAATGGTGCTGCGACAGGCGGCGGATGATCGTGTACTGCGCATAGTTGGTGTCCTGGTACTCGTCCACCAGAATATAGTGGAACTGCTCCTGATAACGGGCCAGCACGTCGGGACAATCCCTCAACAGGATGTTGGTTTGCAAAAGCAGGTCATCGAAGTCCATCGCCCCGTTGCGTTTGCAGCGCTGGCAGTAGATGTTGTAGATGTTGCCGAACTCGGGGATCTGCGCCTGCCGGTCCTCGGTGGCGTAGACCGTATTGGCCAGATAAGCGCCGGGCGTCACGAGGCAGTTCTTGGCGTAGGAGATGCGCGAAGCCAGCAGGTTGGGCTTATACTTTTCGTCCGGGAGGTTCAGTTCACGGACGATGGTCTTCAGGAGGTTCTTGCAGTCCGACGGTTCGTAGATCGTAAACGAATTGGTGAAGCCAATCCGCTCGGCGTTCTCCCGCAGGATGCGCGAAAAGACCGAGTGGAACGTACCCATGCGGATATAGCGGCTGCGGTTGTCGGGGATCATCTGCGCGATGCGTTCGCGCATCGACTCGGCGGCCTTGTTGGTGAAGGTCAGGGCCAGGATATTGAACGGCGCCACGCCCTGTTCGATCATATAGGCGATGCGCGCGGTCAGCACGCGGGTCTTGCCCGAACCGGCCCCCGCGATGATGAGCGAAGGAACGTCGTAGTTCACGACGGCATCGTACTGGGCGGGGTTCAGGCCCCGTAATATCGGTGATTCGTTGGATTCCATGCCTGCAAAGTTAATAAGAAATGAGCAAGAATTTTCCAAAGAAAATAATATCTTTGCATTGCGAACGTTAAAAGGTTAACTCCGACAATACTACAACAATAATAAAACCATGAGCGAAGTCATCAACATCAAAGAACTCAACGAGCGTATCGAACGCGAAAGCGTCTTCGTCGATACGCTTCGCACCGAAATGGGCAAGGTCATCGTGGGACAGAGCCATCTGGTGGACACCCTGCTGATCGGGTTGCTGTCCAACGGCCACATCCTGCTGGAAGGGGTGCCGGGACTGGCCAAGACGCTGGCCATCACCACGCTCGCCAAAGCCGTCGACGCCGGATTTTCGCGCATCCAGTTCACCCCCGACCTGCTGCCCGCCGACCTGATCGGTACGCTGATCTACTCGCAGAAGAACGAGGATTTCGTGGTTCGCAGGGGTCCGATCTTCGCCAATTTCGTGCTGGCGGACGAGATCAACCGCTCCCCGGCCAAGGTGCAGTCGGCACTGCTCGAGGCCATGCAGGAGCGTCAGGTGACCATCGGCGACAACACCTATCCGCTGCCCCAGCCCTTCCTCGTGCTGGCCACGCAGAACCCTCTGGAGCAGGAGGGAACCTACCCGCTGCCCGAAGCGCAGGTCGACCGTTTCATGCTCAAGGCCAAGATCTCCTACCCCAAGAAGCAGGAGGAGCGCGACATCGTGCGCATGAACCTCTCGGGCGCCGGGATGCCCGAGGTCAGCAAGGTCATCGCACCCGACGACATCGTCAAGGCCCGCAAGGTGGTCGAGGACGTCTACATGGACGAGAAGATCGAGAAATACATCATCGACATCATCTTCGCCACGCGCGAGCCCGCGGAGTACAACCTCCAGAAGCTCCAGAACCTGATCGCCTACGGCGGTTCGCCCCGTGCGTCGATCTCGCTGGCCAAGGCCGCCCGCGCCTACGCCTTCATCCGCCGCCGCGGCTACGTCATTCCCGAGGACGTGCGCGCCGTCTGCCACGACGTGCTGCGCCACCGTATCGGGCTCACCTACGAAGCCGAGGCCGAAAACATCACCACCGAAGAGATCATCACCGACATTCTCAACAACGTAATCGTACCCTAACGATGCAGGAGACCGAGAACGATATTCTCAGACGCGTCCGTAAGATCGAGATCAAGACCCGCGGTCTTTCGAACGAGATCTTCGCCGGAAAGTACCATACGGCTTTCCGCGGGCGGGGCATGTCGTTTTCCGAAGTGCGGGAGTACCGGGCGGGCGACGACGTGCGCGACATCGACTGGAACGTCACGGCACGTTCGCGCAAACCCCACATCAAGGTCTACGAGGAGGAGCGCGAACTGACGATGATGTTGCTGGTCGACGTATCGGCCTCGCGCATGTTCGGATCGACCGACCGTCTGAAAAAGAACATCATCACCGAGATCGCCGCCGTGCTGGCCTTCTCCGCCTCGCAGAACAACGACAAGGTCGGCTGCATCTTCTTCTCGGACCGGGTCGAGAAATTCATCCCCCCGAAGAAGGGCCGCAGCCATATCCTGATGATTATCCGGGAGCTGATCGGCTTCCAGCCCGAATCGGCGGGCACGAAGCTCTCCGAGCCGGTGCGTTTCCTGACCAACGTCAACAAGAAACGCTGCACGACCTTCATCCTCTCGGACTTCATGGATTCGTCCGGCGACGAATCGGCGCTGGACGACGCCCTGAAGATCGCCGGAAGCAAACACGATCTGGTGGGCATCCGCGTCTACGATCCCCGCGAAACGGAGCTTCCGAACGTGGGCATCGTCGAACTGCGCGACGCCGAGACGGGCCGCAAGGTGTGGGTGGACACCGCCTCGCGGGCCGTGCGCGACCATTACGCCGCCTCGTGGCAGGAGCGGAGCGAACGGATCGGCTCCACGCTCAAGCACAACCGCATCGACACGGCCATGATCTCGACCGACGGCGATTATGTGGCCGAATTAATGAAACTGTTCAAACAGCGATGAAACGACTCTTTGCAATAGCGCTTCTTTTCACGGCCCTCGCCGCCCGGGCGCAGGACACGCCCACCGTCACGGCGCGCGTCGAACCCGACAGCATTATGATCGGCGACCGCTTCGACTACATCATCGACGTGGAAAAAGACCTGGTGCAGGTGGTGGAGTTCCCCGAGTTCGACCCCCGCGACGGCAAGATCGAACTGGTCGAAGAGTGCCCGGTGGACACGCTCGAACGCGACGGACGCCACCTGAAACTGCGCAAGCGGTACCGCATGGCGGCTTTCGACGAAGGCAAGTACAACCTCGGCGCGGCACAGGTGCTCTACGCCGACAAGAATATCCTCGACACGCTCCGCAGCAGCGACTCGGTCTACCTCGAGGTGGCCACGTTCCAGATCGACTCCACGTCGCAGTCGATCTACGACCTCAAGCCGCAGAAGAACCTCCCGTTCCGCTTCCTCGAAATCAAAGGCTACGCAACGTGGGGCATCCTGATTCTGCTGCTCCTGCTGGCCGGTGCCTATGCGCTCCAGCGCTGGCTCGCCAGCCGCGGCAAGGGCTTCGGGGACCTCTTCAAGCCCGCTCCGCCGCTGCCTCCGCATGTGGCGGCCATTCAGGCGCTCGAGGCGCTCCACAATCAGAAGCTGTGGCAGAACAACCGCCACAAGCAATATTATTCGGGACTGACGGACATCCTGCGCACCTACATCGCCGCCCGCTGGGGCTTCGGCGCCATGGAGATGACCTCCGACGAGATCATCGACGCGATGCGGCAGGAGGAGCTACCCGACAAGGCCCGTATGGACCTGACGGCCATCCTGCGGGATGCCGATCTGGTGAAATTCGCCAAGGCGACGCCCGAGGCCGAGCAGAACGAGGCCGACTACCTGAAGGCCTACTATTTCGTCGAGGAGACGAAACTCGTCGAAGAGGACGCCCCGGCCGAAGGGGACGCTCCGATGGAAAACTAAACGATTGCAACGATGTACAAACTCCTGTATATATTCCCGTTCCTGCTGGCCGCCGCCGGCGTCTCGGCGCAGAGCATGCCCGAACGCTCGTTGGTGCGCAAGGGCAACCGGCAGTACAACAAGGGCAACTACGAGCAGGCGATAAGCCGCTACGAGCAGGCCCTGCAGGCCGTTGCAGGACAGTTCGAGGCGACCTACGACCTCGGAAACGCACTCTATAAGGCCGAGCGGTTCGACCGCGCCGAGCAGACCATGCAGCAGGCCGCGGCAGACTCCCTGCGCACGGACGACGAACGTGCCGAGGCATTCTACAACCTCGGGAACGCCCAGTTCAAACAGCAGAAGTACAAGGAAGCGCTCGAAAGCTACAAGCAGTCGCTGCGCCTGAATCCCTCGGACATGGAAACCAAGTACAACTACGCCTACACTAAGCGTCTGCTCGATGAGGACAAGAACGGCGGCGGAGGAGGAGGCAACGACAATCAGGACCAAAACAAGGATCAGGACAAAGACCGGAACCAGCAAAACCAAGATCAACAGAACAAGGACCAGCAGAACAAAGATCAGCAGGGCCAGCCGGAGGACCGGCAGGGCGATCAAAAACAGGACCCGCAGGACGGCAAGGGCGACAAAGATAAGGACAAGGGCGACCAGCAGGGCCAGCCGACCCCTTCGGGCATATCGCCGCAGGAACAGCAGCAGATGCTCGACGCCATCCAAGCTCAGGAGGACAAGACTCAGGAGAAACTGAAGGAGAAACAGGGCGTGGTGGTCCGCGGAAAGAAGAACTGGTAAAACCGAACGATTATGCACTTTGCTTCACCCTATTACCTCTGGCTGCTGACGCTGCTCGCACCGATGATCGGCTACTATGTGTGGCGAACGCTGCAGGGCGGGGCCGCGATCCGCATTTCGAGCGTCGCCGGCGTCGTGCGCGCCCCCCGAACCGTGCGTTACTACCTGCGCCACCTGCCGTTCGCGCTGCGTGCGGCGGCCTTCGCGCTGCTCGTGGTGGCGCTGGCGCGTCCGCAGGACGTCGAGCAGAACGTCCGCACCAACACCGAGGGCATCGACATCATGCTGGCCATCGACGTCTCGGGCTCGATGCTGGCCCGCGACTTCAAACCCGACCGCATCACGGCCGCCAAGGAGGTGGCCGGGTCGTTCATCGCCGACCGCTACGGCGACCGCATCGGTCTGGTGGCGTTCGCCGGCGAAGCCTTCACGCAGAGCCCCCTGACCACCGACCAAAGCACCCTCCAGACCCTGTTGGCACGCATCCGAAGCGGGCTGATCGAGGACGGCACGGCCATCGGCAACGGACTGGCCACGGCCATCAACCGCCTGCGGGAGAGCGAGGCCAAATCGAAAGTCATCATCCTGCTGACCGACGGCGTGAACAACCGGGGCGAGATCGCCCCGCGCACGGCCGCCGAAATCGCCCAAGCGCAGGGCATCCGCGTCTACACGATCGGCGTGGGCACGGAGGGCATGGCCCCCTACCCGGCCATGGACATGTTCGGCAACATCACGTTCGTCAACCAGAAGGTCGAGATCGACGAAAAGACGCTGACGGCCATTTCCGACATGACCGGAGGGCAGTATTTCCGCGCCACGGACAAAGCCAAGCTGAAGGCCATCTACGACGAGATCAACCAGCTCGAAAAGAGCAAGGTCGAAGTGACCGAGCACATCTCCTACCACGAGCAGTACCTCGCATGGGTGCTGGCCGCGCTGGGGCTGCTGCTCGCGGAGTTCCTGCTGTCGAACCTCGTCCTGAAACGAATACCGTAAAAGATCATTTGCAATGTTCAGATTCGCAAATCCGCAATATCTATGGCTGCTGCTGGCCGTCCCGGCGCTCGTCGCGCTGTACGCGCTCGCCGCGCGCGGCCGCCGCAAACGGCTTGCACGCTTCGGACACCCCGGCATCCTCGAGGAGCTGATGCCCGAGGTCTCGACCGGGCGCGTGGCCTTCAAGTTCATCCTCTTCTGCATCGCCGTCACGCTGCTGGTGCTGGCCGCGGCCCGTCCGCAGTTCGGCTCGAAGCTCCGCGAAGAGAAGGCGCAGGGAATCGAGATGATGCTCACCATCGACGTATCGAACTCGATGCTGGCCGAGGATTTCCAGCCCAACCGCCTCGAAAGGACCAAATACGCCATCGGCAAACTCTTCGAAGGATTGCAGCAGGACCGCGTGGGACTGGTGGTCTTCGCGGGCGAACCGAAGGTCCAGTTGCCGATCACCTCCGACTACCGCATGGCCCGGGCCTTTGCGCGGCGGATCGACCCGTCGCTGGTCTCGGTGCAGGGAACGGCCATCGGCAAGGCGTTGGAACAGGCCCTGTTGTCGTTCTCGGGCGACACGGAGGAGAGCCACGGCCGGGTCATCATCCTGATCACCGACGGTGAGAACCACGACGACGATGCCATCGCCGTCGCCGAACGTGCCGCACAAATGGGCGTCAAGATCTTCACCATCGGCATCGGAACGCCCGAAGGAGCCCCGATCCAGATCGGCGGGGAGTTCATCAAGGACGAGACGGGCGAAATGGTCGTTTCGAAGCTCAACGAGGAGATGCTGGCCAAGATCGCCGACATCACGGGCGGCGCCTACGTCCGTTCGTCGAAGCAGTCCATCGGCCTCGACGAGATCGTCAAGGCGATCAACGAGATGGAGCAGACCGAGCTCTCAATGGTCCGCTTCGAGGAGTTCAACGAACAGTATCAGTACCTGCTTATCGCCGCGCTGGTCCTGCTGTTGCTGGAGTTCCTCGTGCTCGACCGCCGCAACCCGCTGCTGGCACACCTGAACATCTTCCGCGAAAAATAGCCGCGGAGTGTGGCAGCGGCTTTGCAACGTTTCGCCAAAGCCCCAAAATAACGGCCTATGCCTTTAGAAAATACCCCTGCCGCACGCATTTCGGCCCTCGCCGCGGCCCAGAAAGCCTATTTCCGCTCGGGAGCGACGCTCCCCGAGGCGTTCCGCCGCACGATGCTCCGCCGTTTCGAGGCGGCTCTCGTCAACTGGGAAAAGCGTCTGTGCGACGCCCTGTGGCTCGACCTGCACAAATCCCCCGAGGAGGCTCTCCTCACCGAAATCAGCATCGTCCGGGGCGAGGTCCGCAACCACCTGCGCAACCTCGGCAAATGGATGCGCCCCGAGCGCCGTCCGTCGCCGCTGAAACTCCTGCCGTCGAAAAGCCGCATCCTCTCCCAGCCGCTCGGACAGGCGCTGATCGTTGCGCCGTGGAACTACCCCGTGCAGTTATTGCTGAACCCGCTCGTGGGCGCCATTTCGGCCGGATGCACCGCCCTGCTGAAACCCTCGCCCTACACCCCGCACGTCGCAAAGGCCATCGAGGGGATGATGACCGAGATTTTCGACGAGGAGTATGTCGCCGTCGTGCAGGGCGACCGCGCAGTGAACACGCAGTTGTTCGACATGCGCTGGGACGTGATCTTCTTCACGGGAAGCCCCGCGCTGGGGCGCGTCGTGATGGCCGCCGCGGCGAAAAACCTCACCCCCGTCGTGCTGGAACTGGGCGGCAAAAGCCCCTGCATCGTGGACCGCGGGGCCGACATCGAGGTCGCGGCGCGCCGTATCGCTTGGGGCAAGACGCTCAACGCCGGGCAGACCTGCATCGCACCCGACTATCTGTTGATACACCGCTCATTGCAGGAGCAATTCACAGCATCTTTCGCACGGGCCCTGCGGCGGCTCCACGGCGATGACGCACAGAAAAGTCCCTATTATGTGCGGCTGGTCAACGCCCCGGCTTTCGACCGCGTGGCGGGATACCTTTCCCAAGGCAAGGTCCTGATCGGAGGCCGCACGGACGCGGCGGACCGCTACATCGAACCGACGCTGCTCGCGGAGGTCGACTCCGCATCGCCCGTGATGCAGGAGGAGATATTCGGCCCCGTGCTGCCGATGCTTCCGTTCGACGACACGGACGAGGCCCTGACATTCGTCAACGAGCGCGAAAAACCGCTGGCATTCTATTATTTCGGGCCGGAAAAAACCGGGGTCAAGGCGCTGCAGCACACCTCGTCGGGCGGCGCATGCCTCAACGACGTAATCATGCACATCGCCAACGACCGGCTGCCGTTCGGCGGCGTGGGCAACTCGGGAATGGGCCGTTACCACGGCCGCGACAGTTTCGACGTCTTTTCGCACCGCCGGGGCGTGGTCATCGCTCCGGAGCGCATCGACCTGCCGTTCCGCTATCCGCCCTACAAGGGATTCCGGTGGGTGAAGAAGATGCTTTGACATCCCTCCGATAAACATTCATCCCGTCCTGCAGAATCACCGGTCCTGCATTCACGGCCTTTGGCCGTGTTTGCAAATCTGACCCTCCCCTAAATCCCCTCCTCGGAGGGGACTTAAATTTTCCATCCCCTTCCGGCTGGTTTTACCATTTAATTCCGTACTTTTGTCGCGGCAGGCCCGCTCTGTCGCTGCCGGCCGCAGGCCGGGAGAGGAAAGTCCGGGCAACACAGAGCACCACGCAGGTTAACGGCCTGACAGCCGTGAGGTTGTGGCAGCGTAACAGAAAACGACCGCCCGCAGGCAACTGCGGGTAAGGGTGAAAAGGCGGGGTAAGAGCCCACCGCGGGGGCAGCAATGTCGCCCGGCAGTACGTCCCGTGGGTTGCAAGACCGTGTATACCGGCAATTAAGGGTTGCTCGCCCGATGCCGGGGGGTAGGTTGCTCGAGGCGGCAGGAGACTGCCGTCCTAGATAAATGACAGGGGCCCGGGGTTCGCCCCGGGAACAGAACCCGGCTTACAGGGCCTGCACGCACAAAGGCGCCGCACGATGCGGCGCCTTTCGTTTTCGGGTCAGCAAGCGGCGGTGCGTCGTGGCACTTTTTTTGCCCCGGAGCGACCGATGGCAACCCTCCGCACACATATCCGGCAAAGCAACGGCTACAAATGGTGGATACTGGGGATGATTATGCTCGGAACCTTCATGGCCGTGCTGGACGTAACGGTGGTCAACGTGGGGCTTCCGGCCATTATGTCCTCGTTCAAAATCGGCATCTCCACGGCCGAATGGGTCATCACGGCCTACATGATCACCATGACCGTCATGCTCCCCTCGGCCGGATGGTTCGCCGACCGTTTCGGCAACAAGCGCGTCTACATCCTCGGAATGGTGTTGTTCACCCTCGGGTCGTGGCTCTGCGGAAAGTCCCCGAGCGACGGATTCCTCATCGCCTCACGGGCCTTGCAGGGCCTCGGCAGCGGCATCATTCAGGCGTTGGGACTGGCCATCGTCACCCGCGAATTCAAACCCGAGGAGCGGGGGTTGGCTTTGGGCCTGTGGTCGATGGCCGCGGCGGCTTCGATCTCGTTCGGACCCCTGCTGGGCGGTTATCTGGTCGACGCATACAGTTGGCACAAGATTTTCGACGTGAACGTCCCGGTGGGGCTGCTGGCCGTCCTGCTCTCGGTCTTCATCCAGAAGGAGTGGCGGGGCGATGTGCGCCACCCCTTCGACTGGAAGGGATTCGCGGCCATCGTGCTGTTCATGCCCCTCACGATCTTCGCCCTCGCCCGCGGGAACTCCGCGACCAACCACGAAGGGTGGGCCTCGCCGACGGTGATCGCCTGCTTCGCCGTAGCGGCGGCGGCATTCGCATTCTTCATCGTCACGGAACTCCGCAACCCGACGCCCCTGTTGCAGATACGCCTGCTCGGGGAACGGAATTTCGGTATTTCGATGGGCGTGCTGACGCTCTTTGCGGTCGGAATGCTGGGCGGAACCTATCTCCTGCCGCTCTACATGCAGCGCGGACTGGGTTACACGGCCCTGATGGCCGGCAGCGTCTTCCTGCCCGTGGGGCTTATTCAGGGCGCGTTATCGGCCGTCGCGGGCTACATGACCCGTTACCTGAAACCGCTCCTGCTGGTCGTCGCGGGCATTCTCGCCATGGTCCTGAGCTTCTGGCTCGCCAGCCGCTTCACGATCCACACCACCCACCGCCACATCCTGTTCGTCCTCTACCTGCGGGGCTTCGGCATGGGGCTGACGTTCGCACCGCTGAACCTCTTTTCGCTCAAAAACCTCACCCAGCAGGACATGGCCGCCGCAGCCGGCATCTCGAACAGCATCAAGCAGCTCGCAGGCAGCTTCGGCATCGCCATTCTGACGGTCGTATTCACCGCCCGCACGACCCTCCACGCGGCACACGAAACACAACTGACTCCCCAGACCTATGTCGAGGGAGTCACCGATGCGCTGACGGTCGTGGCATGGATCACGCTGGCGGCGGCGCTCCCCCTGCTCGGGGCGTTACGCCCCCAAAAAAAGCCCCGCAATGCGGGGCCTATATCTCCTCGTTAGTGGGATCGTTCATCCGTTTGCGGATGGAGTCGATGCCCGTGAACGGCAGGCAGACGACGAATGCGACGAACATGCACACGGTCAGCAGGCCGACGAGCGACATCCGGAACAGGGTCCCCATACAAACCCGAAACGCAGCCCCCGGTTTTCGGCGGCGGCTTTTTCTTTCGGGATGGGCTTCTCCGGACATGGTCTATTCGCTGTTTTATCATCAATATCCATACACGGCCCCGCTCCACGACAACCGGCGGTAGGCTTGGTTGAGGTCGGGAAATGCGTCCTGTTCGACATAGGTCGTGAGACCCGAATGGCGGCGGACCGTAAATCCGTTCTGCCCCGCCATGAATGTCTCCGTCGCGGCTTTCCACACCACCGTCCGTTCCAACTGGGCCCGGAACGCCTCGTATTCATCCGGGTCGGCCACCTCCTCCACCCACTCATCCAAATCGAAGAAACGCGGCAGGGCCGGAGAATCCCCATAGCTGCCCGGACGATCAAAATGCTGAAGACGGGATAAGTCGGGCGCTTCGGCTGAGCGAGTCCGAAGCGCGGCCTGTGTCCGGGCAGCCAGTGGGGATGTTTCATCGATATCGATCAGACTCAGGGTCGCCGAACGGCGTGCCCCGGTATAATTTGTCGCAACATAATTCATCCAAGCGTGCCCGAAAGCCTCGAGGGCCGTCCGCGTCTCCACGGCCGTATTGCACAGCAGCCGCAGCGCCGACGGATAGACGGGAGTAAAGCCCGGGGAGACGATCTCGGCCGCGGAAGCCAGCATGTAATCGCTCTTCCCGCGCAGTTCGTAAGCCACCTCCACTCCCGCCGTGAGGCAGGTCTCGAAGACGATGAAGTCGAACATCCCGTCGGGAATGGCCGCGGCGAACTCCGCGATCTCCATCTCGGCGCGTCCCGTGCCCCCGTCGTCGACACCGATCGAGCGGGAGTGTTTCCGCTGCTTCTGCGGATTTTGCAGCGTCCCCGCCGGGAGCCAGCCGCTGGCATGCGAGAAGAAGATCAGCCCGTAACTGTCGGCCGGATATTCGTCCGCAACCTCCCGCAGCACCCGGGCGAAGGTCGCCGGCGAAGCGGAATTCTCCGCACCGTACTCCCGGACAATCTCCACATAGGGCGTCGGTGTCGTCCGGCAGCCCCCGCGCAGGCGCAGCAGGCGCGCCCCGTCGCGGGAATCCTGATAGATCAGGCATTTGTTCCCGGTGTAGGTCCACCCCTGCCGCAGGGCCTCGATCTTGCGCCCCGTCTCGTCCGAGAGATTGTTGTCGCCGCCCAGCCAGACGAGGATCGTCCGTGCGGGCAGGTCTGGGTCGGGCCCCTCGTACTCCTCGTTGATGCAGGAGCTGAAAAGGACTGCCGACAGCACAACTACCAGTATGTAACGTAGTTTGAGCATTGTCATTCTTACTTCTCCTGCACGGGATAGACCGCAAAACCATAGGAGCGATAGTAGTTATACCACGGATCGACCTGCGCCGAATAGAAGTACAGGCCCCGGCCATAACTCAAGCTGTACGGAACAGCCGACCAGCAATAGCCGCTGCTGCCGACGTTATACACCGTACCGTCCGTATGGCTGCGATAACCCGAAGCCGAATAAAATATGGTTCCGCCCGAAGGATCGAAGACTCCGGCTCCTTGCATTTTATTACAATAGAACTCCCACCCGAAGTTCGCGATAACCTCTGAATCAGACGTATAGGGCGAGTTGTACCGCGAGCCGTGATATGCGCCCGAAACGGCCTGTCCGTTATAGGTGAATCCCGTAAAGGCATTCGATGCAGGCACGCAGTATCCCACAGGCGAAGGATCGTAGATCGTTTTGACGACCTGATTGTCATTGCCGGTAGTCACCGAATTATTGGCACTCCAGACATTGTAATAGGACGTAGCGCACCAATCGGTAATCGCATCCGAAGCTCCGTAATTGTAAAACACATGCGGATTCCGGATGGCCGTTCCGATGGAAACTTTCCCCTCCCCGGACATATCGAACGCATAGCCTTCGCCGGGATAACAAGCCTTGTCACCGACCGGACCGGCCGACTTGCGAATACCCGGCAGCATCGGATCCTTGCGCCCGAACTGGAAATAGGGCTGGTTCCCGGTATGCGTATCGACATGTGCTTCCTGATCGATCTCGAAAACCTGCGTAAACCCGGTGCGGGCCTGCGTAAAGCGGACCATCACGCTGCGGGCAGCATAAGTCAGGGTCTCGGCATCGCACCAGCCGATATTCACCGGCAGGAAATTGTACTGGACCTCCTGATAATTCGTCACCGTTTTCAGGTCCTCGCCCAATCTGTAGTCCGTCACCCAGATATGCCAGCTCCACATAACCCTCCCCGAAGCATCGAGCACGGCGACAATGGCATTACCCTGCCGGATGGTCGACTTCGGAACTTCGAACGAAATGTTCTGCCTATCGTTCATGAGGTTCACTCTCTGTACCAATCCTTCGGCATCCTGCCAGATGAGGCAGGCATCGTAGGGCTCACAATTCGCATTGTTGTAAATATACGGATCACTGATCGCCTCATCGAGGTGGTTGACGAAATTCTTCAGTACATATGTGTCGCTGGAGGTCGAGGTATATGCCGAACCATTGGGGTCGTTGTTCTTGATGGCATTGCCATAGACCAACGGAAGCTTATAGGTACCCGGTGCATTGATAACATAGCAGTTGGCCGTGTTCATCGCCTCCATGCCGCCTTTGGTCGAGAGGTCGTAGACCCCGTTGACAGGCTTGGTAGTTTGCAGGGTAACGTTATGCGGATTGCCCACGGCAGGAATCCGGGCGGCTACATCGAAGGTGTAAGCATAGGGGAACTGAGTCGGTTTCCCCGGATTCGAACCCGGTCCGCTCCCCGGGAATGCCGGGATCATATCGGGCGCCGAATCCGTCCATGTCTCCCCTCCGTCGACGGAAAATTCCGTCGTCCACGAGCAGGGGAAATAACCGGCCTGACCGGAAGGAATATGATAACTCATGATCCGCAGGGTGTTATCGGCCTTTCCCTCATAGGTAAACGAGGTCGTAGGCATATTCACGGAGAACACGACGTGTGCAAGCGGAATGTAATGGTCGATATTCCCGTAACGAACCTTCACAAAAATCCGCCCGGTGGGCATCGAGGCTCCCGAAATGTATTTAAGCCGGTAGCCCTCGGCAGGGATCGTCTCGCCCGAAAAATCGAACGTATTGTTCGCAATGGGCATACCGTCGCTCTTGCAAAGCTGCATGTTCTCGACCGGAATCGGAGTCTTCTTATCCGAACCGACCAGGCTTACGATCTGTGTATCGACCGATCCGGGCAGGTCCCCGCCCGGTTTCTGGCCGGCATCGGGCATCTGGCAGGCAAACCGGACGAGGTCCGACGCCGCAGCCATGTTTTTCAGGACGAAAACCGTATCCCGGTCGGAGCGGACCAGATACTGGCCGTTGCTGGTCGAACTCTTCCAGCCGTCACCCGACACCGTGACCGTATATTCGATGTTGCTGCCGGGATTCTTCCACGCTTCGGCAGCGGTGGTGTAACCGCCGCTCTTCACGCTCTCGATGCGGAAGGCATAGTGCGTATTGGGGTCAATGTCGAGGTATTCGTTCGAAGCGTCGCCCAGAATGGTCGTGGAGGCGAGCTGCTTGGAAAAGTCGAGCCGGTAGTACTCCTTCACATCCGAGGCGTCGGTGGCGCACAGGATCAGCGACGTGCGGCGTTTGTCGAACGTGTTTTTGTCGACCGACACCCCGCCCGCATCCGTCGAGATCGGATAGGGAGCGCAGTAAATCGCATACGTCAAAGGGATTATATTGTCTATATCGGCTTCCGTATTCCACGTCCCGCCGAGCCCGTCGACGTTCGGGATTTCATACTTCTGAGCAGTCGTATTGTACACGACCTCCATGCTCGTCTTTTCGGGAGCGCCGGCCAGTATATAAGTCAGCGTTTTTCCGGAGAAAAGACCGGAGTCGTCCAATGCAACCGACACTCTGGCCCGCGAACGCACCAACGTACAGACGTTCGAACCCGCACTCCAAGTGACAGAACCGTACAAAGGCTGCATTTCCGCACTGGGTGTCAACCGTCTGTTTATGGGATTGGTATAGACAAGCAGCGCCGAAAGGTCGTTCTCCGTGGTGCCCGTTCCGAGCTCCTGCAGCGAAGTTCCGATCGATGCGGAGTAGTTCGCCACGACATAGACCTTATCATTCGCCCGCACTTTATAGTCCAGATCGACCGAAGGCTGTGCCGTACCGTTGCCGGTGACCGACGCCGCCGCGATCAGCTGTTTGTGGACGAGCGAATTGCTGCGGTAGACCAGCAGGTACATACTGCTGATCCTGCACTCCATTTCGGTGGCGGCGCGGGTGATGGCCACCTCCTGCGCATCGGGCATTTGGAGGGTCAGTTTCTCACCGGACACGGGAGCGGGATCCGCCACTTCGTCCTTGATGCAGCCGGCCAGCAGCGCGGCAGCCCCTAAGAGGTAAAAACCGTATATCAGTATCTTTTTCATAGTTCCGTAATTCAAAATAATTATTTTTCCCGGACGGGCCGCACTGAATAGGCACAGGCTTTATAGGAGCTGTTCGTCGTACCGATATACAACGGTTGGAAGGTCGCATTGCGTCCGTAATCCGCCGAAGCCGGAAGAGCTGTCCAACAGAAACTCCGTTCGCCGGCATACCAACCTGTCCCCGTCTGATTCCGAGAGCCTGTAAGCGGATAGAGTATCGTACCGCCTGCGATGTCATAACTGCCTTCGCCGACCATTTTATTGCAATAAAACTCCCAGCAGAAATTGTCCGTAACATCCGTTTCCGCAGTATACGGAGAGTTGAACCGCGATCCGAAATAGTCACCGTTAGCACCGGCGCCATGAGAGGTCGCGCCCGTGAACCCATTCGACGGAGGCAGGCAATACCCGGCCGGAGAGGGGTCGTAGATGGTCTTGACAACCGGGTTGTCGTTATAGTTCGTAACCGTATTGTTCGCACTCCAGATATTGAAGTAGCCCTCATCGCACCAATTGGCCGACGCTTTGTAAAACGCATGCGGATTCAGGATGGATGTTCCGATGGACACTCCACCCTCATACATGGTGAATCTATAGCCGGTGTCGGAATAATGCGACTTTGAACTGGTCACCCCGTTGTTTCTTAAACCCGGCAGCATCGGATCCTTGCGCCCCCATTGGTAATAGGTATTGTTCCCGGGGAAGGTTGCCGTCCCGGAGAGTTGATCGAGTACAAAAACCACGTTCTGTCCCGTTGTGGGCTGCGTAAGCCGCACCAGAATTTTGCGGCTGTCGTAGTCGATCGTCTTGCCCTCGCACCAGCCCAGGTTGACGGGCAGAAAATCGTATTGCACACCCCCGAAATTCGTGACCTTTTTCACATCGGTCCCCAGTACATAGTCCGTCACCCAGATATGCCAGCTCCACATAATCTTTCCCGCAGTGTCGCGCACGGCGACGATGGTGTTGCCCTGTTGGATCGTCGAACGCGGCACTTCGAACGAAATATTTTGCTTGTCGGCGGTCAGGGCGACGTTCTGCACCAATCCCGACACATCCTGCCAGACAACGATGGCGTCGGCGGGCGCACAATCCGTATTCCGGTAAATATACGGATCATCGATCTCGTTATCCAGGTGGTTGACAAACCGGGGCAGGATGTTCTCACCGCTTTGGGTCGAGGTGTATGCTGAGATGTTGGGCCCGCCGCCTTTGACGGCGTTGCCGTAAACCAGCGGGAACGTATAGGTTCCGGATGCGTTGACCAGATAGCAGTTGGCCGTATTACGGCTGCCGTCGACCATCGAAAGGTCGAGGTTGTTTGCCGGATCGGCCTCCCGCAAGTTCGTGCTCGACGTCGAACGGTTAACACCGGGCGTCATTTCAAGCCTTACGCCAAACGAAGCCGGAGCCGTGCTGCCGGCATGCGAAGCGGTAAACTGCTGCATACATGTCGGTTGGATCGAAGACCAGCTACTGCCGTCGTCGAGCGAAAACTCGGCCGTCCAGGGTACCCGGGCCAACGTTCCGGCCTCGTCGCCGAGGTCGATGCAGCTCGTCACCTGATAATTTTTGTATCCACCCGAATAGGGGAATTCAATCGTTTCGTCGGCAACCTCCAGCACCGGAGTTCCGTCGACCCGGAGCAGGGCGTTGCGGCGAATGTTCCCGGCCATGACCGTCATGCCGTACATCGTTCCGACGGGATAGGCCGCAGGTCCCGTAATGGGAATTTCGGCTTTGCCGTTGACCGCCTTGACGCCCAGCACACCGTCGACATCGGCACCATGCAGGATATATCCGACGTTTACGGCCTGACTGGTGAGCCTCGCATAGACCGAATCGGCCTTGGTGAGCACCGGAACGAGCGTTTCGCGGCTTGCACGCACCAGAACGACGGAATCCAGCGCCAGCGACGAACCGTTGACGTCGCCGTTCACCGACGTCTCATTCCATTCGAGAATCTCCATGGCGATCGTGAAGCTCTGCCGCTCGATCGAGACATCGACCTTATAGACCTTATTCGCGGAGATGTCCAGCGGCAGGTTCTCGTTGTTGCCCGTACCGCCCCCGAGCGCCCCGCGGTTAAGATAGACGGGCAGCGTGTAATCCCTGCCGTCGATGCCGACCACCAGCTCCAGACAGGCGGCCTTCGAAGCGCCGGTCCGCGGCATGGTATAGAACGAAGTGACGGCGGTATAATCCGTCAGGCTCGCTCCGACCGCAACGTCCCCGTGATCGTTCAGGTACACAACGTCGTCACCCGTACTTTCGGTCACGGGAGCCAGCACATAGGCTTTTTCACGGCGGTTCTTGAGCGTCGTACTCTTGACGACGACGGCAGCTCCGGTCAGGTCGGCCTTACGACGCAGGTTCAGGTCGATGCGCGCATAGCGCCGGGCCACGGGAACCGACACCAGCGAAGTGGCGGCCGAGACGGTCGTGCCCAGTTTTCCGCTCATCAGCATCCCGGCATTTCCGGATGCCGGAAAATCCGCTGCAAAGGCGGTCGGATCGGTTATCAGCGACTCCAGTTCGGCTTTCGAAAAGGGATTGTATGTGTCGAGATCGACGACCCGGCCCTCGCGGGTCAGACGCCCGGCATTGAGCAGGACATAGATGTCCTTCGGCCCCACGGTGACACGCCATGTATGGTTCAGCCGGCCGTTCCCGTCGGCAGCTTCACCCGAGGAGGCTACCGGCACGGCGGTCTTGCCCGGATTCTCGAGCACGCCGTTCTCGTTGAAAATATAAACCCACGCCGATTTGATCAGCTCCTCGTTGTCCGACGAAGCGTTGGGATCGTCGCCGACGGCATAGGTATCCAGCGCAAGCTGCATATCCACCGTCTTATCGCCGCCATATGTGCTGTCTTTGGCACAGCCGTAGAAAACGGCCGACAAAAGAAGGATCAGGGCCAAGGTTTGCAAAACAGTATATTTTCTCATCGCTCAATCGCTTTTTCGGTTTTAACTAAGTCCGGAGGCTAAATTTCCGGTTCCGTGCCGGTCGAGGTCCAGTCGGGGACCGTGACCGAAATTCCGAGGTCGGTGAATTCGATCAGCATGTCGACCGCCGCTTCGTGCAGGTTGTCCACGGTGAGGCTGTTGTCGGCCATGTATTTGCGCAGGTCGACCACCGCTTTGACGGTATTGTCGGGCGCGGGTTCGCGGACGGTGACCGTCACCGGATTGTCGTCGGCGAAACGCAGGACCTGAAAACCGGAGGACATGGACTTTTTCGCGCCGTCCCAAGCCACCACGGGATGATACGTCGTGCCGAAAGGCTGTACGGCGTTCATCTGGATATCGTATTGGGGCATCAGGTTGCCGATCTCCACCACCGGCCATGTAGCCGGGTCGGACGATTGGCCGAAGCCCTTGACATAGACATTCATGTCGATATGCGCGCCCCTGAACGGAATGTCTCCCGTCACTTTCTCCGGCGCATTGGCGGCCGCCGGAACCGTTATGTCGTAATCACCGTAATAGAGGTGATCGTTGGTGGCGATCCTGCCACCGGCGCCATACGCAGGCGCATGCACGCGGCCTCCGGAGAGACTGCCGGAAAGCAGTTCCGTGTCGTCGAAGGCATTGCCCCAGCAGACGATCCGATAATCGCCCGCGGGCAGGTAGAGCTGGGTTCCCTGAAACCGGTTCAGGTCGGCCTTGCCGATCGTTTTCTGCAGGACATTCTGTCCGCCCGCCCTGTCGAAAACGAACAGCGTCACTCCGTCGATCGCTCGGGAGAACATCGCCGCGTCCTGACCGTCGCCGAGGTAGCTGAACGTAAGTTCGGCATTGAACGGGGGCGGACAATCGCTCATGTCCTCGTTAATACAGCCTGCGGACAAAGCGGCTGCGGCCATGGCAAAAAGGATTTTCGACAGTATTTTCATGGATAACGTTTTTTAGTAAAAACCGGAGGGGAAAGACGGTTCTCCCCCTCCGGGGTAATTCGACAAAACTTAAATTTCGGGAGTAACGTTCTCGGTCGTCCACTCGGCAACCGTGATGGCTACGAGCAGGTCGACCTTGCTCTTCTCAGGCTTGTCGGTGATCTTGTCGGGGGTGATTTCGACACCGCCGTTCTCCAGACCCATTTTATAAATCCGGTGGGGCTGGACACGATCGACGGGCGTTACCGTTTTAAACCCCTTTACCGTGATGTATTTGCCCGTAAAGGGGGTCGGATTGTCCGCGTCGCCCGTACCGTCGGAGAGTTTGTAACCGGCCGAGACCGTACCGCTCACTTTGTAGACAATATGGGGAACGAGATCGCTTTCGAACACCTGATAAGCATAAACCTTCGTACCGGACGCCGAAGTTACACCCGCATCGGCAACGTCGGTCGCCCAAGCGGGGGTGTAGGGTTCGGGCCATGTCGACTCGCCGAACCGCTGGCTGGAAAAGCCCTGTCCGTTGCCGTACACTCCGTCGCAGTTATACTGGAAATAATTGATGTAAACGGCCTCGACATTCAGCGCGTCCAGTCCCATACCGGCCTTTACGGTCCCGACCTCGAAACGCCCCGTCAGCGACTTGAGACTTATGTTGGCCTTTTTCAGCGTATGGCCGTCGTCGGAAGCCACATCCGAGAAGACGGACGTATGCCCGAAGAGCGTCACCTGCTGCACGGAGAGATAATCTCCGGCTGCATTGCCTTTGGCATCAGCCGCGGCAAGGGTCTTGACCGGCTTGTTCTGATCAGCCACGGTCAGTTCATCCGATTTCGCATAAAAATCGGCTTGCCGGGTCTCCCCGATCGGCATGGACACGCTGCCCGTATTCACATAGACAAAAGCCCTGCGAGGTTGCGCGACCTGTTCGAAACGCTTCGTGCGCGCCTTGATCTCCTCGTCGGTCCAAGCATAACCCACCGCATTGCCTCCGGCATCCATCAAATAAACGATCACATTGTCGTAATAGGGCGTGATCTGGCCCGCGGCCTGCGGATCCTCGACCGCATAGGTATCCAACGCGCCCGGAAGCGATACCTCGAAATTGGTCTTGGCGCCATCGACGGGCACACCGTTCCGTTCGGCATCCTTACTGCAGGATGCCAGCAGGACCAATGCCGTCAGAACACAAAGACTTTTATAGATTGCTTTCATAAATCATTCAATAAATCCCGGGAAAGGGGAACCTTCCCCGGGGTAATTCGACAAAATTTAAAACTCGGGGGTGACGTTCGACGACGTCCAGTCGGCAACCGTGATGCCTACGATCAGGTCGATCTTGTTCTTCTCGGGCTTATCGGTGATCTTGTCCGGCGTAATTGCGATACCGCCGTCTTCCAGCCCCATCTTGTAGATCTTGTTGTTCTGCAACCATGCGACCGGCGAACCGCCTTCGCGGAATCCTTTCACGGTGATATACTTATCGGTGAAAGCCGTCGGGGTGTCCAAATCGCCCGTACCGTCAGCGAGCTTATAACCGGCCGAAACCGTGCCGCTCACCTTGTAAATGACATGGGGCATGAGCAGGCTGCCTAAAGCGAAAAGCTGATAAGCATAGGCTTTGGTCCCCACGTTGGAGGTCACGGCAGCATTGTAACCATCGGTAGCCCATGCAGGCGTGAATGACCCGGGCCACGTTCCCTCGGTAAAGTTCTGGATTGCTGATTCATCGAAAGCATTGAGGTAGAAATTGTTGACATAGACCGCCTCGACGGTCAGCGCATCCAGACCAGCACCCGGCTTCACGGTGCCCAGCTCCAGACGCGCTACCAGTGACGAGAGTTCTACGGCTGCCTTCTTCGTCGTATAGCCGTCGACAACGCTCTCCGTCGTGAATGTATCCTGCTCGCCATAGAGCGTCACCTGCTGGACAGGATTGTAAGTACCTGCGGCATTACCTTTGGCATCCTCGGCAGCAAGAGTCTTGGCCGCCTGATTCTGGGTAGCTACGGCAATCGAGGCAACTGCACTCTGAACAGTCGCATACGAAAGGGAGCCGGTCGGCATCGTAACTCCCGAGTTCACGATCACCAGCACGGTTTCCGGCTCGTTAACCTGCGTGAGTTGTTTCTTTCTTGCCTTGATCTCGGCATCGGTCCAAGCATAGCCTACAAAATTATTACCGGCATCCACCAAGTAAACCGTAACGTCATTATAGAGCGGCACGATCGCGCCTGCACTCTGCGGGTCCTCGACTCCATAGGTCTCCATGGCGCCCGGGAGGACTACTTCAAAATTGGTCTTCGCACCAACGGCAGCCGAACCGTTCGGCTCGGCATCCTTGTTACAAGCTGCCAACATGACCAGCGCGGTCAGGAGGCAAAGGCTTTTATACATTTTTTTCATAAAACTTTCAGTAAAAAATCGGAGGAGGATTCCCTCCCCCGGGCTGTTCAATAAAACTTAAAATTCGGGGGTAACGTTCGCCGATGTCCACTCGGCAACCGTGATAGCTACGATCAGGTCGATCTTGTTCTTCTCGGGATCGGGCGTGATCTTGTCGGGGGTAATTGCGATACCGCCGTCGGCCAGACCCATTTTGTAGATTTTGTGACCCTCGATAGTCGTAAGCAGCGAACCGTTCTCACGGAAACCTTTCACGGTGATGTACATGTCGGTGAACGGAGTCGGATTGTCCATGTCGCCCGTACCGTCGGAGAGCTTGTAACCGGCCGAAACCGTACCGCTCACCTTGTAGATGATATGGGGAATCTTATCGCCGAGGAGAACCTGATAAGCATAGACCTTGGTTCCGGCGTTGGACGTTACGGCTGCATTGTAGCCGTCGGTAGCCCATGCGGGGGTGTACACCGTCGGCCAAGTGAGTTCAGTGAACTCCTGAGCGGTGAGGCGTCCGTGGTCGAGGTAGAAGTTGTTGAGATAAACGGCCTCGACGGTCAGTGCGTCCAGACCGGTGCCCGGCTTCACGGTGCCCACCTCGAAACGCGCCGCCATCGACTTGAGTTCTATGGCAGCTTTTTTCAGCGTGTGGCCGTCGGTGGGAGTCTCCGTCGTGAACGTATCCTGCTGACCAAAGAGCATCACCTGCTGGATGGGACCGTAAGTCCCGGCAGCGTTGCCTTTCGAATCCTCGGCCGCAAGGGTCTTGACGGCTTTGTTCTGATCGGCGACCGTGATGGCGTCGATGCTGCTATTAAGTGCGGCAAGCGAAAGCGAACCGGTCGGCAGCACAGCGCTGCCCGAGTTCACGATAACCAATACGGCCACCGGTTCGGTGATCTGCTCGAAACGCTTCTCCCGCGCCTTGATCTCGGCATCGGTCCATGCGTAGCCCACCACATTCTCACCGGCATCGGCCAGATAAACCATCACATTGTCGTAATACGGCGTGATAGCCCCCGCCTGCGGGTCCTCGACCGCGTAGGTATCCGGCGCGCCCGGAAGCGACACGGCGAAATTGGTCTTGCCGCCGCCGTTCCCGGCAGGGGTTCCAGTCGGTTCGGCGTCCTTGTTGCAAGCAACCATGGACATTGTTGCCAGAGCGGCAACAAACAAAGTCTTCATCTTCATAATTTTGAACATTTAATAATAAATAAGGCGTCTAACTATTTGATTCTGCAATCTTTCTTCTTATTTTCGGTTCTTCAGCTCCGCTTCCCGGATCTGGTCGAGATTCTTCCGCAGGCGTGCGATCTCGGCAAGATTCTGCTGTGCGGCCCCGAGGCCCGCGGCCTGCGCCGCTTCGAAATAGGCTCCGGCGCGGTCGTAATCCTGATCACGCAGCATCAGCAGCAGTCCCCATGCATTGTCGCATTCGGGAATCCGGTCCGGGGACTTCACGCTCCGCAGGTACCGCTCGGCGCCGACGAAATCGCGTCGTTCGAGGGCCGAGACCGCCGCATTGACGGTCGCAGCGGCGCTTTCGGGGTAGAGCCGCACGGCGGTTTCAAACAGGCTGTTGAAATCCGCCGATCCCGGTTCGTAGGTGTTGGCGACCAGATAGAGCTCGTTCAGGCTCAGGTTCTGGGGACGGGTCTTCACTACGGCCTTCGCCTCCTCGATATCGAAATTCCGCACGTTGTAATCCACCATGACCGTCACCTTACGCAGGGCGGGGAACATCTCCCGGAGCATGTAACGCCACGGAGTGCCGCCCTTGAGGGCCATCAGCTTCGCCTCGCGGCCCTGGGTGATCGAATAGCGGTCGATGATGTCGAGCACGGCCTGCCGGTCGGGCATGTCGGAGGTCTGGAGCGCCTTCACGAGGTCGTCCCAGTTCTCGCCGCCGAAGTAGACCGAATAGAGCGACCCGGGAATCGAGGGGTAACGACTCTGCAAATAGTCCCGGAGCGCTTTCGCGCGGCCTTCGGACAGGCGTTCGTTCATGGCCAGCGATCCCTCGGGAGAGGCGTAGCCCGTAATGGAGATACGGTTGATCGTCACATCCTTGTCGTCCTGCACGAGATCGATCATCCGGCGGATCTTCTCCAGTTCCGTCGCGTTGCGGCCGAATTCGGGGTTGATGTTGGTCTTCCCGACGGCAAAGTCGAGGAACGATTCGCCCTGCTCGGCACGGCTCTTCACCGCCTCGGCTTCGGGCTGTATATAGGCAAGATGGGGTTCGATAAGATAGCGCTCGATGACGATCACCTCCTCCAGATCCACTTTGCCGGCCAGCAGGCGCACGTCCGTAACGCTGGATTTGCCGCAGCCGCAGTCATTCTTCTGAAGGCTCAACTGCGCCGACGACATCCACGACTCGTAAGGCAGCGCCAGACGGTAGTCCATCCGGCTGTCGCCTTTATAATCCGGCACCACATAATACGGAGCCGATTTTTCATAGGCCGCACGCTCCTTCTCGCTCATCAGCGCCAGTGCGCGGCGGTGGTTCTTGTAGCTGTTGCGCCCCATGAGCGAAACGGCGGGCAGGGCCAGCGAATGCTCTCCGGAGGCGAGCACCGGTGTGAAATCCGCGCTCATCCGCGAAGGGACGTTCCGTCCCCGGGTCGTCACGGCCATATCGACGTAGAGCGAATCGCCGCGCTGGGCAAGTTCGTTCACCTGCACGGTGACATTGCCCTGCCGCATCTGGGCCATGCCGTCTGCAAAGGGAAAGGCCAGCGCCGGACATGCCGCCAACAAGATCATGCGTATTTTTTTCATAGTCGGAAACTCCAATTTATTTAATCATGAATATCAGGGTGATACCCGCCTTGGTGGGGCCGAAATAGTGCTGCGTCTCGCTGCCGATCTTCCGGCCGCACTTGGCGCACGGATATTTGTCGTAATCGAGGTAGGCATAGCCCACGCCGACCGTCGCCTCGAGGCCCCAGCGGTTGCCCAGCACCCAATGGTAGCCGTAGCTCACGCCCGCGCCGACGAGCCAGCCTTCGTAGCGGTGGTTCCGGATATTTTCGTTGCGGACCGAACCGAACATTTTGCCCGTGTTGAAGCCCCAAGGCAGCATCCCGCCCCAGTTGTATCCGCCGCCGAGCGCGTGCAGTCCGACGAAGTGGCCCGAAAAACGGGTACAACTCCACCAGCGAACCTCCGGCTGGACGAGCCAGTGTTTCATCTTCCGGTTCTCCGAAAAGGTCCACGGATTGTAGTTCCCCGAGACGTCCAGCGTCCACCGGCGCGCAAGGCCGAACTCCACGCCCAGATTCAGCGTCGAGGTCGCGTCGTAAAGCAGGTTGGTCTTGACCGCCGCTTTCTGAGCATACGCCCCGTAACAGCCGAAGCATATCGTCACAAGGACCAGCATCAAAGCTTTTCTCATCTTTTTCTCGTATTGTATTTATGCGTCTTCTATCCCACATGCGAGCGCATACCTCGGGAACCGTCTTCTCGGTTCCGATTTTATTCCAAAAATTCATCAGGGAAGTCGCTCTGTAAGTAAAGAGACCCTAATCCCGGTTTTGTCCCAAGGATTTTTCGACTATTTTCTGCGCAGATTCGGGGAGAAATTTATTTAATCATGAAAATCAGCGTGATACCCGCCTTGGTGGGACCGAAATAATGTTCGGTGGCGCTGCCCGTTTTCCGGCCGCAGCGTTCGCACGGGTATTCGTCGTAATCGAGATAGGCATAACCCACACCGACCGTCGCCTCGAGGCCCCAGCGGTTACCCAGCGCCCAATGGTAGCCGTAGCTCACGCCCGCGCCGGCAAGCCAGCCCTGATAGCGGTGGTTGCGGAGCCCCTCGCCCGGACGGATTCCCCACGGCAGCATCCCGCCCCAGTTGTATCCGCCGCCGTGTGCGTGAAACCCCACGAAGTGTCCCGAAAAACGAGTACAGCTCCACCAGCGGGCCTCCGGCTGGACGAGCCAATGCTTCATCTTCCGGTTCTCCGAAAAGGTCCACGGATTGTAATTTCCCGAAACATCCAGCGTCCACCGGCGCGCAAGGCCGAACTCCATGCCGAGGTTAAGTGTCCGGGTCGCATCGTACAGCAGATTGGTCTTGACCGCCCATGTCGGCAGATACCCGCTTCCGGGCGCCGGCAAGTCGGCCACAGGACGCAGAATCCGGACCGGTTCCAGCCGGACGGGTCCGAGGAAGGACTGCGGAGCGGAAAACGGCACGGAGGCCGTCCGAATGGGTTCGTGGAATAGCTTCACCACAGACTGCGGGAGCGGAAAGGGCTCGACGGCCGGCAGCGGATCGGACACCGGAACAGGCATGGAAACGGGTGCGGTCGAGACCTCGGGCAAAGTATCCCGCCGGTACTTCCTATATATATAATAGTTTTCACCCAAGTGTTTGAAGCGCAGGTCCGTGCCGTCGAGCCAGCGTTCCAGCACGGCGGGAACGTCCCCCTCCGGCGAAGGGTCCCGCACGACGACGGGATTGGTCAGCATGTGGCTGAAGGCGATGTGGACATTCCGCTCGACCGAGAGCCGTTCCAGCAGGCCGGTAAGGTTCACGGGCTGCGCAGACAAGGCGAAGCCCGACGCACCCGAAACGATCACGAGCGCGAGCGTGCATAACAAGCGCTTCATCACCTCAACGATATTTCATTTCCGGAAACCTGATACGGGATGCCGCAGGCCCGGAAAACGGCCTCGAGCGTCTCGTTCAGATCGGAGGTGGTGATAAACCCGGTGAATACGATGGTTTCATAGGGTTCCTGCCCGGTCACCGAGACGCCGAAGATCTCTTCGATGCTCCGGATGACCTCTTCGAGCGGAACGGCATTGAACGACAGGACGGGCGGCAGCGGCTCGGCAATGTCCGAAAGCCGGACGCCGGCCGAGTCGTAAAGGACTTTCTGGCCGGGTTGCAGCACCAGTTCCCCGACGGGAACGACGACCCGCACCGATCCTTCGTAGCACACGACCAGCAGGTCGTATTCCTGCTGCTTCACACGGAAGCGCGTTCCCAGAACGACGACCTCGCCCTGACGGGTTCCCACGCTGAAGCGGGGCCCGTGCGTGACGGAGAACACGGCCTCGCCCTCGAGCCGGACCCGGCGGTTGAAAAGCCATGTGAAACGGTTGTACGACACCCGGGAATCGGGCATGACGATGACCTCGGAGTT